>JAYSPT010000130.1:0-60358 GCA_043721995.1 Salinibacterium sp. | reverse complement strand
GACGTTGGTTTTCCGGGATTGCATTCTATTTCGCACCCGAACGAAAAGCTTTGGTAGTTCAAGTTCAAAGCACGCAAGGCTCCCCGCTGAATTATTTGCGAGAGAAAGATCTTGCGGCGCTCACCGACCAACTCCGTCTGCTCTCCCCGATAGGGCCGGTACTCGGCTCTTAAAGGTCCAGGGTGACGACACCTCTCCCTAACTAGATACTGTGATCACCAACGTCGGAAGGCCCGAGGTCAGTTTGATTTTCGGTACCCCACACCAAGCTCCGCCGTCGGTGACAGTTGCGCGAATTGCAGTCGCCTTGATGATCGGACTTACGGCGGTTAATTTTCTTCATATTTCCTGGAAGGTATTGTTAGTGCCAGCTGAAGAAATGCCCTACTCAGCACTACTGCAAGTTGGACTAGTCGCTGCGCTCCCTGTGGTCTTTCCTCTTGCCGCCCTAATTGGTTTGAGTCGCGGGTGGCATTCTGCGCCCATTGTCATTTCGGCGATGTGCGGCGGATCATTCATCGTGCTTTCATTCAACCGCGACCTAAATTCGATATTGTTCAGCGCTTTGTCGGTCATCGCGACTTTCGCAGTCTGGGTTTCTCAGTCCCGAATGTATGCCCGTGAAATGCGAGCGCCTCGTTAGCCGACCCCGTCGGGCCCATGTCCAGCATCGAATGGGAGCACGATACCTGCCCCTAAACGGTCACCACCGGATTCGCGATCGGGACGATCTCGTTAATGGTTTTCCTGGTGGTTTTCCTGGTGGTTTTCATTAGTTGGTTTCCGCGGCCTGCCAGCGGTTTTGGAAGGTGATGGCGAACGTGTTCAGTGTGGGCTTCCAGCGCATCATCCATCGGCCTCGGTCCGCGCCTATCGGGTCGAGTGGGTAACGGCTTGATCGGTGCCCCATGATTTTTTTGGAGGGCGCCCGGTGCTGCAAGAGTGCTGTGATCTTTTCTATCGCGCGGGTGACCTTAAGCAAACGGAATGCGGTTGAATTGGCACTGTGGGCAGCAGCAGACTGAATCGGCGGATCACTTGAATACTCAGGTAGATTAATGCCGAAATGAAACGGGAGCCGATCACCAAGTTCGGGGTGACGAGACGGCGAATCATCCTCACCGCACTCGCGGTCACAATTCCGCTGATCGTGGTGCTCATCCAGCTACTCATCATGAAGATTTAGAAGACAGCACTGAAACTATTTTGGGTCACGGCCTCCTAGCGGGCCGGCGACAACAATTCGCTATACCTGTGCGGGCGGAACTCTCTTCGCTGTGCTCAATGGTTCGGGTGCCCTAGTGCAACGCGAAATATCCCTCCCCGGAGGTGTCAGTGTGTCGCTGCTAGCCGCGGGCGGTTCAAGTTGGTCATACCCCAACCTGCACGGTGACGCGATAGTTATGACCGACAGCACGGGACTGCGCCTCGGGGCCCGCGCCACTTACGACCCATTCGGGCAACCAATCGAGCCCGCCACCGGCAACATTGGCACCAGCACCGCGAACTCTTCCGTGCCTGATAACTCCCCAGGTCAAGCCGACTACGCCTACGTTGGTGCTCACCGCAAACTACACGAACACCAAGGCAGCATCGCGACCATCGAAATGGGGGCCAGGCAATACGTTCGGGAGTACGTTGCGGGTCGGAAGTTTTGTCGGAAATTTCCTTCCCCCAGAAATAGCTTTTTTGAGTTGGGACGTCGTCGGTGTCGCATTTTGGGTGTGTGGTGTTCGTGCCTTCCGGGGCGCGTCGGAACCGGTGATGCCGCCACGGCCATGGTGGCGAGTTGCCGTGGGTCGGAAATCCCCGGCAGTGCTGGGATGCGTCTTTGTGTTCCTCGCCCTTTTCTCCGCGCTGTCGGCCGCGATCGGTGAGCAGCAAAATGCTCGGCTCGGCTTCGCAACAGACTGCTTTTGTTATTCGGCGATCGCATTCTTCTACTTCGCAGGTTTACTGAGACTACGAAACTTAGCCAGCACCGTTGAGGAATTCACCTGATGGATGTTGAGTCACGGATTGAGTTGAAATTTAGGCGACGCACAGTCGTGCTGTGGCTTGCCTATTCTCTCGCGGTCACTGTCGTCGGCGTCCCTTTGTTATTTGCCTGCGGAGCTGCTGAGGCGAGGGCCACCTTTGGTTGCCTTATCAATACTTTCCTGGGGACTTCAAGCATTCGTCTGGTTCGCGTCTATTTTCGTGATTTTTCCGTTGGAGCTGGTAACGGGTGGCGCGGGCAACGGTATCGTCCAGCAGGCTATAGGCGCTCGATCACATTCTTTGACTTGGGATCGCTTCAATTCTGGTTGATATTTGGACTAGTGCGCGCCGCTATGCGCGTGCTCCGAACGTTTCGCTGAGGCGAACACAACGGCAACATTGCCTCGGGGGGCGGCCCGAGCCCCGCTTAGCCGGGTACGACGTCGTACGTTCCGATGACTGTCAGCATTCGGAGTTTCTCCACGCTGTCAGTTCCAGGGGTCGTGGTGAACACGAGGAGGGTTTGCAATTGATCTGGGTCGATAGCCATCTGGCAGTAGAGGGTGAGGTCGCCGACTTCTGGGTGCCTGAAATGCTTCTCCTCGGAGTGGCGGATGCCCACTTCGGCTGCATCCCAGAGGGGTGCGAATTCGGTGCTCGCTTTCCGTAGCGCATTCACGAGCGGGGTGGTGATGTCGGATCCGAAGCGGGCGGCTCCGTCTCGGAGCAGGGACACCAGCACGCGCCCCTGGTGCTCCTGGTCTTCCGGTCGGTAGAGCGATCGTGCCGCGGGATCGGTGAACCACCGGTAGACCGCGCTCCGGCTGAATCCCGCGTGGGCCGTCTCTTCTCCGAAAAGGGCGACGGCTGTGGCGTTTTGGGCGAGTGTTTCGCCGAGCGGCCCCATGACCTGGGCCGGTGTGTTGGTAAGGCTGTCGAGGATCCGCATGAGGCCGGGGCTGACGTGACTGTTCGTCCCGGGGCGCGTGGGTGGCTGATGGCCGGCGAGGAGAAGTAGGTAGTCTCGTTCGTCGATGGTGAGGCGGAGCCCTCGCGCGAGGGCGCCGATCATCTGCTCGGACGGCTGCGGGCCGCTTCCGCGCTCGAGACGGGCGAGGTAGTCGGCAGACATGCCGGACAGGTCTGCGAGCTCCTCTCGTCGCAACCCGACGGTTCGTCGCCGCGGCCCTCGCCGGAGCCCAACGTCTTCGGGTTGCAACGCGTCGCGACGCGATCGGATGAAGCGGCCGACCTCGAGCTGATCCATGCCTAGTTCCTTCCGGCTGTCGTGACACCCACTCTGCCGTGTCGAGTCGCCCGCATCCAGGGCATGGCATTCAGCGGGTAAGCGTGTCCTGGTTGTCTGTTTGGCCGCAGTGTCTACTGATCTCAGCGGTCACACGGATGGCCACGAATCGAGGAGAGGCATCATGGCCAAGTGGACGACGGCAGATATGCCGCGGATGACGGGAAAGACCGTTGTGGTGACGGGTGCATCGAGCGGCATCGGCCTCATCGCCGCCCGAGAATTCGCTAAGGCGGGAGCCCACGTGGTCCTCGCCGTTCGAAACGTGCAGAAGGGTCACAACGTTGCACGAGCGATGACCGGCGATGTCGAAGTCCGATCTCTTGACGTTTCGGACCTCACCCGCATCCGCGACTTCGTGGCCGACTGGACGGGGCCCCTTGCCATCCTGGTTAACAACGCAGGAATCATGGATGTTCCCCTGATCCGCACGAGGGATCACCTGGACCTTCAAACGGCCACGAACTCCTTCGGTCCGTTCTTGCTGACGAACCTGCTGCTGCCGCTCATCAGCGATCGCATCGTCTGGGTCACGAGCCAACTGCACCGCATGGGACACCTCAACGTCGATGACCTCAACTGGGACATCCGCACCTACAAACCCATGGACGCCTACAGTGACTCGAAACTGCACGTCGTCTTGTTCTCCCTGGAGCTTCAGCGTCGGCTGAGCGATGCCGGTTCGAACGTCCGTTCCGTTCTGGCCCACCCCGGCATCGCGACGACGACCCTCGCCGCCCATTCGTCATCGAGCGCAATCAACCGGTTCTCGTTCCTTCTGAACGATCCAGAGCGCGGTGCCCTGCCCACCCTGTTCGCCGCGACGCAGGACGTGCCGGGAAACGCCTACGTCGGCCCGAACGGCCTCGGTAGCATCAAGGGGCACCCTGTCGTGCGAAAGCCTGCAAAGGCCGGGCTTGATGCGGTGTCGGCGAACAAATTGTGGGGCGCTGTCAGCGCTCAGGTCGGGGTATCGGCATGAGGCCCGGCCTGGCAGTGGCCGACCACGAAAGCATCTTTGTGCGGCACGCCATATCTGGGCAGCGTCATTGACCTAGACGAGATCCGCATGAACTACACGACCCTCGGCGACCCAGTACGGTCGGCGCTGCTGCTGATCTCGGCGCAGACAGAATCGTGGTGGGGATACGAGGCGGTTATGCGAATCCTCACCGCCCGGTTCCGGATGTTCGCGGTCGATCTCCGAGGCCAATGGCGCGCGACGTGGACGCCCGGGCGGCCCTGCCGCACCATAGAGAACAGAGACACGGCGCGCTCGTCTCGGCGTTCGCGATCATCATCACCCACGGCGGCCCGCGGGTACTCTTTCGAGGTTTGCCCGGGGACAAGGCGTGGATCTTCGGCATGCGCTCAGTGACCCCGTCGACGGGGTCACTGAGCGGGGTTAGCATGCTGACAGGTAATTACGACGACAACCTGGAGGATCCGAAAATGACTACAACTGTTTCAGCGCAGCGTGGGTTGACCTCTCCCAAGGGTGACCCCGCCCCCACAATCCCGGTGCGTTGGTTGTCGAAGCCAGCGTTCAAGGACTACGCCGCAGCGCGCTCGTTTCTTTCGCTGAATATGAAGCCGAAAGCTGTCCGGGCGTTGGTGAAGGATCTGTCCACGACGAAAAGCGTCACGTTCAAGGCGAAGGATCTTTTGCGGGCATCCGGTCTAGCGCTGTTGCCGCGTACTAACCCGGATGTGAAGAAGGAACTCGCGCGTGTCGCCGCCGGTAGTGCGTTGTCGCCCTGTTTGATCGTCCGCGGCCGCCTGGACAAGGGGCGTGTCGCCCAAATCGCGGACGGCTACCACCGGATTTGTGCCTCGAATTATGTTAACGAGGACGCTGATGTCCCGGTGCAAATCATCGACCTCTGACGGCGGCCGCGGAAAAGCACACAGGATCTACAGTCTCGAACCGCTGGGTGGCGACCGGGCCGAACGAGTCGACAAGGCAACGCATCGGGCCCCGCCTCTCACACGCTGTAAATCGGCATGCCGGAACGGATCCAGTGGAATGTTCAGAGGCTCCTTGCGGTCGCCGAGACAACCACTCCCTGAGAACCCGCGAGGGTGAGCGCTCCTAGTACGTCACCCCGCCTCGGATGAGCGTGGGCGGGCGCGGGGGTTGCGTGAAGTCGAAGTCGTTGACGAGGTTGCCCAGTTGCGGGTTGTTCTCGCGCACGTCCGGTCTCGGATCTGGACGACCATCCGTCGCCGGGTCCAGGCGTTGCCCACCGAGGAAGTCGTCCTCGATGAATTTCACGTAGGCATCGTGGCTGAGCGTCTGGTGGTCGATGAAGCCCTGCTTCGCATACGCACTGATCACGAGGCCGGGCACCCGCAAGCCGTAACCGTTCTGGTCAACCACCGGCGGCACCACATGATCGTAGAAGCCACCCCAGTCATCCCACGACAGGAATATAGCCGTGCTGTTCCAGTCGGGCCCGGACATTATCGTGTTGATGAGGCCGGTCACGTAGTCCTGGCCGGTGCTCACCAGGGCCGGCGGATGCTCGCTGACCGCGCCCGTCGGATTGATCCAGCTGACCGCAGGCAAGGTTCCATTTTTCGCCGCGGTGTAGAAATTGGTGAGCGACTGGATGTTGCCGAGCTGTCCGTCTTCGCGCACAGTGTCGAAGTACGGCAGCGGGTTCCAGATGCCGGGAGTTGTCGCGTTCTGGGCGACGGGCGCGCAGGTTTCGGCAGAATCATTCTGGCAATCGGGCTCCGTGCCATTAAAGACGTAGTAACCCCACGGCACGTTCTTGGCGTGCAGCAGGTAGGTCAGGTCGGTCCAGGCGTAGTCGGGTGGGGCAAGCTTGCTCGATGCCTCGGTCAGCTGTTTCTTCAGCGAATCCGGAATCGCCGCCCCATCAATCGCAGCCTGGCAGGCCGCGAGCGAATCGCTCACAGCGCAGTTCTGCTTGATAAGGGTGTGCAGTTGGTCGGCCATGTCCTGCGTGATTCCGGCGGCGAGCAGGGCTGACCGGCATGCTGCATCCTTCTCACCGGCGCTGCACTTTCCGATGATCGTGCCCTTCACAGACTTGAAGTCAGGCGGATCACCGGGGCTCTGCAGCGCGTTCACGCAACTCTGCGGATCGCCGACGGTGCTGCACTTGGCCGACCACTCCGAGACCATGTACAGGTGCGAGGGTAGGCTCCACGACGCGTTCGACTCGAACATGTGGTCCTGCAGCACGTAGTTCTTGGCGTACATCCAATAATTCGGGATGTCTGCGCCGGTCTTGTATCCCATGACGTCAGTCGCGCCACCGCCGGCGCACGCTGGGTCGTTCGCGACGCATGCCTTCTTTGCCCCCACGGCCTGGCCGACGAAGCCGTTCATCGCGCCGCCATTGATGTCGGCCGTGGCATTGGTCTCGCCATGCGGACCGCCCGAGTTCTTGTCAGTCGGGTCGTGATACGGCTGGATACACGTTCCGCTCACCGGGTCTGGCGAGCACACCGTCGGCACGCCGCTGGTCATCGGGATGCCGTCAGCGCCGGGGTAGGTACCGAAGTAGCTGTCGAATGAGCGATTCTCCTGCATGATCACGACGACGTGCTTGATCTTGCTGATGCCGGCCTCGTCGGCAGGTGCTGCGGTCGTCGTGCCGGCGAGGCCGGGGCGCAGCTGGGCGACGCCGTAGCTCACGCCGAGCGCGATGAGGGAGAGCACGAGCACCCCCGCGACGATGGCGAAAACCCGGTGCCCGCGGATCCACGCGCTGGCGCGCCCGCGCCGAGTCGACTTGCCGGCAACCGGCTCGATCGCGCTCACTGTGACGGAATCATTTCTCTGCGCTGCTGCTCACGCTTCATTCCAAAAGCTTCGCACTACGGGTGTCAGTTGGGGGTACGGGCAATGTTCGAGTCAGGTACGGGATACTGGGAGCACTGCGTCGGGCTGAGGGGATCAATGATGGCGACTGGGTTAGCTAACCAGCCCCAGCGCAGGGCTACCTTGCAGGATGTCGCGGCGCTCGCGGCGGTGTCCACCGCCACGGCTTCGCATGCCCTGGTCGGCAAAGGCAAGATGAGCGAGTTGACCCGAACGAGAGTGCGTGAGGCCGCCGAGAAACTGAACTACCGGCCCAACCATCAAGCCGCGGCATTGCGGCGACGCACAACCAATACGATCGGGTTCGTCATGGTTCCCGATCGGGACCCCTATTCTCCGCGTCGGTGGGGCGGATACAGCGCCGAGCAGTTGTACTCGGTCGTGTCGGAGGCTGCAAAACGTGGGTATTCGGTGACGGTGATCCCTGAGGACCAGTCCAGTCTCGTGGAGACATCGCGCATCGACGCGTTGTTCTTTCTCGACATCGCAAACGATGAACCATCGCTACTCGAGGCGTTCCGCCTGGGCATCCCAGTACTGACCAACGACGTTCTCGACGAGCGTTTTGATGTTGTAATCGACACCGGATACGCCTCTTTTACGCGCCACGCACTGGACCTTCTTAGCCGCGCAGGTGCTATGGCAATCGGCCTTCTTACTGAACGTCGCGGCATCAAGTCCGATGAGGTTGCCGAGGATGTTTACCTGAGTTGGTGCGCCGAGCGTCACAGAGTTCCGATCGTTGTACGGGGTAACTATGGGCGAACCGACACCATCGAGCGGGTGAACGAGCTGCTCGACGCCGGCTGCGACGCTATCTATTCCTTTTACGAAGAGGGTCCGGCGATCGTCGCGGCGATCCACGATCGAGGTCGTACCGTGCCTGGAGATGTCCGTCTCATCGCTGCGGTCACCCCCGCCTCTCTTAGCGCTGCATCGGCCGGAATCACCTCGATTGTGTTTCACCCCGAGTTAGTTGCAACCTATTCATTTGACGCCCTCATCAATGCCGTCGCCGACCGAACGGGCGAAGCCGTGCGGGTCGAGCTGCCGTGGGAAGTACTGGACGGAATCTCCGCGGGCATCTAGCCCCTGGGATCGACCGCCGAAGCGGCTGCGGCTGCGGCTGCGGGTAGTGCGCTGAGAATCCGATCAATGGATGCGTCGGTGTGGGCCGCCGACACGAACCACGCCTCAAAGGCTGACGGGGGAAGTGAGACACCCTGCTCGAGCATTGACTGGAAGAAGGCCGAGTATCGGTAGGACTCTTGAGTCTGGGCTTGTTCAAAATTGACCACGCCGCCCTTCACCTTCTCGCCAAAGAAGAAGCTGAAGAGATTTCCCGCGGTCTGGGCGCTGTGCGCGACTCCCGCCCGAGTGAGTTCGTCACTAACGGCGCGCGCAATCGTGACCGCCGTGGCGTCGAGCGCGGCATAGATGTCGCTGGTTGCCAGTTGCAACGTTGCGAGCCCGGCGGCAACCGCAACCGGATTTCCGGAGAGGGTTCCCGCTTGATAGACCGGACCGAGCGGCGCGAGCTGCTCCATAGTCTCGCGTCGACCGCCCACCGCCGCAACAGGCAAGCCGCCGCCAATGACTTTGCCGAAGGTGAAGAGATCGGGCACGTAGTCCGCCCCGCGCTCGTGCTCAAAACCCCAGAACCCAGCAGGATGGACTCGGAATCCCGTGAGCACTTCATCGCTGACCACGAGCGCACCGTTCTTGTGCGCGATCTCTGTGATGAACGCGTTCATGTTCGGCTGCGGCGGCACCACTCCCATGTTCGCGGCGGCAGCCTCCGTGATGACAGCAGCGATCTGATTTGGGAATTCCGCGAAGACCTCTTCGAGAGCCGCGCGATCGTTATAGGGGATCACAAGTGTCTGAGCGGCAATGGCCGCGGGGACACCTGCGGACCCGGGCAGCGCGAACGTCGCAAGACCTGATCCTGCCTGCGCGAGAAGGCCATCCGAATGACCGTGATAATGGCCCGAGAACTTCACGAGAAGATCGCGCCCTGCGACCGCGCGCGCCAATCGAATGGCGGTCATCGTTGCTTCGGTACCGGTAGAAACGAGTCGCACCATCTCGACGGGCTCGACTCGCGAAACGATCAACTCCGCGAGCTCAGTCTCCGCGGGAGTGCTCGCACCAAACGACAACCCGCGGCGCGCGGCGGCGATTACCGCCCCGACGACCTCCTCGCGGGCATGGCCAAGCAGCGCGGGACCCCAGCTGGAAACAAGATCCACGTACTCGATGCCGTCAGCATCCCTCACATACGGGCCGTATGCGTCGACGATGAATCGGGGTGTCCCCCCAACGGAACGAAATGCGCGAACGGGAGAATTCACCCCTCCGGGGATTACTCGCTTGGCACGCTCGAACGATGCTTCGTTTGCGCTCACGAAACTGGCCCTTCGCGCAGCAAAGCGGCAGCTTCGAGCGCCCAATAGGTCAGGATCGCATCGGCACCCGACCGTCTGATGCCCACGAGGCTCTCCATGATGGCTCGAGTTCGGTCGATCCACCCGCGCTCTGCCGCGGCCTCAATCATCGCGAACTCTCCAGAGACCTGGTAGGCCCAGACGGGTACCGTGCTCGCCTGTGCGACCCGGGCAAGCACATCGAGGTACGGTCCCGCGGGCTTCACCATGACGATGTCGGCACCTTCCGCGATGTCAAGCTCGGCCTCTCGAGCACCCTCCCTCGAATTCGCTGGGTCGAGTTGATACGTTCTGCGGTGACCGGTCAGTTGCGAGTCGACAGCTTCACGGAACGGGCCGTAGAACGACGAAGCGTACTTCGCAGAATAGGCGAGGATCGCAACATCCAACTGGCCAGCTCGATCAAGAGCGCTGCGGATCGCACCGACCTGACCGTCCATCATTCCCGAGAGACCGAGCAGCTGTGAGCCCGCTTCTGCCTGAGCTAGCGCCATTTCGGCGTAGATTTCGAGAGTCGCGTCATTGTCGACGTTTCCCTCGGCATCGAGGATTCCGCAGTGGCCGTGATCGGTGAATTCGTCAAGGCACAGGTCGCTCTGCACTACCAACCCACCTCGAGCAGCGTCAACGGCTACCCGGATCGCGCGGTTCAGAATCCCGCTGGGAGCAGTCGATTCGGTGCCGCGTGCATCCCGCACGGCCGGCACGCCGAAGATCATCACGCCGCCGATCCCGGCCTCGACAGCCTCGGCGACGACGCCGCGAAGACTTTCCAGAGTGTGCTGGAAAACCCCGGGCATCGAGGAAATCGGCCGTGGCGACTCTATGTCCTCACGCACGAAGACGGGAAGCACGAGGCGGCGGGGATGAAGGTCATGCTCGCTCACCAACTGGCGGAATGCACGGGACTGCCGGAGTCGTCGTGGTCGAACTTGGGGAAATCCAGTCATGAGGTGTGCCCTTCGGTCGCGCCATGCAGGTAGAAAGAGGCAATCTCGTCGAGCAGCGAGTCAATGCGCTGGTCGGTCGCCGTGACAAGGGGCCACAACCCGAGTCGCTTGGCCTCGCGGGCAGTTCCGGGTCCGAGGCACGCAAAGAGGGTTGCTGAGGGCACCGACTCAAGCTGCCGTGACAGTTCCATCGCGACGCTGTGCGAGGTGACGAGTATCACGTCAAAAGAGCCTTTGACCACCTCCCGCCGGATCTCGGCAGCGAGATCAATGCTGACGGTGCGATACGCGATACACACGTCCACTGAGTGACCGGCAAGCAGCAGCTCGTCACTGACTGTCGCCGGTGCGAGGTCGGAGCGCATCACGAGCATCGCTTCTCCCGCCAGACCTCTGGTGTGGTCCTTCCATTGCTCGATCAGTGCCCTGGATGAAGATGGCCCGGTCGGCACGAATGCCACCGGGTACCCGGCGTCCTCAAGTGAGCGGCGAGTCGACTCGCCGACAGCGGCGATCGATGTGGATTCCGGGATTGCAACGGAATACCGGCGCAACACGTCAACGCTGGCCGAGCTCGTGATAAACAACCACGAATAGTGACCCCCAACCAGTGCCGCCATGAATCGCTCGAGGGCCGCAAGGTCATGCGGTGGACGAGTTTCGATGAGGGGTGCAATCACCGCTGTGGCCCCGCGCTCTTCGCACTGCGCCGAGACTCGAACTCCCCACGCACCCGCACGAGGAACGAGCACGCGTCGACCAGCCAATCCGCTACTCACCCGTTCAGTCCCAGCCTTGCGAGAACGCGGGAATTCTAGACAATCCCATCGCCACAAGTTCAGCGACGATCGTGGCGGCCGCCTGTGTGCGAGCACTGGCGGTGGCCAGCTCTGACAACCGAAAGCTGTTTCGCAGGTGAAGTGAATCCTCTCGTTCGTTCGCGTAGACCGCCGTGATTACCGAGACCATGTGCCCGCTGACGATCGCTGAAATACCCACGGGTGCGGAGCATCCCGCCTCAAGCTGAGTGAGCACTTGGCGTTCGAGCATGCTCGTCATGAACGATGTACCGTGCGTGAGACTGGCGATCAACTCCCGGAGCCCGCTGTCGCTAGCCGCTGCTCGACATTCGATGCCAAGCGCTCCTTGGCCAGCCGAGGTGGGCCACGTTGTCAGCTCGAATTGTTCGCTGATGGCGTCTGTGCGTCCAAGTCGTCGCAAGCCGGCGACCGCGAGGATTACCGCGTCGTACTCCCCTGATTGCACCTTGGCTAAGCGGGTATCGACGTTGCCGCGAATGTCTGCCAAGACAACATCGGGGCGGGCGTGGGCGACTTGCGCGGCACGACGTGGCGAACTCGTTCCCACCCTTGCTCCCTCTGCAAGCTGCTCCAGCGTTGATCCGTCGGAAGAGCAGAGGGTGTCGTTCGACGCTTCCCGGGTGGGAATGGCCGCAATCGTGAGGCCCGGAAAGTCCGCGGTGGGCAGATCTTTGAGCGAATGAACGATGAGATCACACTCTCCTGCCAGGAGAGAATCGCGCAGCGCGCTTGCGAAAACACCGGTTCCGCCGAGTGAGGCGAGTGAACCTTCGGTAATGTCACCCGTGGTCGTGATGCGCACGAGTTCAACGTCGAGCCCTGTGACCTGCCGGACCTGATCAGCGCACCACTGAGACTGGGTTAGCGCAAGCTGACTTGCGCGTGTGCCCAAGCGCAATGTGTGCGTCACGGCGCCAGGCCGGCCAGCGCTGGTTTAAATCCCAATCGGAGATTCTCGCAGCATGACGTTCGACAGACATCAAACCACGGTCCGAGCGCGGTTTCGTGCGGTCGCTGCGACTGTGGAGTGCCGTTAATGCGCTCCTCGATCAGATCGACGAGGCCCGCCACGTAGCCCGGACTGGTGCCGGGGGTAGCAGTGCGAGTCACCCACAAACCCACCTCGTGTGCAGTTTCCACCGCTTCGGTGTCGAGGTCCCACATGACTTCCATATGGTCGCTCACGAAGCCCAGGGGCACCACGATCACTGCTTTTCGTCCGGAGGCCGGGAGTTCACGGATTGCATCGTTGATGTCGGGCTCGAGCCACGGCACTGTCGGTGGGCCAGATCGGCTCTGGAATACCAATTGCCATGGCGATGACAGCCCCGAGACCGCCATGACCACTTCCGCGACAGCGCGATGCTGGGCAACGTACGCGCCGCCGGATCCGAAAGCTAGCTCAGGCGGGCCACTGCGGTCAGCGTCGGACTGCGGGATGGAATGTGTGGAGAAGAGTACTTCGACGTCACGGGAGAGATCCCAGTCCGGGTGCTCTGCTTGCAGGGTCTCAATGGCAGACCCCAGGCCCTCGGCGAATGGGGCGACGAAGCCGGGATGATCGAAGAACTGCCGCACTTTGTCGATTCGCAGCGTGCTCCCTAGTGACGTGGCCTCCAGCGCATCTGCGAGGTCTTCGCGATACTGACGGCATGACGAGAATGAGCTGTACGCGCTCGTCGCGATCGCGAGTACGTTTCGGTGGCCGTCATCGTGAAGTTCCTGGAGAGCGCCACTGATGTACGGGGCCCAATTGCGATTGCCCCAATACACCGGCAGAGAGAGACCGCGAACGTCGAGCTCCTGGGTTAGGGCGGCCTTGAGGTCTCTGTTTTGTTGATTGATGGGTGAAATGCCGCCGAAATGGCGGTAATGTTGCGCCACTTCCTCGAGGCGTTCGTCGGGGATCCCGCGCCCGCGAGTCACGTTGCGCAGGAATGGAATGACATCATCCTGGCCCTCGGGACCACCGAAGCCGAGTAAGAGCACGGCATCGTAGGCGGTGGGCGTCTCGATATAGGGCGCCCCGGATTCTGCTTCGAGCGTCGCCGACGCAACCGCAGCACCGGGTGCACGATAGGCGCCGGTTGCCGGCACCGGCTTGTCCGTGAAGTCGGCGGCGATCAAGAAAGTACCTCCGCAAGCTCCGCGGCGGAGACGCGTCGACCGGTGTAGAACGGCACCTCTCCCCGAACGTGTCGTCGAGCCCCTGTCGCGCGCAGAGCGCGCATCATGTCGACGAGGCTCACGAGGTTGTCACTTTCCATCGGGAGTAGCCACTCGTAATCGCTGAGCGCAAACGTCGAGACGGTGTTCGCGACGATATCGGTGTAGGGAGCAGCCTTCATGCCGTGCTCGGCGAGAAGGGCGCTGCGCTCACTCTCGTCGAGTAGGTACCACTCGTAGCTGCGATCGAACGGATAAAGGCACAACCACGCCCGCGCGCCTTCACCCCGCAGAAATCCGGGAACATGGCGCTTATTGAACTCGGCTTCACGGTGCACACCCATGGCGCTCCATTCGCAATCAAGTGTGCCGAGCATTTGTGAACGGCGTAACGACCTGAGTGCTCGTTGGAGGTCTTCTGGCCGGTCACCGTGCAACCAGATCATGACTTCTGCAGATCCCCGCATTCCCGACACGTCGTATAGCCCGCGAACTACCACTCCGGTGGGGAGGGGGGCCGACTCAATGCTCTGCAGTTCTGCCACGGATTCGTCGCTCACGTCCGGGGTTGCCTGGGACCGCGAGCGAGCGAGCACGGCAAACAATGTGAAGCCGGTCGGGTTGGTTTCTGGAGATGATTCGACGCTCACTGTTCTCTTTCTTTTGTAGCGATGGCTTGGCGTAGACGGCCAATGACCCGGTCGGCTGCGGCCGTGGAGTAAGGGATGACCGTGGCCAGCCCGGTTCCCGAGGCCCACGATCCAACGCATGTGATGTTGTCTCTCGCCGCGGCCGCGATGGCCAGCGAGAGAGCTCGACGAGTTTCCCCATCGAGCGGCACGATGGCGTCCGGCCACGGGATGACGGTGACGTCAATGATTGATTTGCGTGCGATGGAAACTCCGGTAATGATCGACAGCTCTGACGCAAGCTGATCGCGATCGCCGGCGAGACGCAGCGTCTCCGGGTCGGCACCGTCGAATGAGAGACGCAGCACGTGTTCGTGCGTCGGGAGTTGGTACCACTCCCATTTCGCGTTCAGGTGGGTCAGCGCTTTCGAGCGCGTCGCGGCGCTTTCCGCGATGATGACACCAGAGCCAACGGGGAATGAGTCGAGCGCTGGAGCGACGAGTCGAATGCATACGACCGTCACCCCGCGAAAGACCGCCGCGCCGAGGACATCGCTCAAACCACTGGCGCATCCGCGGGTAAGCACAGCAGCTTGCGGGCCTGGAGTGGCCACAATCACTTCACGGGCGATGATCGCCCGGCGCGTTCCGTGCTGGTCGGCAAGCACGGAGATCCCACCCGACTCGGAAAACGAGAGCGCGCCCGCGCGCGCGCCAGTCACGAGCTCTCCCCCATAGGAGGTAAAGGCAGCAGCCAGTTCGGCGGCGAGCGTGAAAAGGCCGCCCACGACACCGTTGACCGCACTGCCCGGCTTGATGCCCGACGTCAGGCTAGCCGCGGCGCGGGCGAGTGAGCCATGCTCAGCGAGCTCCGCGCGAAGTCGCGGCGCCACGGTGTCAATGTCGAGCTCGTTCGCCGCCGTTGAGTAGACGCTCCGAGCGATCGGGTCGACCAACGTCGAGCGAACTCGTCGCCCCATTCGAAGTTGAGCCAGCTCGCCGATGCTCCTCGCACCGCTACCCGCAGTCCGCGGGATGACTGCGTCGAGGCACGCGCGAAGCGAGCCCGTAAATCCAAGAGCTGCCCGCACATCGCGAGCCCACGGGCGGCTGGGTATTCCGAGGACTGTCGCGCGCGGCAACGCGGTGCGGCGCAGCCGTCCACGACGGGATCTCGCGACCAGCATGGCGCCGGCTGGCGAGGGAGAGACGACGCTGAGGCTGAGTCCGAACTCGTCGATGAGCTCACTCACACTGGAGTTGCGGGTGGCGAACGACTCGGCACCGGCATCCACGACCGTGTCACCCAGGAACGTGGGCGTGAGCAAACCCCCAACGGAATCTCGCTCTTCGATGAGCAACGTTTGAATCCCGGCGCGCTGGAGCCGAACAGCCGAGACGAGCCCCGCGATGCCCGCCCCGATGACGACCGCTTCGCAATCGATTGTTGCCGTCATCCGCGAGTCCCCGGTTGCGCCCGCCATTCATGAACCATCTCCACAACCCGGGTCAGAACCTCAGGGTTTGCTTCCTGAGGCACCCCGTGACCGAGGTTGAAGACGTGTGAGGGTGCGGCCAGGCCGTCCTCGAGAATGCGATGAACCTCCGCCTTGAGCGACTCTTCGGGTGAGAAGAGATCGGCTGGGTCCAGGTTTCCCTGGAGAGGAATGTCTCGACCGATCCGCACGGCCGCTTCGGCGAGGGTGATCCGGTAGTCAATTCCGAGCGCATCTGCACCGATGTCGGCCATATCTGAGAGCAACTCTCCGGTACCGACCCCGAAGTGAATCACGGGCACCGTCGTCGGCCCGTCGGCAGCCCCTGCTACTTCCCATTGACGCACCGCGTCGAGCGCCCTGCGGGACGCCCACTTCGAATGGTTTCGGTACGTGGTGCGCGACAGCGAACCTGCCCAGGAGTCGAAGAGCTGCGCCGCACTTGCGCCGGCTTGCACTTGCACCGAGAGAAACGCGCCCGTCACATCGGCGGTCCATGCCATGAGCTCGGCCCAGGCCACCGGGTCCTCGCGCTGTAACCGCCGTGCGGCGAAATGGTCCTTCGATGGGCCACCCTCAACGATGTACGCGGCGAGAGTGAAGGGCGCCCCGGCAAAGCCAATGAGTGGGATCGGTTCGCCTCGAACCGCACTTTCATCGCCGAGCATGGCGACGCTCAACTCAACCCCGCGCCGCACCTCGTCAGCCCTTTGAAAAAGCTCAAGTGGATCGATAGACGTGATCCGCGCGAGCGCCGCCGCCGAGTCAGCCGGTGCCTCGAACACGGGACCGCGCCCAGCGACGATATCGACCCCGAGACCCATCAGCTTGAGCGGAACGACAATGTCACTGAAGAAGATCCCGGCGTCGACCTTGTGACGGCGCACGGGTTGAAGTGTTATCTCGCTGGATAGCGCAGGGGTCAAACACGCTTCGAGCATGCCATTTGTGTTGCGCAGTGCGCGATATTCCGGCAAGGACCGGCCAGCTTGGCGCATGAACCAGACCGGCGTGACTTCGGTTCGAACGCCGCGCAGGGCCCGCACGAGGAGCGAGTCCGCGGTCGACCCCGAGACGAGTGGATGCTCGGCAGAGAGCAGCACAGAACCTGCCTTTCAGCGACTTTTAGTCATTGTCCATCGACACCATGCGTCGCCAACCTCTTCGAGACTAATCGATTAACCTCTGACGTCAATCGGGCGTAAAGTTCACCCTTGTGCTGGTATCCATCTCCGCGACTCATAAGAACACCTCATTTGAGACGCTCGAGAAACTCTCTGCCTCAAATGCCGGGCTGAGTCGTTCTCTGGCCGATGCGCACGACACGATCCGCGGCGTTGTCATCGTCTCAACCTGCAACCGCTTCGAGGCGTACTTCGATCTGGTTGAGGAAGACGACTGGGCTTCCCCGGTACCCGCCGTTGGAGGTGCCATTGACCAACTGGCAAAGCACGCCGGCCTTGGCGCACGAGAGATGCGTGATTCGGTCGAATTCGCCCACGGCACCGCGGTGGCACAGCACTTGTTTTCGGTCGCGTCGGGTCTTGAGTCGGTCGCACTCGGCGAAGACGAGATCGCCGGACAGGTTCGGCGCTCGATCGAGACATCACGGGCCGAAGGAACCGCGAGCTCCGGCCTGGAGCGACTTTTTCAGCGAGCAACGGAGGCGTCACGGGAAGTGAGAAACGCTGCGCAGGTTTCGCAAGCGGGACGCTCGATCGTTCGACTTGCGCTTCAACTGGCATCCAGCCGAGTCTCTGACTGGAGCGCGACACGGGTTCTGCTCGTGGGAACTGGGCGATATGCCGCAGCCTCCCTGGCGGCAATGCGAGATCTCGGTGTTCGGGATGTGAGGCTCTACTCGATCTCGGGACGAGGCAGGCAATTCGCGCTCACGCATGACCTGTCTTTGATCGAGGAGGAAGGCTTCGCTAGTGCGGTCGCAGTCTCCGATGTGATCGTGACGTGCACAACGGCGTCGGCATTCGCCCTTGATGCTCGGATGATCGAACGCGGACGTGAGGTCGCCGCAAAGGCGGCGCACGAGAACATTCCCGCGCGCCAGATCCTGATCGATCTCGGCCTTCCTCGGAACATTGATCCCGACGTCGGCGCACTGCCCGGCATCGAGCTGCTCGATTTGGAAACAATCAGGATCCATGCGCCGATAGATGAACTCTCCACGTTGGCTTACGCCCACGAAATCGTGCGCGCCGCGGCTAACCGATTCGCCACCAACTCGAAAGCCCACGATGTCTCGCCCGCGGTAGTCGCAGTTCGCGCGTACATCGCAGACATTGTCGATGACGAAATCTCCCGCCTGAAGAATCTCGGCAAGCTCGACATCGCCGGAGAAAGAGCGCTCCTTCACTTGGGGGGAATACTAAAACATCGCCTCACGTCTCAGGGGCAAGCGCTCGCGGCCTCCGGCGACGGACAGCGTTTCGTTGCCGGAGTCGAAAGCGTCCTGGGAATCACGATTCCACATGTGCGCCCGCACTTACCGCGTGCAGATTCTGAGCAAAGCCGCCTGTCCAGCTAGTCAGGCTGGTCGGTGCGAGTGCGCCTGGACGTCAGAATTCCCGCAATACCAACCGGCGAAAAAGTAAAGCGACGCCACATCGAGCGGATTGGGTGAGCCATGCGTGAATGCGAGAGTCTTCAGGTGCTTCCGGGCGACACCAAACCCACACTCGTTTGGGGGTCACGTGTTTGTGATGCGGTAACTCGGACGATGCCCATGAGGTGGCTGATAGCATCCGGCGGTGACTTCACCAGCCCAACACGGTCAGCACGACGAGCATTTTTCTGCTGTCCTCGCCGCCGCGCAGACGGGTGCGGGGTGGGGGTCAGCAAGCCTATGGGTCGAGTATTCGCCTGCCGTGGCGGCGTTTCTTAGAGCCCGCGGTGCTCGTGAACCGGAAGATCTCACAAGCGAGGTGTTCATCGCGGTGTTCGACCGGCTGCCGACGTTCGTGGGCGGCGAGGCCCAGTTTCGGTCGTTTCTGTTCTCCGTCGCCTATCGTCGACTCGTCGACGAGTTTCGAACCCGCACACGCCGCGGAGAAAATGAACGGTGGGATGCCGAGACCGACACTCGAGGCACACCAAGCGCCGAGCAGAACGCAATCGATCGTGCGGGCCATAACGAAACCTTGTCCCTGTTGGATGCCCTGCCTTCAGATCAGCGGGACGTGATGGTGCTTCGTATTGTCAGCGATCTGACCGTCGAGCAAATCGCCGAGGTGCTCGACAAGCGCCCGGGAGCGGTCAAAGCCCTGCAGCGACGTGCCCTGGAAAGATTACGAAAAAAAATGGCTCCAACCCGTACCCCTGAGCACGACGTAGACGATGGCAGGTAGTGAGATGAGAACACGACGGATTTCTGACGAGGACGCCCACGCGATCCTCTCGGGACGCGCGCCGGAGCTACGACCTGACTTGGCGCCACTCGCACAGTCAATCGCGGAGTTTCGGTCGGCTGCCCACGAAACCGTTGCAGCACCATCGGCCGAACTGGCCGCGCGCTTGCAACCAACAGCACCCGTCCAGCTCTCATCTCACACGCAGACGCAACCGGCATCCGGTGCGCAGAGAAGGAGAGTCACAGTGTTTTCATGGATTGCAGGACTAGGTCTCGCCGCGAAGATCGCACTCGGAGCGGGTGTCGCAGTGGCCGCAACAACAGGAGCCGCCGCCGCCGGGATTCTCCCGCCTGGCGCGCAACACGTCTTCAACACGGTCGTATCCAGCGTCGTGCCCGTCGGCAACAGTGACGAGGGCTCAACCTCTAACCCGACCGAAACCCCGGAACCGTCGGATACGCCGGAACCGTCGGATACGCCCGAACCGTCGAACGTGCCCACCAGCAACAGTGACGAGGGCCCTACCTCTGACCCGACCGAATCCCCAGACCCGTCGGAGACCGAACACCCCGACAACTTCGGGAAGTCGGTATCCACGGGCGCTAAAGACCCAAACAAGGACGGCCGCACCTTCGGCTCGTCCGTCTCCGATGCCGCTCATGACAACGGCGAAAGCTCACACTCGCCCGAATCGGACAACAACACGGGAACCGATAAGTAGAACAACCATGGCAAGCCAGCTGACGGGCATTCTCGCGCCGTAGGCACGGCACTGCTCGACGTGCGAATCCTCGGCCGACATGACGGTGGCCGAGGATTTGCTTTTTGTGACGCAAGCCCGGGGGCGTCGCTCGTGTTGCCGGTATCGGCCGGTTAGATCATCACGAGCGCAACGACAGATCTCACGACGGTAAGAATGTGACGTAGTCCGGCGACATGGCGATTCACGACGGGACTGCGTTTGCACCCGGGAGCCTGATTCATGATTATCAGAGTTGTTATGGCGCTCGAAAGTGAAGCCGACTGTCCCTCGCCATCGCGACTGGAACTTCGTGCGGTGGCAAGAGAGCCTGGAACGGAATTGTCCTGGCATGACCTGCCAATCAGGCAGCCGCGGACGAACTGCACGTGCCGACGGCTGCAATAGCGAGGATTCTTTGACGGGCGCTCAGCGCGAAGTCTGGTTGCGCCCTCTCTGTTTCGCTCGATACATCGCGGTGTCGGCCTGCCGCAATAAGTCGTCGGCGCTGAAACTGAAATTGGCTACCGTGACCCCGATCGAGGCCGTGATGGATAACGTCACGTCGCCTGTGTGGAGGGGTTCGCTGATCGCGTCGCCGATGCGACGGGAGATGACATCCGCCTCTTCTCCAGTCATGTTTTCGCAGAGGACCACGAACTCGTCTCCGCCGAGGCGTGCGACCGTGTCCTGCGCCCGGGTTGTCGCAACAATCCGGGCGGCCACGTGGGAGATGAGGACATCCCCGACCGCGTGCCCGTAGGTGTCGTTGACGGTTTTGAAACGGTCAAGATCGATGAACAAAATTGCCAGTTCTTCACCGCGGGCGTATTTGGCCAGCGCTTGTTCGAGCCTGTCGGTGAATAGTCGCCGGTTCGGAAGCCCCGTGAGTGGATCGTGAAGAGCGAGGGCTGCAAGCTTCGACTCGGTCCGGCGCAGTAGCACCCCGTCAAGGTCGCGAGTGAGTTCGGCGGCCTCTACCTCGAGACCGTCCCAACGGGCTGAGGATCCATGAACGCTCTGGGTCCAGGACGAGAAGGAGCTACGGGGGGACAGCGGAGTCACCCGGTTCTCGGGTGATTGCTCACCCAACCAGTTCACCGACTTAGAGATCTCCTGCCGAAACCACGCGATGTAGCTTCCTTCACTGCCGAGCGGAAGCAGGAGCATTCCGGCGACGCTTGGCGCCAGCATCGCGAGCTCGGGATGATCGTAGGCGAGCTCCTCAGACAGGATCGGCAATTGTGAAGCCTCGAGATTCGCGATCAGTGAGCTCAGTTCCGCCTCGATCGGCACCGTACCGATTGACGTCGTCACCCCGTTGATGTAGAGCATCGCACCATCGGCCGGGACCAGGTCGAGAACGGTCAGCTCGCCATTGAAAAGGGCTTCGGCCATCTCCGTTGTGCCATTCAACTGGCCGACCAGTCGACTGCGGATACTGCGCACGCGCACCTGCTTTGTCAGCCTCTCGATCTCCCGCATCGAGGCCAACTGTAGCGACACCTGGTTGGCGAGGATTTCGAGACCGTGTCGCATGATGAAGGGCAACCGGAGCGGTGTGCGGTGTGCACAGGTGATCATGCCAACGAGTTTTCCGTCATGCACGAGCGAGAGGGAGAGAGTGGATGCCTGACCCATATTGCGCATGAACTGACGGTGGGTTGGTGAGACGGCCCGCAGCTCGACGAGGCTGAGGTCGAGCGTTCCGGAGGCATCGCTGGCAGAGTCGCTCAGTGAGATGAGCGCCGTGCCGTCGTCTGAACTGCTCGCGATCATGCGGGACAACTTCGTCAGGTACAACTCGCGCGCCTGCACCGGGATGTCCGACGCCGGAAAGTGGAGCCCGAGGTACGGCTCCATGCCGTCCGACAGGTCCTCGGCGACGATCTCGCCGTGGTCGTCCGGGTGGAAGTGGTACAGCGTCACGCGATCGAAGCCCGACAGGATGCGGAGCTCGCGGGCGGTGCCCGCCCACAGGTCGGCGATCGTCGTAGCGCGCGAGAGCCGAAGGATCGCGTCGTAGAGCGACGAGGCCGAATGAAGGGGGGAGGAGAGGATCGCCGGTTCGAACTCGACCGTGATCAGGGGGCCAGCGGTGGCGACAATCGCGTCGAAGGAGTGGCTGTTGATGATCACGGAGACGGGGTTGGCGGCGGCGACGGTCTCGTCGAGCACATCCCGGATGGCCGAGACCGCGGCGTGTCCCGTGACGTCGGCGAGGGCACGGCCGAGGAGGGCCGCAGCATCCATCCCGAAGAGCGTCGCGCTGTTCTCGCTCGCGTATTCGACCTCGAAGGTCGTGGCATCGACGACCAGGACGACTCCGTGGGATTGAACCGCGCCCGGTGTGCGGATCGGTTCCTGCGAGCACTCGAGGAGGCGCTGCCGTTCGTCGGGAGGGAGCTCCATCCGAGTATTAAGAACCCCTCTGCCGCCCATGGCTTCACCTTGCAGTCCGGTAGGCCGGCGGACCACGGGGGTTCCGTGCCTTTGCGACGCCGGCTCGCGCCGGGTGTCCCATTGTCAGTGAGCGCGTGCCCACCGACAAAATAATAGCGTTCCGCGGTGCTTTTGTGGCGTTTTCGGACTGGCGCGGTTGCCCAGGTGCTGGTCGCAAGTTGCTCCGTGGTTGCCCCGGCAAACGGCCCTTGCTACCGGGATCTCCTGCTGCTCGAGGCAGTAGTTTCTGAAAAAGTATTCGTTTCCAGACCGGAATGCTCGACAGGTAGACCTGCGGAAGAATCGGACTCTACTGGTCCCAGCTTCTCGTGCCGTGATGGCATGCCACAATCCCGCGCATGTAAAAAATTAGTTCGGTCTCGGCTTTGCCGAGCGGGAAACGCCGGCCGGATTATTGATGATTAGGGGTATCGACCCAGGATGCGTGGATCCAAACTATTGCCAACGGAAGCACCCCGCCGGCCGCAGTAGCCGATTCGATAGTGGATTCGCAGTCGGCTCGAATCTTGCAGAACACGCTGACCGATGCTGCCACGCGGAGACGCCGCAGCTAAAGCGGACGTTGCGGGATCACAGCAAAACTTTCCGAAGGAAAATCCGCACGGATCTCACGTCCGCGTGAGCGGGTCAGTCCACTACGAAGCACCCTTCGTGTGAGCCCGTTGGAACGATAGGGTCGGAGCATGCGCCGACCAGCGAGCGGTACAAGGGGGAGTCGCCGAGTGGAACGCTTGCGGGGCAGTTCAGCACCGGGGTGGTTGGCGGGTCTGGTAGTCGTGGCGACTGTGGGATCGCTTTGTGTCGTGTCGATGCCGGCGGCCCCTGCGGCTGCGGCTGCTCCGGCTCCGGTGTCGTTCTCTGATGCGGCGGCGTCGAAGTATTCGGTGACATTTGTGGCGCGAGTGTGCCCGTCTTATGCGGATGTCATGGCGAACCGGGCGCGGAACGATTTGCAGGAGTCGTTGAAGGATCTGGGCAAGGACAGCGTGTATCTGGATGGTCAGCCGATTGACCCCGCGGTGGAGACTCCGAATCATCCGTCGACATGCGCACCGTTGACGGGCGCCCGATTCACGTTTGGTGCTGGAATTGAGAAGACGGGCCAGTATTCGAACGTGACGGTGGGCAGCCCTGGGATCGATGGCACGACGGCGCCGACGACGGCGTCGGTTCCGTTGCTGGATGCGTCGGGGCTGCCGGTGTCGGGGGCGTCGATCGCGGGGGCGGTGACCGCGGTGTTGACGCCGCAGCAGGCGCAGCGGGCCGCGTACAACAATGCGTTGTGGGTGCAGGGTGGGACTCAGGCGGTCCCGTTGCCGGTGCGGCAGGGTGGTGGCTCGTACGGATTTGCTGCGTTCCGGTGTGCGTTGGATAACCTGAACGGCGACAACGTTGAGTGGGTGGGGTTCCCGGCGGGTAATCCGTCGGCCCGGCACGTGTTTTGTTACGCGTATTATGTGGATCTTCCTCCGGCGCAGGGCACGATTGTGATCCGGAAGGCATTGACGGCGGGGTCAACGGTGAGCCAGGAGTTCGCATTCGCCTCGAATGCGACCTATA
This sequence comes from Salinibacterium sp., assembly GCA_043721995.1. Classification (GTDB taxonomy): domain Bacteria; phylum Actinomycetota; class Actinomycetes; order Actinomycetales; family Microbacteriaceae; genus Rhodoglobus. Next base: position 36,580 of record JAYSPT010000130.1, on the reverse strand, counting down.
ACCCGTCAGGGACGTTCGGGGTTCAGATCAATGATGGGCAGCCGGGTTCAGCCACCTTTGTGCGGGCAGTGTCGTCGGCGTTCGGCGGCCAGTACACGTTCACGGAGGACACCTCCGTGTTGGGTCCCGAAGGGTGGGCGTTGACGTCGGTGGCGTGCACGGGGCCGGGGTACGCGATCGACCCCGTCACCCACACGGTGAGTATTGATTTAGGGACGGATGCGACGGTGGTGTGTACGTGGGTCAATGATCCGCCGCACGATCCCGGGTTGACGGTACGGAAAGTCAGCGAGGGTGGGGTGGGGACGTTCCCGATGAGCGCCCAACGCCTCACCGACCCGGCCGGGATTGCGGTGTCGGATGCGGCGATCCCGTTGAAGGCCACGACCACGGTGGAAAACGTGCCGGTGACGGCGTCGGGGTTGCCGCCGACGGTCTCGGCTGGCCAGTGGCAAATCAGCGAGCAGCTTCCGGAATCCACCACCGGCACCTGGTCGGTGGTGCAGGCGTATTGCAACGGGCGGGCGTTCGCAGCGGCCAGCCCAACCCTTCTTGTGGTGTTGCCGGTCAACGGTGGTGCGGACTGCACGTTCGTGAACCAGTTCACCCCGAACGGGGTGTTGGTGTTGAAACTGCTCACCCATAATGGGACAGGGACGGGAAGTTTTGTGGTCTCCACACCACATGCGCGGGCAAGTGACCCGTTGGGTCCACAAGTGTTCTCAGCGGTGGACCCACACCGATTGAACCTGACGGCGACTACGACCGCGCCGGGCACCTCGGCGATCGCGGTCGGGGATCCGACACACAACCTGGCGTTGCGCACCTACGGCGTGATCAGCACCCCGCCGCTTCCGGTGGCAGGAAATGTGTGGCAGTTCGTGTCCTTCACCTGCGCGAACGCGGTGACCAGCGCCACTTCCGCTGGCGCAGTGACAGTGAGCTTGACAGCGCAAGCGCCGACGGCATCGTGCACGGCCATCTACCAACTCGACCCGGTCAGCACCCTGGATGTCACCAAAGTGATCACCGGGGACACTGCCGCGCAGACGGGGCCGGCGATCGTGGACGTAGCCTGCGCAGACAACAGCACCGGGCAAGTCGTGGCGCCCCCGAACACTCCCGGACCGTTTACCCTCCCCACGCCGTTATCGTTTCTTGCCGCAACCAACTGTGTGGTGACCGAACCGATCACGGGGGCGGCTCCGGGTGCCACGGTGACGACGACAGCGGTTGTTGAGACCGGAGGCGACCCATCCACGGACACCACCGTGGCCCTACCGGCAACGATTGCCATTCCGGCCAGCGACGCCGCCACTGTTGTCACCGTCACTAACTCCTACACCGCACTGCACTGCTACCAAACACCGGCACCACACGCTCGGCGAGTGCCCTGTGGCTGCTCGGCATTGGCGGGATGCTGGCAGGCGTCTTGATTGTGATGGCCCCCGCAAAAGCGAATCGCCACAGCCGACGTCGCGCATGAAACAACGGGCGCCCGACCAAGAGCGCGCGGTCGAGATCGCCGGTCGGTTCGCCGAGATCAAGTATTCGCCGATAGAGATCTTCGCCGGACCCGGTCTGAGCCGGGGCTCCACATCGCGCTAAGGAGGATCAGGCTGGGTGCGTCCGTTGATGTTGTTACATATCGTCGCCCGCGATAGGTCCAGATGTTCGGCCAGTTCGTTGGAGCTTATTTCGCTCAGGCGGAGTGCTTTCGCGAGGCGGTCGGACTTGTCGAACTCTAGACGAGAGTGCAACTCAATGTCTTAATTGTGCACAGTCCGGGAGAAATCAACGCGAAGTACGCCTGTTATGGGCCAGGACTCGTGTCAGTGGGGCGGGCAAGTTTTTATCAAGCCATCGTGGTGGGTTGAGCTGGTGCCGGCTTTCCCACGGGATGAACAAATCCTGGGCAGTGCACACCGTTGTCGGCGGCAAGACGATTCAGCAGCCACATCCCGCTGAAAGACACCAGCCAGTCAGTCGGTTAGTCCCAGACCAACTAAGAAAATAGTTACAGATTTGCTTTGCGGCGGCGGCGGTGGATGATGATTGCTGCGATACCAAGTAGGAGCATTGTTGCAGCCCCACCAGTGATGCGACTCTGCTGCGTCACATCGATACCGGTGGCTGCAAGGGTTGGGATGCTTGACCATTGCGCGAACAGGGTCGTGTCTGCGCTGACAGTGTCGGTACTGAAGTTCCATGCGCTGCCACCGGAGGCAGCCGTGAACCAGCCGGTGAAAGTATGCCCGGCCCAACTCGGATCGGCCGGGGCGCTAAAAGCACTACCCACGGGCGGCTGACTGTCGGGCGGGGCCAGACCATCGCCGCCGTTCGTTGAGTAACTGACGCTAACAAGAGCCTGGGTGAGGTAGAGGTCTGTGGTCCAGTGTGGTGTGGTGTACCCGCCGCTTACGACTGGCGCCCCGTAACGCGCGAAGAACGACACCAGCAGACCGCTGGCGTCTCCCAAGCTGGCAGAGCCCATGGTGGGTGCTGCACCCAAAAACTGTACCGAAGTCAGTTTGTTGTCGGTGAACGCACCCTCACCGATGGTGGTGACACTGTTGGGAATGGTCACCGAAGTCAGGAGGTTGCCGCTGAACGCCTCGACATCGATAGTGGTGACGCTGTTGGGGATGGTCACCGAAGTCAGGAGGTTGCCGCCGAACGCCACGACACCGATGGTGGTGAGGCCGTCGTGGATTGTCACCGAAGCCAGGTTGTTGCTGAAGAACGCAAAGGCACCGATGGTGGTGACGCTGTTGGGGATGGTCACCGAAGTCAAGTTGTCGTGGTCGAATGCAGCGGTACCGATGGTGGTGACGCTGTTGGGGATGGTCACCGAATCCAGGTTTGTGCCCTGGAACGCCTTGTCACCGATGGTGGTGACGCTGTAGGAAACATTGCCGAGCGTGACCGTGGAAGGGATCACAACGTTCGTGCCCCCGGCTGTGTCGTAAGTGACGACGGTTGCCCCGGCAGAGACATTACCGGCGTCGGCACTATAAGTTACGTTGTCGACAGTGTCAGTAACCAGCGGTGCTGCTGATGCGGCAGGAACCACACCGAACACCACGAGCCCCGCAACCCCAACCACCAGCAGAAGCTTAAACGCGCGCATTACCATCCTGTTCGTCGATTCCTAATCCAAACCCGCTACCGAACGAATTTCGGGGTAGATACACGCAACGCTGCAACCAGCCGACAGCCTGCCCAACAATACGATGCTCAGCATAGTGAATTGAAGTGCCCTTCTTCGATCAAGCTGAATGAATCAGCGCAGAGTTGATGACACGTCAAACGCATGTGAGTGAAATGACTCGGCGCGTGGGAATGTCGCGCGCCCTGCTCTATATGCACTCCACCAAGCTTCAAGAAGCCAGTTTCGTTCACGCACGTCTCGCACTGTCCGAAGACGGCAAAGCGCTCACACTTTTCGAACTCAACGACTTCAGCATCAGCATCAGCATCAGCATCAGCATCACACCAGCATTGGTCGCGGCGGCGGCCCCGAGGAGAACTACCAATTAACACAATGCTGAACGCAAGCGATTGGTTAAACGTGGGCGCGGCCGGGCTGGATCATTTCTGGCGTTGCGATCATCGGCGGGGCGATCCTTTTTTGATCCTGGCCGCCTATTGGAAGTACCGGCAATACACATCTGAAGCTGCCAGTCCGGAGTTAGCCAGAACACCGGACGCGAACACCGGACGCGAGCCAGGGCCGTCCTGGCGAAACTGGAAGCACTCAGTCAGCGCCCAGCGAGCGTCGAGCGTCGAGAAAACACTGACAAACATCCCCTAACGACACCACACCGCTGAGAATCCCCCATGCGGACTGCATCTGCTTCGACCAGCTTGAGTTGAGGCCATCAATGTGTTCTAATCTCAGTGCCGCGTAAGCGGCGATCCACAACGGGTTCGCCCTTGACCACGACGCCGAACGATTGCAGCACAGCACCACTTATCGTTCAACTCCACAGCCGCGCTGCGCTGCAACAGCTGCCCGATTGCAGACGACCGTCGGCGAGTGTGCGATTGAGCAACTGCGCGACAGTTGACTCGACTCGAGGACCCGGTATGCGCTTTGACTGAAGTCGCACTGAGTCGCCCGGGTTGATTGCTACCCAACGGATCGGTCGGTGGCTCATCAGTTCAGCTGGGCAGGAGGCGCACGTCGACGAACATGTCGGCCGCGGGGCGGTGTATGGCAGCGGTTCGCCTTGGGCGTTGGTGTCGCGGGAGTCTGCGAAGGGTCCGTCGGGTGACATGAGCATTCGCATGTGGTGGTCGGCGTGGTCACGCCACCACACGCTCATCCCAATCGTCGGTTGCAGACGCAATGCCTCCCAGCACCGCCACAGCGCGTCCAGGCGACTGATCGCCTCAAGGTATTTCCACCACTTTGCCGACCAACGATTCGGGCCTTGCGGGCCAATGCGACGCGAGTGTGTGTAGCGCAACCGTTCGCGCACGAACTGGTCAACAGAGCCAGAGAACAGCGTCGGCTCGACCGCGACGTTAGATGCAAGTGGAGCAGGATCGGGCGTTACTTGTTCATCCCATTCCTTGACCCCGTCGGTCACTTTTCGCCACTATGGGCCAGCATTGACGTCGTCAGTCACCGTTGGCTCCGGGTCAGTCAGGGTCGAGTGGCTTGCGCGCTCCACGGTTCAGTGTTGCGGCTTTTGAGTAGCACCCTCGGGATGCTGCATGGGTGCGCTGGCGAAGTTGGAAAGGTTGGCACTGACCTGCACCCGCTGACGGGTCGTTAGAGCATGCCTCACGAGTAGCCGTGGCCCGCTTGATGTCGAAGGAGAAGTCGCGCAGGAGCGCGGTCTGGGGCGTAACGGTCGGTAACAACACCGCGATGTGTTGTGCGACGACGCATGCTGAAGGGGACCCGATACGGTCGTATCCCTGAAGTGAGGAACGAAGATGAGCGTGACCGACGATCTCCTGAAAAATAACGAAGACTATGCCGCGCAGTTCTCGGGACCTCTCCCGTTGCCGCCGAGCAAGCAGATCGCGGTCGTCGCATGCATGGATGCGCGGATTGATGTGTTCCGCGTGCTCGGCCTCCAGGAGGGCGAGGCACACGTCATCCGCAACGCTGGCGGGGTGATCACGGAGGATGAAATCCGCTCACTGGCAATCAGCCAACGGCTCCTCGGCACGAAGGAGATTGTGCTCATTCATCACACCGATTGCGGCATGCTGACCTTTACGGATGACGTCTTCAAGAAGTCCATCCAAGACGACACAGGGTTGCGGCCGGCGTGGGCTGCAGAGTCATTTCCGGATGAGGGCGCAGACGTGAAGCAATCGATCGCGCGGATCACGGCGAGTCCCTTCATCCCGATCAAGGACTCGATCCGTGGTTTCGTATTCGATGTCGCCACCGGAAAGTTGAACGAGGTCGCACGCTAGATCTCCTCGAGGCAGACACCCACGCGGACCCTGGTGCTTCGGAGATACAACATCTCTGCTGAGTCAATCGCTAGCAGCCTCGGTACCTGGCGACGGGTTCAAGTAGTCATCGACGACGGCCTTACCGTTGTAAATGATGACGTCGTCGAACTTGTGAACGCCCGGCAGGGGGGCTACGGCGACTGCTCGTTCGCGCAGGGTCACAAGCTGACTGGGGCGCATGGGCAGCGGCGCCTCACCCGGGTGGCTGAGCGAACCGAATGGATGATCTCGGCCCGGCGTAGACGACATCTCAATGTGACATCCCAAAAGGAAAGAGACCGGAACCTCGGCCATGATGGCGATGGCCCTGTCGAGCGTTGCAATGTAGGCGGGCATATCCACGACATAGAGGCGACCCGGGTAGACGGTGTCGCCCGTGAAGAGAACGCCGGTCCACGGATCATAGAAGAGGGTAGCGGCCTCTTCGTGCCCGGGACCGGCGATCACGCGCAGAATCCGCCCGCCCAAGTCGAAAGACACGGCCTCGTTCGGCCAATTCGTGAATCCGAAGAAGTTTTCCATGCCTTCAAGAGACGCCGGCACCACGGTCGTATCGGCGCGGTCGAAGAACTGCACATCGCCGGCAGTGTGGTCATCGTGACCGTGCGAATGGGCGACGGTCAGCGAATACGACGGGGCGGGATGCGCGACGAGCCAGTCCGTGATGATTGTGTCGACGACTGGGCGCAGGGGCCATGTCTCCACGTCGGATGTCGCACCAGAATCGATTATGAGCGCGCCCGTGTTTCCAAGCAGGAGAAAGACGAAGGGGCCCTCGTAGTGGGTCTGGAGAGACTGGCGAAAGACGTAGGTGTGCTCATCGAGTGCGTGGACCTGAAGCAGCGGCTCGTTCGAGCCGGAGCCATCCATCCATTCGACTGAGAGGTCGAGGTCGACCGGCGCCCCGGAGTGGAAGTCCACGGGTTTGGAAGTCATACAAACCACCTTTTCGATGTGACGTTCTTACTTCAACTCAGCATGACGCGCGGATCGATTGTGGCGCACACGACGACAGCAAGGCGGGACTGCGGCCGAACGCTACTCGGATTTTCGTGCTGCGATCGAAAACATCATGGGGAGTCTCTCCCGTCTTTCTGGCAGGGCGTAGCCGGCGGCTGTGGAGACGAGATGGGAAATCGGTTCCCACGGCATGGCGGTGTATTCGTGGAATGCCTCGATTCGAAGTCCTGCGGCCAGGATCGAGGAGAAGATCTCATCGAGCGAATGCGGCCACTCGTAGGTGGTCCGGTTTTTGAGGATCGTGTCGCTGGCGTACGTGGTGCCGGTATCGAAGCGTTGCGGCTCGCCCTTCCCGAAATACGGTTCAGTGACGACGAGAGCATCGTCGGCGCGATCGTATTGAAGCGTCATAACCATGGGGTGCGTCTCGTAGAGGAAGAACAGTCCACCCGCTTTCAGGAGTCGCTCGACTGCCAGCGCCCAAGTGCTGAGGTCGGGCAGCCACGTCAGAACGCCGACGCTCGTGTACACGATGTCGAATTCGCGGCCGAGGATGTCGGGCGCGTTCTCGTTAGAGGTCTGGACGAATGAAGCCTCCGCATTTGCGCGGTTCGCAAGTCTCCGGGCGGCAGCGATCGCTTCGCCCGAGAAGTCTGTGCCGACCACGCGTGCGCCGAGTCTGGCGAGGCTGATCGAGTCGACTCCGATGTGGCACTGAAGGTGTACAAGATCGAGGCCCAAAAGTGATCCGTTCGGAAGGTGGGGTGCCATGATGCTGGCCTCCATTTGGACGCGATTCGCGGTCGGGTCGTCGGCGAACGCGTCGGCCCCATAAGCGACCAAGTGGTCAGCGACGCGTTCATCCCAATTCGCCCGGTTCGCGTCGATCTCGTTCTGATTAGGCATGAACAACCCCCGAGGTAAATGAGCAAAGCCGCTCAGGTTATCAAGACAGTTCGCAGCAGGCAACCGGCCCGAACACTCGCCTCGTTTTAGATACCGCTGAGCTGGCGTGAGGGAGCGTCCCTACGCTGAGCAGCGCGTCCCCGACGTGCGGGACGCCATGGAGTAGCAACTCAACCCGCGACGCATCGGCCTGGACCAGGCAAGCAAGCCGGACTCCGTTGGTGACTTTGTACTGCCACTGCGGCAGGCCAACCCCGTTGACCTGAAGCGTTGCGAAATCTCTTCGGAGTTGGTCGCAACGATCAGGGTCGTACCTCGCGGGATGCGCGATGAGATAGACGCATCCCAGAATCGAGAACACCACGATAGGCAAGTAAGCCATAGCCTCCGACCCCCTTCCCCACTGCAGACAGCGAGCTCAAGTGCTCCCTCGGGCTTGATAGGACCAACGCACCGATAAGGATTCGGGCTGCGGGCGTCCCTGTGCGGGTCGTATCGCTTACGGCCAATCGGTGGGGGTCCCGCTTTCATCGTCGGATCTTGGGCGTAGCGTGGGAGTGGTACGGAGGAAGTTACCAAACCGTCAGTTGCAGGCGCAGTGGCGTTTCATCGCTGTGGTGGCGTGAACGAAGGGGTCGGACATGGAAACATTGAATTTGGGTGGGCTCGCGGTTTCAGCACAGGGGCTCGGCTGCATGGGCATGAGCGAGTGGTACGGCGAAGCTGACTGGGACGAGTCGATCGCAACCATTCACCGTGCCTTGGAACTTGGTGTGACCCTGTTGGACACCGCGAATGTTTATGGGGATGGCCACAACGAGGTGCTGGTGGGACGGGCAATCCACGACCGTCGCGAACGGGTCCAACTAGCAACAAAGTTCGGGATTGACCGCTCCGCTGGCGATGGCCACCGGGTGATTCGCGGGGAGCGAAGCTACGTGAAGGCGTCCTGCGAGTCCTCGCTGTTGCGTTTAGGTGTGGACACCATCGATCTTTACTACCTGCACCGCCCCGCCCAGACTGCCGAGATTGAGGAGACGGTCGGGGCGATGGCTGAGCTTGTTTCCGAGGGCAAGGTGCGCTACCTCGGATTGAGCGAGGTCGACGAAGGCCTGTTGCGCCGAGCCCACGCGGTGCATCCGATCAGCGCTGTCCAGAGCGAGTACTCGCTGTGGACGCGTGACCCGGAAGTGCTAGCGCCGGTCATGGCGGAGCTCGGTATCGGGCTTGTGCCCTATTCACCGCTGGGCCGAGGTTTCCTGACCGGCACGGTGGACCGTGCATCCTTCGCGGCGAAGGACTTCCGCAATAAAAGCCCTCGTTTTGTCGGCGATGCCGGCCAAGCCAATGAGGCCATCGCCAACACGGTGCGCCGGGTGGCGGACCGTGTTGGCGCACTACCGGCGCAGGTGGCCTTGGCCTGGGTCAGTGCCCAAGCTGCGCGGCTCGGGATCACGCTCGTTCCCATCCCGGGCACGAAGAGGGTCCGCTGGCTCGAGCAGAACGTGGGCGCGCTGGACCTCACCCTCGATGCCGAAGCGCTGGCCGAGTTGGATCCGCTCGGCAATCAAGTCGTCGGTGCCCGCTACTGAGGCACACAAACTCGACCTCCACCCCCGCACAGATCTCCGGCCCGGACGGGCCCGCTTATCGTATGCAACAGGATGGTGCGCTCGCGTGGTTCTGGGACGCCGACAACCAGCGATGCGCCCGTGAACCTGTTTAGTAGACATTCCGAAAGAGACGATGGTCATCACGGTGAGCAGACGTCGGGATAAATCTTCTTGAGCATGCGCTCATTCTCCCAACTCAAAAGATGTCGAAGAAAAACCGAGGCGCTTCAGTATCCCGTGCTGCCATTAACGTTAACAGCGTGAAGATTACGGTTTTATGCGGTGGTGTAGGTGGTGGGCGGTTCCTGCGCGGGGTGCGGGCGCATGTCCGCGATGCGTACCCTGATGGGAGCGGCGGGAGCACGGCATCCATCACGGCCATCGTCAACACGAGTGACGACATGTGGCTGACCGGTTTGCGCATCGCACCCGACCTCGACTCGATTATGTACACCCTTGCCGGAGAAAACGACGAGGTGCGCGGATGGGGGCGCACCGGCGAGAGCGAGCGTGTGAGCGCGGAACTGCGGGAATACGGCGTCGGCTGGCCGTGGTTCACGCTCGGCGACCTCGACCTTGGAACACACATCACGCGCAGCCACTACCTGCGCTCTGGACTCACCCTCGCCGAGGCCACCGACCGCATCACCGCGCGATGGGATCTCGGTGTTCGCCTGCTGCCGGCCACGAACGACGAGGTCGAGATGCACGTCGTATTAGAGGGCGGTAGGTCGATGCATTTCCAAGAGTGGTGGACGCGGCATCGGGCCGTGCTTCCTGTTCGTTCTTTCGTGCAGCAGGATGTCGCCTCGGCATCACCCGCGCCGGGGGTGCTCGACGCGCTGGCCTCTGCCGACGTGATCCTCCTCGCCCCGTCGAACCCGGTCGTCTCGATCGGCACGGTCCTCAGCATTCCGGGCGTGCGCGAGTCCGTTGCCGCGGCATCCGCCCCTGTCGTCGGGGTATCGCCGATCATCGGGGGCTCGGTCGTGTGCGGAATGGCGGATGCCTGTCTCACTGCGATAGGAGTCGAGACCTCGGCTTCGGCCGTGGCCGCGCACTATGGCGCACGAGCCTCCGGTGGAGTGCTCGATGCCTGGCTAGTCGGCGAAGAGGATGCCGCGCTCGCGCCCGCGATTTCGGCGGCTGGTATCCGCGCCTCGGTCGTCCCGCTCTGGATGCGCGACGTGCCGACTTCTGCGGCGCTGGCCGCCGCGGCGCTCGCCGCCGCGCGCTGAGCGCGGTGGAGCTGGGAAGGTCAAGAAGAAAGGGTAGCGAGCGCGTCTCGCTCCTTTTAAGCACTCCGGGAGCGCAGACCCAGTCACGAATCTGGCTCTGCGCCCATCTTTGAGCGGTCGTGTCGGTCGAGAGCAGTCCTGGCATGACGTTCGAAACAGCATCCGCCGCCTCGCCGGCGTTGAAATGCGCGTAGTGCGGCGTAGCGATCGACGCGACGGAGGGCGGTTGCCGCGAACGCCGACGCCCCCGTTCCGAGGCCTCCCGCCGCCGTCTGTTCGAGAGCACTGAGCACGTTCCAGACGAAGTATCGCTGCCCCTGCTACGCACCCACAGCGGAAGCGGTTAGCCGAAATCACGCCCGTGAAACAGTTGCCTTTGGCAGAGGTGTTGAGTCCATGGGGCCTGACCGGATGAAACTGTTCGAGCAGTGCGGCGCAGCCGGTGGGGAGGCTAACCGATCGCCCGTAACCGTGGCGCGAGATCCGTCTTGAACAGCTCGAGAAACCTGCGCTGGTCTTGGCCAGGGCCATGAACTACCAGGTGGTTGAACCCCGCATCGACATACTGCTTCATGGCGGCGACGACCTCCTCGGGGTCTGAACCGACGATCCAGCGTGACGCGATCTGCTCGATGGAGAGAGCGTCAGCAGCTTTCTCCATCTCGACAGGATCCGTGATGTCATGCTTCTGCTCTTTGCTCAGCGACAGCGGCGACCAGAAGCGAGTGTTCTCGAGTGCCCTCTCGTACGAAGTGTCGTAGCTGAGCTTGATCTCGATCATGCGATCGATGGAATCGGATGGGCGGCCGACCGCATCCGCGCCCTCCTGGACGGCCGGCATGAGCTGCTCGGTGTAGAGCTCCATGCCCTTGCCTGAGGTGCAAATGAAGCCATCGCCAGCCCGGCCCGCGTATCGCGCGACGACCGGGCCACCGGCTGCAATATAAACCGGCACCGGGACATCCGGCCGGTCGTAGATGGATGCGCCGTGCGTCGAGTAGTACTCGCCCGCAAAGTCGACGCGGTCCTCGGTCCAGAGCTGGCGCATGAGTCGCACGGCCTCACGCAGTCGTGCAAACCGTTCCTTGAATTCCGGCCAATCCTGTTCGCCAGCACCACGGAACCCGGTCGCTACCTCATTTAAAGCCTCCCCTGTCCCCACGCCGAGCATGATGCGCCCGGGATAGAGGCATCCCAACGTCGCGAAGGCCTGCGCGAGCACAGCGGGGTTGTAGCGGAACGTCGGCGTCATCACCGAGGTGCCGATTTGTATGGTGGAGGTGCGCTCCCCGACTGCGGCCATCCAGGCAAGCGAGAATGGCGCGTGGCCACCCTCGTGCCGCCAGGGCTGGAAGTGGTCACTGACCGCGACACTCTCCATTCCGTGCGCCTCCGCCGCCACGGCGATTTCCACCAGCTCGCGCGGGTCGAATTGCTCGGCGGACGCTTTATATCCCAGCTTCAGGGTCACCGGGTGTCCTCCTGTGGTTCGTCGGCCAACGTACCGCTGGATGAGTGCTTGAGCTTGCCGTCCCAGCGCTTCGTGGCCTTTGAGTGCAGGCCGAACTGGTCGAGCGCGCGCGTGACGATGTGATCGACCAGTTCGTCGATGCTCGCCGGCTGTGTGTAGAAAGCTGGCATCGGCGGGAGTATCGTCGCCCCGGCGCGCGACACGCGCAGCATGTTCTCGAGGTGGATCGGGCTCAGTGGGCTTTCGCGCACCATAAGCACGAGCTTGCGCTGCTCTTTGAGCACGACGTCGGCGGCGCGGGCCACCAGGTCCTCGGCGAAACCCGACGAGATCGCGGCTAGCGTCTTGACACTGCACGGAGCGACGAGCATGCCGAGCGTCACGAAGGAGCCGCTAGAGATCGTCGCGCCCTGTTCCTGTGGACGGTGCGAAACATCGGCGAGTGAGCGCACCTCCTGCACTGAACGGCGGGTCTCGTGCGCGATCGTTTTGGCTCCCCACGGGCTGATGATGAGGTGCGTTTCGACGTCGAACTCCCGCAACCGCTCGAGCGCGCGGACGCCGAAGATCGCGCCGGTCGCGCCGGTGATACCCACGATGATCCGGTCAGTCACGATGCAAGCTCCCTCAGTCCGTCCAGCTGAGCGCGCCAGCGCGCCAGCACCTGCTCCTCGTGCGCCACGAGTTGAAAGCCAATGCCGTGCGTCACTCGGGCGTAGGGAACCTCGTCACGCTCGACTCCGACCACGGCGCCGTCGAAGGTGGTCCTGCCCAAGCCATCGCCGAGCCGGGATGCGTGCAGCTGGACCTTCACGATGGCCCCATCATCCACGAGCAGCAGCAGCCCGCGCCGGCGGTCGGCCAGCTCGACAGCCGTGCGGGAGCTCGTGTACAAGGTCAACAGCAGCCGGGTCGCCGACACCGCGAGCACCTCGCCGACGCTGATCGACGCGACCCGCGGCCAAGCTGCATCGTCGGAGACGGCCAGCTGGAGCACCACTCCGACCTTCGTCTCGAGGTCAGAGCCGTCAAGCAGGGCGCACACCGAGGACGGGAGTTCGGCGGATCTAGTCATGTCTCATTCTCTCCGGATGGAGAGTTAGTCCATCACCCAGTTCCACGTGTCCCTCGTGAAGTTCTTTACCTCGATCGACGGGCCGATCGCCTGCGGGAAACGATCGAGCCACTCCCACGGACGACACGCGTCGATGATCAGGCGCGAGTTGGTGCCCTTGTGGTCGGGATGGATCGCCGGATCGAGCGCGCCGCTGAGTGCGCCGGTAAGGATCTTCATGTCCCGCTCGGGATCGGCGCGGGTGGTGACCGCCCAAATCACCTCGTGCAGGTCGGTGATGTCTATGTCATCGTCCACCACGATCACGATCCGGCCGAGGTAATTGGCCTGGCGTACTTGCGCCGCGATGTTGCCGACTTGGCGCGAGTGGCCCTGATACAGCTGCTTGATCGCGATGATGTTGAACAGGCGACACCCGCCGACGCTGTGCGTCCATGCCGCGGTGACCCCAGGGATCCCAGCGCCCTGTATCTCGCGCTTGAGCGCCGCGCTGCGCCCGTACTGCTGAAAGCGGTGCGCCTCGTACGGCGGCTTCTCGGGGGGGCAGCCCAGTATTATCGGGTTGTTGCGGTAGTACACCGCCTTAACCTCGAACACCGGCTCCGGGCGGGAAGTTGAGGCGTAGTAGCCGGTCCACTCGCCGAACGGACCCTCGTCCCGGGTCAGGTCGTGACGCAAAAAACCCTCGATCGCGATCTCAGCGTCAGCCGGGATCGGCAGGCCAGTGAACTCGCCGTTGACTGTCTCAATAGCCTCGCCGAGAACTCCGCCGACCCACTCGAGCTCCGGGACGTTACGCGGGATCTCAAGGCCGCTGGCCATGAACTGCAACGGGTGCAGCCCGGCCACGATCACCGCTGGCATGTCCTCGCCGGCGTTGAACCAGGTGTCGCGGTGCAGGCGGCCGTCCTTTCCGGGCGAGATGTATATTGCAGCGGTCTTGGCGTCGTACACCTGCGCACGGTACGTGCCCATGTTGATGACGCCGTCATCACGGCTGCGCGTGATGATGCCACAGCCGGTGCCGATGAACGGACCGCCGTCCTGCGGGTGCCACAGGGGCGTCGGGAACCTCAGAAGGTCGATGCCATCGCCCTTCATGATGTTTTCGGTGATCGGGCCGGACTCGACAGGCGTTGTCGGCAGCGGGACGACATCGTCGAGCGCCTTCTGCCAAGTGTCAACCAAGTCGAAGGTGCTGATGTCGGTGGGCAGCCCGAGTGTCGTCGCGAGCCGACGCCGGTTGCCAAGCGAGTTGACGAGAACACGCCAGCCCTTCTCGTAACCGGGGATCGCATCGAACATCACTGCCGGGGACTCCTCGGTGTGATGAAGCATCTCCGACACGAGCCCGATGCTCGCCTCGGCGTCGACGCCCTCGATAACGCGCAACTCGCCGATGGCATCCATCTCGTCGAGCCACTTGCGCAACCCGGTCGCGGCTTTCCCCGAGTCGCTTTCCGGCATGTACGGGACGGCTTTGGCATCCCCCTTGCCGTTGGCGATTAACGTGGGCGGAAGGGTGGAGGTCATGGCGCGGATTCCTTCCGGATCAAAAGCGGGGCCGCCACAGCAGCAGCCGTGGTGCGCACCCATTCGGTTGCAAAACCCGCAGGTTGCTCGGCATGTTTGCAAGTATCAACATAGGATCATCAAATATTTGATGTGTCAATGTTTTATGGCATATTTATTTCCTTACCCACTCGGTCGTGCCGTAGACTTCAACCGCGTCTGTGGCCCAGTCATCAAAGTTCTGCGGAAGTGGGTTGACCGAGGAACGATGCGAAGGAGCACCATGGCACGGTCGCTGGCAACGGTGGGCGCGATGACTTTCGGGATCATCCTCCCCAACAAGGGCGAGGGTGCGGGCCCCGAACTCGTCGACGCTGCGTGCGCCGAGGCCACTACAGCCGGATGGCGGAGCGCTTGGGTGACCGACCACCTGATGGTGCCGCGCGGCCCCGAGGCCGATGAATACGGCGTAATGCTGGAGGCCCTCACGACGCTCGCCTGGGCGGGTGGCCGCTACGAGGACTTGGTATTCGGCACCAGCGTTATCTCCCCAGCGATGCGCGATGCCCCGATGCTCGCGAAGGAACTGGCCACGATCGACGTCTTGCTCGGCGGCCGACTCATCGTCGGAGTCGGCGTCAGTGACACCGATGACCTCCCGGAGTACAGCAACATGGGCAAGGCCGATCGATTCAAGCGCCGCGGCGCCTATGTCGACGAGGCGATCAGGCTGTGGCGTCACCTCTGGTCGGGGTCGACCGAACCTTTCGAGGGTGAGTTCCATCAGTTGACCGACTTCTCGTTCGGCCCGCTCCCTGTGCAGGGAGCAGGCATTCCGATCTGGGCGGGGGGCCGCAGCGCCCGCGCCCTGCGACGCACCGCCGAACTCGCCGACGGGTACCACGCAGCCCAGACCGGACCGAACGACCTTGACGAGCGGCTCCCGCAGCTTCGGGAAGCCCTCGCGCTCACCCGCCGACCGTGGCCATTCGTCTCCACGCGCGCCCGCGTGCGGTTCGACAAAGAGCCGAGGGCCGTGTACTCCATGTGGGGCACCGACGAAGTGATAGCGGAAGAGGTGGCCCGCTTCGCTGCGGCCGGAAACGACGAGCTCATTCTCGTCTTCGAAAGCCACGATCCGTCTTCTCTCGCAGCCGAAATCGCTCGGTTCCGAGACTCTGTCGTGCCGCTCGCCGCCGAGAAGGCCCGCGAAGCCGCATCAGTATGAGCGACGTCGAGGCTGGTCTCGCCGAGTTCGCTCTGAGAACCCGCTGGTCCAAGATCCCTGAAGCCGTGCGGCTGCGCACCGTCGACCTCGTGCTCGACGCAATCGCCTGCTCGTATACCGGCCGCACGGCGGCCGGGCGCGATAGCTTCGCTCACGCGACATCTGCGCTCACCGGCACAGGCAGGTTCACGGTCGTCGCCGACAGCCATGGGTCGAGCCTTCTTGGTGCGGGGATGCTGAACGCGTGGCAGGTAACAGCCACGACGATGTGCGACGTTTACCGGCCGGCTATGTGCCACGTCACTCCCATCGTGCACGCAGCAACTCTTGCCGGCGTCGAGATCGCGCCTACGAGCATCGACGACCTCCTCGCGGCGTTCGCGATCGGGGTCGAGGTCACCCTTCGCTTGTGTGCAGCGATGGACGGGGCACAATATCGCGGCCCGCGGTGGCATGCCCCAGGGGTTATCGGACCTTTCGGATCGGCCGCCGCGTTCGGTCGGCTGCTCGGAAGTGATGACGCCACGCTGCGGGCGGCATGGGGCGCGGCCCTGCTGCACTCGGCCGGCACGTTCAGCGCGATCGGCACCCCGGGCGTCAAGCTGACCCAAGCCCGCGGTGCCGCGGCCGGGCTACAGGCGGTCATGTATGCCCGCGCCGGCCACGGCGGCTCCCCGAACGCTTTTGGTCACCCGGACGGCGGCCTCTTCGATGCCTACGCCGGGTTGGCCCCGGAGAGCGTTCTTGACGGTCTCGGCAAGACCTGGCTCTTGTTCGATCTCTCGCTGAGGCAGTGGCCGGCATCGAGTTCACTGCAGTCGCTCATCGCCGCCGTGCTCGACCTGCGGGCGGCCCACGGCGCCGACGATACCGCGACCCTGGTCATCGGGCTGCCACGGCAGTCTTACAAACTGTGCGGAGAGGTACCCTGGAATGGCCAGCTGAGCGCACTGCAGTCGGCCGCTTGGGTGGCCGCGGCGGTGTGGGTCGACGGTCGGTGCTGGCTCGACCAATTCGAGCCGAACGCACTAGGAGACCCGGCGCGCAACGCAATCGCGCGGCGCGTAAGCGTGCACGAAGACGCGGCTCTTCCCGAGGGCGCCGCGAGCGTCAGTCTTTATGGCCTCCCCGATGCAACCGCGGAGCGAATCGACGCACCCGGCAGTCCGGCCGATCCACTGGCATCGACAGTCATCCATGAGAAGCTCGCTCTCGCTGCGGGAGAGGAACGCGCGACCGACTTGGTGCGACTGCTCGAACGCGACCCGGGATCGGTAGGAACGGACGAACTGCTTGTACGACTACGTCGGGAGGACTGAGATGAATAGGGGTCAGATGAGCCGCCACGGAATAGGCTTCGTTTTATGAGCGACGCACGAGAACGAGAAGCGAGCCTCGATCCCGCGGAAGGCGACCAGGACGTGCTGTCGGCAGTTCGTCGCAAGTACGACGAGCTGACGTACTCGCAAAAGCGCATTGCCGAGGCGATCGTCGAGGATCCCGAGTTCGTCGCGTTCGCCACAGTCGACAAGTTGGCCCAGCGTCTTTCGATCGCGCCGTCCACCGTCGTTCGGTTCGCATACAAGATTGGGCTTAACGGCTACCCGGACCTGCAAGAGCGCGTCCGAAAGATCGTCCGTGGCCAGATGAGGTCCCGCCCGCTGAGCAAAGACGCGGATGCCGAGCTCGCCAGCCACCTTGACTCGTCCGGCCAGGCCGCCTCGTTGCTCCACGACCTCGACAACCTCCGGCAGACGATCAGCGGCACCGATGTCAACCGGCTCACCGAGGCCATCACGGCGATAGCTAACGCTCGCAATGTGTTCGTCCTGGGTGGCTACGCCTCCGGAGCGCTCGCCGCATACACAGCACTCACCCTGGAGCGTATCCGTGGTCAGGCCTACTTGATCGAGAGCCACGGTGGCCGTCATATTCCTGCCCTGTTCCAGGGAACCAAGGACGATGTCGTCCTCGCGTTCGGATTCGCGCCGTATAGCGCCGACACCGTGCAAATCCTCGAACTGGCCCGAGAGCGCGGCATGCGCGGTATCGGCATCACCGACACCCCAATCTCGCCAATCGGCCAGCGTGTCGACATTGTCCTGCCGACTAGGGTCTCGGGAATGGGTGCGCAAAACTCGTTGGTGGCCCCGCTCGCTATCGTCAACGCGCTCCTGAACGGGGCAACCGCAGCGATCCCGGCCGCGATCGGTCGTTACGGCCAGATGATGAGTTCGATGGATGCCTGGGGGCTCTTCGTACTCTCAGCGAACGACTCCACATAGAACCTGTGATCGGGTCCGGCCAGGTTTAATGCCGACCGGGCCCGATCGCTCCTACCGGCCCAGGCTGGATGGCGCCCATGGCGAGAGCCGAGGCATGAGCCGGGTGCTCAGTTGCAGGATCACGACCGAGATCACCGTGATGAAGACGATCGGTACGAACATATCCGCGGTGCGGTATTGGCCCCCGTAATCACTGATCAGGCCACCGAGCCCCTGCTGGCTGGACAACACCTCTGAAACGATAACGGCGATCCAGGAGACGGAGAACGAGAGACGGATCCCAGTCGTGATGTACGGGATCGAATGCGGCCAGATGATCGTGCGAGTTATGTCCCAGCGCTTGGCATTGAAGCTTCTCGCCAGGTCGGGGTATTCCTGCTTCATTGTTCGCACGCTCTGCATTGCATTGATCATCACCGGGAAGATGGCCGAGAGCACGACGTAGCCCAGCCCGAATGGGAAACCAAAACCGAGCCACACGACGAGGATCGGGATGAATACCGCGTGCGGCAGTGCGTACAGGAAGGACACGTACGGGTCAAGCACGTTGTTGAGCCAACGGAACTGCCCCATGGCGAGACCGATTACCACTCCGAGCACCACGGAGACAACAAACCCGACGACCAGCAACAGCAGGCTCTCACCGAGCGGCCCGAAAATGCTGCCCGTTATGAAGGTCTGGTTGATTAGTTGCGTCGCGACGGAAATCGGCGAAGGGAGAACAGCTCGGCTAACCGTCGCTGATGCAAGCTGCCATAGGGATAACAGCAGCACGAGCACAGCTAGTTGCAGGGTCACCGAGCCCGACCTTGTTTTCGTCACACCGGTGATGGCACGCGCGGTTGCCGCGAGAGTTCGCATGACCGGGTTGACGACCGGCGTCGCGGAGCTTGACGCACTCCGGGCAGACGACGGCTTCGCTGCAGACGGGAAGGTGAACGAACTATTCGTGGCTCGGACGAATGGTTCCGATCGACGCTTGAGCCAGCGCGGCAGCGACCACGGCTCGGTCACAGCGGTTTCAATCCGGCGCATAATCACACCCGCGAAGATGCTGAACATTCCCAGAATGACTACAACGACGAAAAACTGGTCGAGGCGTAGCAGCCGCGCGTCCGAGGAGAGCTGGAAGCCGATACCGATAGCCGAGGCCTCGAGCTCGATCACGACTGCACCGATCATGCCGTGCCCGAACGCGATCCGGATGCCAGCGAAAATGTAGTGCAGGCTGGCGGGCAGGATCACGGTCGTCAACCGCTTCCACGGCGACGCGACGAACACCCTTGCGGTGTCCTCCAGCGCCGGGTCGATGCTCGACGCCCCAACATAAGTGTTCACGATTACGGCGAAAATGCCGAACAGCACGGTCGCCGCAACGCGCAGCGGGAAACCGATGCCGAACGCCAGCAGCAGCACCGGGAGGAGCGCGACCATGGGAAGGGAGTAGAAGGTGTTGACATAGGGTTCGAGAATCACTCGCACGACCCTGATTCGCGCCATGGCGAGGCCGATGGGCACGCCGGCGACGATCGAGATCCCGAAGCCGACGCCGAAAGCCGCCAGGGTCTGGCCGAATGCCGGCAGCACCTCGGTGAGGTACCCCGAGGCAAAAGACCTGAACACTGCCAACGGTGAGGAGGTGGCGTACGGGTTATCGGCTCCGATGACTTGCCAGGCGATGAGCACGACGATGATCGAAAGGATGCGCTGCAACCAGGCATTCCGCGCCATCTGAGACATCCGACTGGACAGCGTTGGCGGCTGGAGGTAGCGGGCAGCCGAGCGGGCCAGCGCGGCCTCATCGGCTGCGTTGGCCCTGACGCTTGTCGCAATTGAGGCCATTGTTTAGCGCCCCGACTCGGTGTGCACGAAAGATTCGCTCTCGAGTACGTTCCAAATGTCAGAGCGGAGGGTTCGGTACTCGTCAGAGTCGCGCCAGTCGTACTCCGAGCGCGGCTTCGGGAGGTGCACCGTTACCTCCTTGATAACGCGCCCCGGGGTTGTCATCACCAGGATGCGGTCGGACAGGAAGATCGCTTCGTCGATGGAGTGCGTGACGAAAAGCACCGCGATCTCGGTCTGGTCGCAGATCTTCTGCAGCATGATCTGCAGGCTTTCTCGGGTGAGTGCATCCAGGGCACCGAAGGGCTCATCCATGAGCATGAGCTGCGGGCTGATGGCCAGTGCGCGGGCAAGTCCCAGCCGCTGGTTCTGGCCACCGGACATCTGTGACGGGTACCTGTCCGCTTCGGCGCTCAACCCAACCAGGTGCAGGTACTCGCGTGCGATCGCAAGCCGCTCCTCCTTCTTGACGCCCTGGAGCTCCAGTCCGTAAGCGACGTTGTTGAGCGCAGTGCGCCACGGAAGAAGGTTGAAGTGCTGGAAGACCATCGCCTTGTTGCGCGAAGGCCCGGTGCTCAATACCCCGTCAACATAGACCTCGCCATCCAACTGGTTCTGAAGGCCGCCAACAATGCGAAGCGCAGTCGTCTTGCCGCAGCCGCTCGCCCCGAGGAGGCTCACGAACTCGCCGGCAGCGAGATCCAGGTTGAAGTCGTCCAACGCGTGTAGAGCCGCGTTCGGGTACCTCATGGTGAGGTTTTTGACTGTTAGCAAGGGCCGATACCTTTCGAGATTGGGGCCGGGCCCGAGGTATTCCTTCGGGCCCGGCGTTAACGCTTATGCTGACCTTTTGCCCGCTGCTTAGCAGAAGCCCTCTTTGTCCTTGCCCTTGTCCTTGAGGTAGGCGTTCACGAAGGTCGCGTCAACCCACTTCGAATACGCGGGCGTGGTCGCCTGCGTCAGGCCACCTTTAATCTCGTAGTCGTGCTTGAGGGTGTCGGTCACGGACTGCTCGCAGATCGCGCCGTTGGTGGCGAAGATCTTCGAGTCCTTGAGCGCCTGGTAGGCATCTGTCGCCTGTGCGGCAGTAAGGCTTCCCATGAGGTTGTTGGACGCGGCCGTCGCGATGTACTGCGGGCCGTTGCCCGAAGCCCAACGCTCAGCGTCGATAAACGCGGTGACGACCGCCTGGGTGGTGGCCGTGTCCTTGAGGAAGGTGTCGCTCGCAATCAGCCCCTGCTGCAGGTAACTGCCAAGCACCTTCCCTGCGTTGAGCAGGATCTTGACCTTGCCCGTTGCAACGGCGGGAACTGCGTCGGGTGCATGG
This sequence comes from Salinibacterium sp., assembly GCA_043721995.1. Classification (GTDB taxonomy): domain Bacteria; phylum Actinomycetota; class Actinomycetes; order Actinomycetales; family Microbacteriaceae; genus Rhodoglobus. Next base: position 15,642 of record JAYSPT010000130.1, on the reverse strand, counting down.
ACAGGGGCGAGATCGACCTGGCCGGACAGTATCGCGGTTACGCGAGCGGTCGTTCCGCCCACCGTGACGCGCTGCACCTTCGTCATGTCCACATTCGACTCGGCGAGGGCCGCTGAGGCGATAACGTCGCCGGCCGACCCGGCGCCAGCCGTCGCGAACGTGGCGCCCGCGAGGTTGGAGAGGGTGAATTTCGGCTGCGAGAGCAGCACGTAGTCAGTGGTCTGCGACAGGCTCGCGATGTACTTAACCGGAGCGTCACCGTTGGCGACAGCCTTGATGGCTTCAACCGGGTCGAGCAGCGCCACGTCGGCTGAGCCCGAAATCACTGCCCGCAGTGCGGTGGCCGGGTCGGCAACGACGGAACTCGTCACCTGAATGCCTTGCGCGTCCAGCAGCGCCGTCGCCCTTTGCACAGCTACGTCCGAGAAGCTCTCGCTTCCGCCGGAAATGATGCGCACGTTCAGTGCTAGTTGGCCTGGTGTAGCCGACTTAGAAGGCGATCCTCCAGCGCTACACGCGCTCAGAGTCAAGGCCACGGCTGCTGTCAGCGCAATTAGCGCTGAAGTGGTTCTTTTCATCGATCCTCCAGATGTCGTCATTGATTTCCAGATGTCTGCGGACGCCGTCGAAACGGCGTGAGCCCGCACTTGTGAGGCAAGAATTGCACGAAAATATGTTTCAGTCAAGTGCTTTTGGTGAAACGTCTCTGTCAGTTACTGCTGCGCAGGACTTCGTCATCGACCCTCGAACCGCGGCGGACGCTTCTCGCGGAAAGCGGCACGCCCCTCTTCGCGATCCGAGGTGGTCGACAACTGCGCCCAGAGCGACCGCTCGAGTTCGAGCCCAGACCCGTCGCCGTCACGCGCCGCCCTGGACGCCCTCTTGGCGGCGATCAGCGAGAGCGGGGCGTGGGCGGCAACCCGGGCCGCCAATGCACCCACACGCTCCATGAACTCCTCCGCGGGAAAGATGTCGCTCACCAGTCCGTAGCGCAGGGCGTCGTCGGCGTTGAGCACCCGCCCGGCGAACAAAACCTCTCCGGCAATCGCAGAAGGCAGGGCCGAGAAGATCCGCTGGGTACCCCCGCTTCCGGGAAGGCTGCCAATTGAGACCTCCGGCAAAAGGAATTTGGCGAACGGGCTTCCGACCAGGAGGTCGGCGGCCAGCGCCAGCTCGAAACCACCCCCTGCCGCGGCGCCATTTACGGCAGCGATGACCGGCTTCGTGAAATCGTCCAGCGGCTGAGCCAGGCGTTGCGGATGCGTGACGAGCGGATGCTCGGGATCCTGCAACGTCGAGAGGTCGGTGCCCGCGCAGAAGGCAGTGCCAGCGCCGGTCAGCACGGCAACGCGGATGGCGGGGTCACCATCCAGCGCACGAAACGCCTCCGCGAGCGCCAGCCGCGCTTCGAGGTCGAGCGCATTGCGCTGCTCAGGACGATCGAGGATGACCGTCCCGATGGCACCGGAGATCTCGAGGCGTACTCCCCGCATTAGTAGAGCACCTCTTCCAGGACCAGCCGGTCGTACTCCTCCCGCGACATTCCCAGTTCCTTGTGGAGCACCTCGTACGTGTTCTCACCCAAGAGTGGCGGTCGCACCACGTCAGGTTGCAGACCATCGACTAGCCGGAACGGGCTGCGTGAAATCGGGATGTGCCCGATGACGGGGTGCTCGATATCGCGCCAAAAGCCACGAGCCCATAACCCGGGCTCTTCCACGATGTCACGGGAGGAGTTTACGGGCGCGTTCGGCACAACTACCAAATCGAGCAGAGCTATCAGCTCTTGCCGATCACGTCGCACGATCGCTGCTCGGAGTTCCGCCTCGATGGCATCCTCGTCAGCTTTCCGTCCCGCGAGCGTCTCCCGGCGAACGTTGTGCTGCAATTCCAGCGCGTGCTCAAGCGCCACCCATTGGTCATCGGTGTCACATGAGATGACGATCCATTGCTGGTCGCGACAGCAGAAAGCAGCATGGGGTGCTACAGAAAGCTTCCTGTTGCCCGTCGCCGTCGGGGGCGAACCGAGCCCGGCCGCCACGATGGCAGGGCCGATGGCGTTCGCTGTTGACTCGAACTGTGCCAGCTCGACGTGCTGCCCTTGTCCGGTACGGCGGCGGTACCGGAGCGCCGCAAGCAGCGCGACCAAGGCATGGCCGGGGTTGGGTACATGATCGGGGTAGTGCGTCCCGGTGCCGACCGGAGACCGACCAGGTACCGCGGAGAGGTCGACAAGCCCGGCGAGAGCAGCGATTGTCGAGCCGAAACCGACGTAATTGGCGTGCGGTCCCGTGGCGCCCTGCATGGGCATCGTCAAGTAGATCACCGAGGGGTTGATGGCGCGTACGGCCTCGTAGCCCAGTCCCCAGCGTTCCATCACGCCTGGGCGGAAATTGCTGGTCACCATATCGACCTTGCCGACCAGTTCGACTCCGAGCGCGCGCCCCTTGTCAGTCTTCATATTCAGCGCCACAGACTGTTTCGACGAGTTTCGGGACGCGAAGTATCCCGACGCCTCGAGCCCTTCCGTGCCCGGCCGGAACGGCGGACTGAGCCGGAGGTTGTCCGGATGGCTGCGCGACTCAACGCGGTACACAGCGGCTCCGAGTTCGGCGAGCGTTTTCGTTACGAGGCTGCCCGCGCCGATCCAGCAGAAATCGAGCACACGGATGCCAGCGAGCGGCGAGCCGGTCATGCGGCGCCCCGTGAAACGAAGTCCTGGTCGAGCAAATATGCGTCGTCGGCGCCGGCGGCCGGCGCGGGTCCCGGATCACCAACTGGAGTTCCGGACATTCGGTAGGGCGCGCGGGGAAAGGTGACAGACCCCTCTCGCTCGTTCACGTCGACAAAGAACTCGCGCCACTGAAGCTGCGGATTGGCGAGGATGTCGGCCACCGTGCTAACAGGAGAGACTGCGATCAGTCGTGCCTGGGCTTCCGTATAGAGGTCCAGCTTGTCGCGGGTAGCGGTGAATGCCGCGAAGATCCGGGCGAAATCGTCTATCGCATGCTCCGTCTGACGGAACTCGAACGTTCCCCACCGGGGTTCGAGAAGTTCTGCGGCCCCATCAGCTTTTGATTCATTGAGCCATTTGACCAAAGCCGCCCAAGCGCGCGCCGTGCCGAGACGTCCGGCCACCATCGAGACGTAGCCGTCACGACATGGGTAGACGCCGCTGCCGGCTTCGCGCGGCCGATCGCCTTGCCGCTGCCGGACGTGGCCGGTCAAGGCATAGGTCGCGGCGGAGTCTTCGAGGGCCTGGGCGACGCACTCCTGGGCCGAGATGTCGTAGGTGGATCCGGAACCGTCAACATCGCGCTGCAATAGTCCGGCCATCGCGGCTACTGCACCGAAGATCGACGCCGCGAAGCGGCTCTGCCCGCCATAAGCCGCGACCGGACCCAGGTCGGGGTAGCCGCCGAGATGCAAGAGGCCGCCAGATGCCATGACAAGCAGGTCGTCGGTGGGTGACCATGCTGGCTGCCGGTCGAGCCCGTAAGGCGTGATGATCACTCGGCAGAGGTCAGGCTTGAGAGAACGTACGCGTTGGGGGTCGAGCCCGGCCTCGGCGAGCACCGGGGTCGGGCTCTCGATGACGATGTCGGCACTGGCGATGAGTTTTTCGAGCTGCGCCACGCCCAACGGGTCGGCGGTGTCGATGATCACGGACCGCTTGCCGGCGTTGACGAAGAGTTCGAACGCGCTGACAGTCTGGCCGTCAACTTCGACGAGTGGCTCCACGCGGCGGGTCTGTGAGCCTCCCGGTGGCTCGACGCGGATTACCTCGGCTCCCAGGTCGGCGAGAAGGCGGCCAGCATATGCACCGAGCTCGTCGGTCAGGTCTATTACCCGCGTGCCTTCGAGCGCCTCCGGTGCTCCGTTTCTCGACACCATGTCAGGACCCCGGGGTGATGACGAGCGTCCGAAGCTCAGTCATGTGCTCGATTGCGTACTTGACACCTTCGCGGCCGAGCCCGGAGTCCTTGACCCCGCCGTAAGGCATATGGTCGATGCGGAAACCGGGGATGTCGTTGATGATCACGCCGCCGACGTCGAGTCCTTCGAAAGCGGCCCATATCGTGCGCAGGTCGCGGGTGAAGACTCCGGCCTGCAGCCCAAAGTCGCTGTCGTTGACCCTCGCCATCGCCTCTGAGAAGTCGTCGAAGACATCGAATGTCGCGACCGGCGCGAATGCCTCTTCACGCACAAGCCGTGCCCCCGCTGGCACGTTCTCGAGCAGCGTCGGGCGCATGTAGGCACCGGTGCGCGTGCCCCCTGTGAGCAGGGTGGCGCCGGCCGACACGGCCTCATCCACCATGGCAACGGTTTTCTCGGCGGCCTCCTCCGAAATCATCGGTCCGAAATCGACGCCGTCATCGAGAGCGTCACCGACGTGCTGCGACTCAGCGCCCGCCACCAATCGCCCACGGAGTTCGTCGGCGAGGGATGAGTGCACCAGGATCCGTTGCGTTGAGATGCAGATCTGCCCCGCGTATTTGAAAGCACCCTGAACCAGACGCTTCATGACCACGTCGAGGTCGGCATCTTTCGCGATGATGGCCGCCGCATTGCCGCCCAGTTCGAGTACGACCTGCTTGCGGCCTGCGCGGGCCTTCATGTCCCAGCCGACCCGCGCGGAGCCGGTGAATGAAAGGAGCTTGAACCGATCGTCCGTCACCATCGCGTCTGCAACGTCGACCGCCATGGGCAGTACGCTCACGGCGCCCTCAGGCACCCCTGCGTCGACCATCACCTCCGCCAACTTCAGAAGGGTGAGCGCGACACGCGAGTCCGGCTTGAGCACAATCGTATTTCCGGCAGCGATGGCCGGCGCGAGCTTGTGAGCCGACAGGCTGAGAGGCACGTTGAACGGGCTGATGCCGGCAACCGGACCGATCGGGACCCGACGCGTGATTGCCCACTTGCCCGCCGACGAGGCGACGAGGTCCAGCGGCACCAAATCCCCGCCGAGGCGCTCGGCCTCCCCCGCAGCGTAATGGAAGAGGAACGCCGTTCGCTCGGTCTCGATCATGGAGTCGCCGAGCGGCTTGCCGATCTCCTGCGCGAGCGAACGCGCGATCTCGTCTTTGCGAGCCAGCATGCCGTCCGCGATGCGCTGCAGGATCTCCGCGCGCTGGTAGGAAGGCATCCGCTTCGTCACCTCGAACGCGATGACCGCGGCGGCGGTCGCCCGATCCAACTGCTCAGCCGTTGCGTGGAACGTTTGGCCAAGCAACTCTCCAGTGCCGGCGGCACGAGCATGAAACTTGTCGCCGGCCGCCTCCCACACGCCGCCCACGAGAATCGGCTGTGTGTCGTTCATGGCATGTCCAGCTGGCCCTGCGCGCCGTAGCTCTTTCCCCACTTGTCGGGGTACGCACGATCCAGGCCTTTGGTGAAATAGCTGGGTACATCGGGGTCGGTGTCGACGTCGAGCACATAGGGCTTGCCCGAGGCGATCGCCCGATCGAGCGCGCCCGCCAGGTCCTCTGCCTTCTCGACACGCTCGCCATCTCCGCCGAACGACCTGGCGAGCGCCACAAAGTCGGGGTTGTATGGTTCTCCGTCAGGCGTGCGGAAGAAGATCCAGGGGTGGTTACGACCGAAGGCGCGACCTGCGCCTTTTTTCTCGATCCCCAGTTCTTTGTTGTTGATGATGACCCAAACCCCGGGCGTGCCGTACTCGACTGCGGTCGCGAGCACCTGCGGACCCATAAGGAAGGCGCCGTCGCCGGTGAGCGCAATCGGCACGACATCGGGCCTGGCGACATTGGCTCCAGGGATGCCCTGACTCGCCCAGCCCATCTCGGCCATGCCTGAGCTCATGTGCCAAGTGTGCGGCACCCTGACCTTCAGGTACGGCTCGGCGTACTGGTCGATGTCGCCAATGTCGACGAAGAGATGCGCCTGCGGGTTGCGGCGCATGGCCTCGCCGACCTCGTACGAGAGGCGTCCGGGGTGAATGCGTGCGCCTTGATCGTTCGCGACCCGGTCGAACTCGACCTTCCACTCCGCTTGGTATCCGGCGATCTCGTCGCGCCATGGCTGGATATCCAGGGAGGTGTCGCCGAGCTCGGCGGCTAGATCATCGAGGAAGCTGCCGGCGTCCGCCGTCAGGCCGAGAGCGACGTCGTAGTTGCGGCCGATCTCCTCGACCGCCAAGTCGACCTGGATGATCTTCGTCTCGTCCTGGTCGTAGATCGCGCCCTTACGCCAGTTGCCAGCGTTGTTGTCGCTGAACCGGGCACCGAGAGCGATGATCACATCTGCGTTACGCGAGGCATTGGATGCCGCCCAGGTGCCGGAGCGACCGGTCGGGCCAACCGCCAACGGGTGGGTCTCATCGAGCATGCCCTTGGCGGGCACGGTCGTGGCAACCGGTACCTGAAACTTGTCGACGAAGGCCTTCAAGCTACTCTCGCCCCCCGGCGAGCGCACGAGTCCGCCACCGGCAAGAACCAGTGGGCGCTTGGCGGCCTTTACGATCGCCACCGCTTCGGCGATCGCATCGCGACTTGCTCGACCCCCCGAGCGCACGGCGCGTGCCGTCGGAGCTTTGACGACGCCTGACACCTCGGCCTGCTGGATATCGGTGGGGATCTGAACGAACACAGGGCCGGGGCGGCCGCTGATAGCGAGCTTGTACGCCTGGTTGAGAGTGTCGATGACCGTGTCGGGCCGGATGGTCATCCACGCGCCCTTCGTAATCGGGCGCATGATGCTGACCGCGTCCTCATGGCCGTGGTAGTACATCTCCTGCATGCCCGCTTTACCCATGAAGTGGGTTGCCGTTCCGCCAGTAATGACGAGCAGCGGGATGGAGTCATGCATGGCGCTGGCGACACCCCCGACAGCATTCATCAGGCCAGGCCCCTTCGTGACGATCACCGGCGCGATGCGCCCGGTCTCGCGGAAGTACGCATCCGCCATATGGACAGCGTGCGACTCGTGCTTGGCCTGGATGCCCTTGATCTCGGGGTGATCAATAAGTCCGTCGAGAATCGGCCAGATCGCGCCTCCCGCGTATCCGAAGTAGTGGGTTATGCCAGCTTCGGCAAACCAGTCGGCGAGTGCATCGACAACGCGCATCTCTCAGTGCTCCTTTGCTCCGATTTCTTTGTTCATCGTGTCAGCAACAAATCTTGCTGTCAAATGTAATCTGAATGATAAGTCAATTTGCAGAACTAAATCCAGGGAAAGAGTATGCACGTCATGGTGTCGACTATCGGGAAGACATTCCACAAGATAACAACCGCGCAGTCCGCGCACTATTCGAAAGTACTGTTTGTCAGTATGCGCCGAGCGATCGCCCGGAGACCGATCCGAGCGTGCTTCACATGATCGAACCGGAACCTTACCCGTCTACCCGACTGCGCGCGCCAACCATCCGATCGCAGATCATGCTCCAGGTGGCCTCCCACCTTGTCGGACAGTCAGACTGGGCCGAGAAGCAGGTGATGGTGCAGTTACGCGCGCAGGGCGACGAGGAGTTCACGTACCGTCTGCTCGGGGGCGACTCGCCCAAATCAGTCGCGGATGTCGCAGCGGGGCGAATCGACGTGGCCATCGTGAATCCCGCCGCCGCCGCGAGCACAGGCCTGCGGCATGCGGGGCTGAAGCCCGATGCGCTGGCATCGATCGCCACCATCCCGTCATACGACCAGCTCGGCCTCGCTGTAACGACGGCCACGGGCATCACCCGCATCGAGGAACTCCCGGTCGTGCGTCCCAAGCTTCGGCTCACACTTCGCGGCCAGCGCGACCACAGCGTGCAGGGCTTCGTCGTGGATGCACTGGCAGCGGTCGGCGTGAGTCTTGCGAACGTGGAGGAGTGGGGCGGCTCGGTGAGCTACGACCGCGACATGCCGCATCTTCCGACGCGTATGGCCCTGATCACCGCTGGCGAGGTGGATGCGGTCTTCGACGAGGGCGTCTACAACTGGGGAGAGCTGGTGATGAAGCACGGCATGCGCTTCCTCAGTTTCGGGGACAAGACCCTAGCCCGGCTGGAGGCCCAGGGCTACCGACGGGGAGAGCTCACCCCGCACCGTTTTCCTTCGCTGACGGAGCCTGTGTCGACCCTCGACTTCTCGGGGTTCATGATCTACACCAGGCGCGACGCGCCTGACCAGCTGGTGCAGGGTATCTGCGATGCGCTTCTAGCCAACCGCGACAGCATCGCTTGGCAGGGAGGCAACTCGCTGCCGCTCGAGCGCATGGTGATCGACGCCGTCGATGCGCCGCTCGCTGTCGCACTGCATCCTGCCGCTCAGCGATTCTGGGTCTCGCACGGACTGATCGACACCGGTGTGCCAGGAGCTTAAGGTACCGGCGCTAGGAAGAAATCGCCATCGGCGCCCGCCAGCACCACGAGGCGGTCTCCGATGGCCAGCTCGTCCACTCCGACCACCCGCGCGGTCACCCGCAGCTCGCCGCCGAGGAAGTCGGTCATTGCAATCGGGGTGACTCCATCGGCCTGGTGCGTTCGGGTCCAGGAGAACACCTCGCCGGAATCCTCTAGAGGCGCCACGATGGGCTCGGCCTCGTGGCCACAGGGCGACAAAGCATGCACCGGGAACGTTGCCTGGTTGCAGACCGGGCAGCGTGCGTAGACGGCGGGTGCGAAATCGGGCGTACTCATGGTTCCTCCGTTACGACCAGTCTGGATATGCGTAGACGCTCTTACCGCCGCACACGTAGAGCACTTGTCCGGTTATCGTTCGCGAACGGTCCCCGGCGAGGAAGAGCACCGCGTCCGCGATATTCTGCGGTGTGCCCAGCGTGCCGGAAGGCACGCTCGTCAGAAGACGCTGGAAGGCCTGCTCATCGCGATCCCGCAGCATGGGCGAATCGATAAGTCCCGGCGCGACAACGTTGAGTCGCACGCCCTTGGACGCCACCTCGACGGCGAGGGCGCGCGTCATCCCGACGACGCCCGCCTTGGCGGCCGCGTAGGCGCTCTGGCCCCACCAGCCGAGCCAGGCGCGCGAAGCGATGTTGATGACGGATCCCGCGCCAGCCTCGCGCATCGGGCCGAGCGCCCGGCGCGTGCAGTGCAGCACGCCGTCGAGGTCGATCGAGATCACCCCCTGCCAAAAGGCGTCGGTGACGTTCCGGATCCCCGCGTTGCCATTCACTCCCGCGTTGTTGACCAGCACGCTTACCGCGCCCTGCTCGGCCTCGACGCGGTCGAACATCGCGTCGACGGATGCGGAATCGCTCACATCGGCGTGCGCGTAGGAGGCGCGGCCGCCGTTCGACTCGATCTCGGCGACCATGGCCGCGGCTCGGGCCTCGTCCAGGTCGTTGATCACGACGTGGTACCCCGCCCGGGCCAACTCGGCACAGATCCCGGCCCCAATGCCCTGGCCCCCTCCGGTGACGAGGGCGATCTGGTTCGCTTCTTCGGTCATCGGAGTCTCCTAAGCGGTGAGAGACGAGAACAGCTGACGACCGCCGTTGGCGAACAGTACCTGCCCGTCAATGTAGGAGGACTGGTCGCCGAGCAAAAAGGCCACGACGTCGGCGATGTCGGCGCTGCCGATATCGAGAGCGAGCGGCCCCCGCTGCGACCCGGCCTCGCCGATCAGGGCCTCGGGGACGCAGACGACGTTGACTCGTCCGGTTAAATGACGACGCACCGCGATCGACCGCGCGAGCGTCACCGCGCTCGCCCCCACTAGAGCGGCCGAGACTTCGGGGCCGTCCGTGCCAATCCAGCCGTCGCCGATCACCAGGACGGTCGGCGCGTTGCGGCCGTCGATGACCCGGTCGAGCGCAGGGAATAACTCGGGATAACCAAGTTCGGCACCGGTGAGGACGATTAGGAGAGGTCCCTGCGCGGCGCTGAGTTCAGATAGCTCCCGCACAGGCCACGGCGACACCCCGAGCACCACGGCGACGTGCCCGGGAAGTTCGGCCAGTGCCGCGGGCAGTTCGCTCGGCCAGACGGTGAGATCGGTCATGGTCAATCCTTCGTGAGCACGGTCACGGCGCAGGCTCCGTTATCGAAGCCGGAGGCGCCGCCGCCCGTGACGTGCGCAAGGGCCGCTCGGGCATCTTCGCGCTGGCGCGCGCCCCCGCGGCCGGTCAATTGGAGCGTGAGTTCGATGATCTGTGCCAGACCCGTCGCGCCGATCGGATGCCCGCGCCCGAGCAGGCCGCCGCTGGTGTTGACGACCGCGCCGGCGGAACTTCTCAGGTCCGAGGTGCCGCCGCGGGCCAAGAGCTCCGCCGCTCCGCCACGTTCGGCCAGTCCCAATTCCTCTGTATAGAGCAGTTCCGCGATGCTGAATGCATCATGCAGTTCCACCGCGTCGAGGTCAGAGGGCGCGAGACCGGCGGCCTCGTACGCCGCCGATGAGGTACGGGTCGTGATGTCGGGGTGGGTGATATCGCGCGCAGCCGCGGAAAACGACCCCGAACGCACTTCGGAGGCACGCACCCTCGGACCGCTGCGGCCCAGCTTGTGGGCCAAGCGGTCGGAAACGAGCAGGACCGCAGTGGCGCCGTCGCTCTTGGCGGAGCACTGGAACAGGGTCAGCGGATCGGCGATCGGCGCCGAGGCAAGCACCTCCTCCACGGTCGTGGTCCCCGACATCTGCGCGTAGGGGTTGAGATTCGCGAAGTGCCGGCTCTTGACCGAAACTCGGGCGAGGTCCTGGACCGTCGCGCCGGTCTCATGCATGTAGCGGGTCGCGCGCATCGCGTAGATCACGGGATTGGTTACGCCGGCACGTCCTTCCCACTCGGTCTCCTGCACCGGCAGGGCACCTTTGCCCAGGTCGGAGAGCCGGTCGACACCGACGATGAGCGCTGCCTCAATCCGCTCATCCTCGATCGCACGGTTCGCGAGATGGAAGGCGACCGCGCTCGAGGCGCACGCGTTCTCGACGTTGAAGATCGGCATCCCGGTGGCGAGCCCCGCGAAGCGCAATGCGCGCTGGCCGACCAGGCTCCCGCCTTTGGAGGTGCCGACGTACGCTTCCTGAACAAGAGAGCGATCGAGTCCGCTTGAGCCGAACAGATCGCGCACCGCGCTGGCGGCAAGAAGATCGACGTGCGAGTCCGAGCGACGGACAAACGGAATCATTCCCGTCGCAATGATCCGAGTACTGGACAAAGTAATCTCCATCGAACAAGAGTTTGAATTTATTCAGTATAAAGCATTTTTTGTTGCAGAACGCTTTCATCGCCGAGTCGTTGCGCGATTGACCGGGTCATGCTGGCCACCCTAGCGAAACCGGGCGCACGCCTCCTTTTCCTCAGCCGTCCGATTCGGACTGGACCTCGGTTTTCGAGTGCAAGGCTCAAGAGCCGCAGGTTGATCCTCCCCGTTCGCCGGCGTTCTTTTAGCGTAAAACGTCTTCCGCGAGATCCCGTGTTCGGCGCAAAAGATGCACACCGCGCCCCTTGGTGCATCCGGCGGCCACGGGGTGATTGGGTTACGTCCCCGTGAGTGGTGTGGTTTCGGGTTCTTGAGTGTTGCTTGCCGCGACGTGAAGAGCCACCGTGTGATGGTCAGTGAGAACCGTTCAAAGTTGCTCACAGAAAAGATACAAACACACGATGGCCATGGACCAGTCCGCCCTGCTCGACCTTCTTGGCGAGCTGAAACTCACCGACGTCACCGACCGAATTCGACTCGCGACCGAGACTGGTCATCGTTTCACGCTTTTCGTGACAAATTGTCTACACGCAGATTAAATATGTAAAGACAATCTCACGTCTTCGTTCATGCGGCACGCCTGAATTCAAAGTAGCGGTCGACGCTCGGACTACTCCTGAACGAGATCGCTAGGCCGGGCCGTAGACAACCACGTCGTCGTAGCGTGTGGCTTCAGCCGACAATGACGCGTCAAGCCAATAGGGAATGCTCAACTGCTCACTGATGCTCTTGAGCCGACTGGACTCGTCGGCTAACCGTTCCAGGGCGGTAGCGGTTCGTCATGGATGCGTCGGCCCTCGGGGCGTAGCAAGGCGACGGGTTGGTGTATTGAGCGGTATTATCACGGCAGGCCAAAGGGCTATCACCGTTGATTGCTTTTGCCTGTAGCTCGACACAAACATCGGAATACTCCCCATGCATTTGCTCCGTCGAATCGTCATTGTCCTTGTTGCAGCAGCCGTGTTCGCATCCGGCCTTCTATTTGCGTCGCCCGCATGGGCAGCCGGTAACTTCGCGCTGAGATTCAATGGCGACTCGTCGCCTCAAACCAATGTGGTGGCCACGACATCGTCCCCCACGCTGACCAAGAATTTCTCAGTCTCGGCGGATCTGCGCTGGGACGGCACGGCCGGGTACTCTGCGGCCGTGTCGCTGCCCAGCATCGACACGGCCGTTGGAACTCAGACGGGGGTGGCATTTGGCCTCGCCGACGGGGCCCCGTTCTTAGCCCTGAAAGACACCGCTCTTGCCAACCGAGTCGAGGTCACGTCCGCCGTTCTGGCGATCGGGCAGTGGTATAGCGTCACTGCCACCTACGACGGCCAAGTCACCAGCATTTTCATTGACGGCATGTTGTCGGCGACCCAAGATTTCGGCTCGAACACCGATTTAACGTCGACCAACGGAACCATTTTGATCGGGCGCGAATTCTCGCTGTCTACTGATCCGAGTCTCAACTCTCGAGGGTTCCACGGCGACATCGATAACGTCGAAATCGCATCGGGTCTCTATCCGGCTGCTTTGACCCCGCTGGCAACGTATTCCTTTTCTGAGGGCTCTGGTCTCTCAACAGCGGACGCCGGACCATCCACCTTCACCGGCACCCTCAGTTCGACGATGACCCCGCAGTGGGTGCAGGGTTCGGATGCGGTGGCCCTGACTTACCAGTCCAGCGCCACTGCCGCGACGCCCGTCACCACATACCTACGCCCATTCACCCCGTTTGTGTACGGCAGCACCGCGACCTTTTCGCGGGCCGGATATACGCTAACCGGCTGGACTGACGTCTCGACGCTTACGACGGTGTCGACAGGGGATGCCGGAGTTATGCCACTTGCGCCCAGAACACTCGAGGCAGTGTGGGCCGCTGATCCTGGCAGTCGCCTAGCCAACACCGGGATCGACCAGTCCGCAGCGTGGCGCACCCTGCTCCTTGCGGTAGTGCTTCTTGGGTTCGGGCTCGGGGCACTGCTTGTCGCGCGACGTCGTTCCCGGAGCTTGTCGGCGTTGGCCGTGCATCGCTGAAATAGCGTGTTCGGCCCCGACAGTGCATCCCCAAAGATATGTCGATCAGACCCCTTATTTTTGGTGCGCCCGGAGGGATTTGAACCCCCGGCCCATTGATCCGTAGTCGAAGTTTGCCACTCCGGAACTATGCGGAAGCGGTCGAAATCCCAGCAAAACGCTGATGACTGGGGGCGAACTTGATGACGCGAGCTGACCCCGATGCTCCCCAAGTGTGGGCACACGCCAAAGGATATGCCGGCCGGTTTCAGAGGTTGATCGGCCCAAGCGGCGCGGGGATCTGAAGGGCACCCTCGGAGAGAATCGCCGAAACTATGGTCACGGCTCGCGGGTCGAGACTGTCGCCCGGATAGAACTCCTCGTAGAAGTCTTCGGCCGCGCCAAGTGTTCCGATCGCATACAGGCTCAAGAGCATACGAATGTCGCGGGTGTCGCGGCCGGGTCGATTGGCGCGCAGCTTCATCGCCAAGAGCGCTTCTTTGGATGCCACCTGAATCACGATGTCGTCGCGATTATGGATCGTGTCCCATTCGACGGTGCGACCGAGCGTCGGTAGGGCGTCCGCGTTCGTGACTTCGAAGTTGAGCCAAGCTGGGTCCCATTCGTGCCGTTGTGCGACGCGGGCCGCCGCCGCAGCGACGGCATCGTCACTGCCCGGGCGAACGTGCAGGGAGTCGAGATCCTGCGTGGTACCCCGGTCGAAGTAACGCAACGATAGGGCCGCCCCGCCGACCAACCGGATGCCTGCCACCTCGCCGGCAGTACGGAGCTCGGCAATGAGCTCGCGAAGTCCAGCGATGATGTCGTCGCGGTTGAGGGTGGTTGCCACGATCACACGCTTTCGAAGGTGGCACGCCACACGAGCACGCCGCGCGCAACGAACTCAGTCGGCACTTCGGACAGTGGCGGCACTGGATCGGCTGGATCCACTTCGAGGATTCGCTGCCCCTGCAGAAATCGAGCTTGGAGGTTAACCCAAGCCGGCAAAGGGATTCCTTGCTGGCCGAGTCGCCAAGCGACGAGAGCCGCGAGCGCCGCATCCCAGACCCGGTCGCGCGTTGACTCAGGCTCGGCGAGTCCAAGAATTCCACGCACGAGTCCATGCTCGGCCACAAGGTTGTCGTTGAGTTGCAGCAGAGCCCGCAATGCGCGGTCCTTGTCTCCCGCCGCTAGCTGTCGACGAATCTCTGCAGCCACGGTTGCGGCGTCGTCCCGCCTGGTGGGTGCCGAATACAGTCGGTACCCGGCTCCACTCAGTAGTCGGTCGATTGTCTCGAAGCTCGCATCGCGTCCGCGCTCGGAACGGGAAACGCTGCCTTGGTCAATGAGCGCGCGAGTGGCCAGCTGCTCTTGGGTGAGTCGACGGCTCTTCCGAGCGGCGCGAACCAGGGTTGATGCGTTCGTCATTCCTGTGCCACCCCTCTTAATCTCCGGCATATATAGCTTACACGCCATATTCGGACGATACCGCAGCTGAATGCGGTGGTCGGGTTTCCAGGGTCGCGACCGGGCACGTGACCGCACGGTCACGGCAATTCATCAGAGGTCAACAGGCCACTATTTGGCTACGGAATTTCGCACCCTGCCTCAATGTGTGGGCAGAACATAGGCACCTGTTGCCTCATGTCAATACCTCGGCATAACCTTGGTTATGGCTGCCACTGGGCTGTCGCCGGGTCCCAACTCCGGGCGGGCGACGCTGCGCCGAGTATCGGATCGACGAGGGCAGCGATCTGGCTAAGGGCGTCCGAAAAATGTTCCGGAATCGAATCCTTGTGAGCTTGATGGAGGCGCCAAAGTACCCACTTCGTTTGCGCGATTGGGGGCATGGAATTCAACGCTGGAATTAGCGGTTCGAGGGTGGCTCGCCGATCAGCGGCGACTGTCGTGAGGGCTGATCGCAATTCGGTGTCATTCATCGAGTGTCGTGCGGCGATCGCGATGACGTCTGCGAAGTCACGCAATCGCGTGTTTGCGTCCCCGCACTGGAGCATCGTGACCACCTTCTCGGCCACGATCATCACGAAAGGGTAGCCGAAGATCGAGATGGGTGCCGACTGGTCCTTGTCGAGGAGACGCGGCACGTCGATCTTTTGGGGAGCTGGCCAGATCGGGTCACCAAAGCTGACGTCGAGGCCGATCACGTTTCCGGATCGCCCGATGAGACCGGTCAGCTTCACCCGCACTCCTTGATACTCGTCGCCCTCGCGGATGGTCTCGGCCCGAATCGAGTCGAGATTGAACTCGATACCGTCCTCCAACAAGATCGCGGCGATCTCACGAATGCGGCTGGCGACATCCTGAGCATCGTTGGCGATTCGTGTTGCTTCCAGATCAATGTCCTTGGTCGGTCGACGAAGAGCGAACGCCGCGAGAAGCACGCCGCCCTTGAGTACGAAATCTTCTGCGTAGTCGGATGCGGCAATTCTTGCCAGCATCCCCTCCAGAAC
>JAYSPT010000129.1:0-3772 GCA_043721995.1 Salinibacterium sp. | reverse complement strand
GGGCGGGCGAGACCCGCGTCGTTCACCAGTGGGGTTGTGGTTGGGAGGCGGAGCAATGGTCAAGATCAGTGATGTCGCGGCACTCGCCGGGGTCTCAACGTCTGCCGTTTCACGGGTGCTGTCGGGCGACGCGACACTTCGAGTGTCGCCGGCCACTCGCTACCGAATCCTCGCCGCCGCTCGTGACCTCGCCTACGTTCCGAACCACGCGGGGCGCTCGCTGCGCACGTCGCGCAGTCGCACGATCGCCCTAGTCGTGCCGGATGTGACGAGCGCGGTGTTCGCCGACCTGGCAAGCGGGGCAGAGCGGGAAGCGGCATCCAGGGGACTCGCCATTGTGCTTGCGCATGCCGAACGACTCACAGACGGAAGTGGCTGGTTACGCCAGATGGTCGGCGAGGCGCGCATTGACGGACTGGTGTTGCAGCTGCCGGACGGGCCCTCGGCGATCGATCTGGATTCGCTTGTGATCACGGGAACGCCCATTGTCGTGATCAACTCCATCGATCACGGGCCACTGAGCACCGTCGTGCTGGAGGATGCCGCGGGCATCCGGACCGCCGCCGAGCACCTCGTGGCCCTCGGCCACACTCAGATCGGCTTCGTCGGTGGCCACCAAAACAGTGCTACCGGTCGTCGGCGCGAAGCCGGTTTTCGAGGGGCGATTCAGGATGCTGGACTGCCTGTGCACGACCAGTGGGTAACCGATTTCGGGTACTCAGGTACGGACGGGCGGAAGGCTATGGATGCGCTTGCGCGGCAAGGATCGCTGCCGACCGCCTTTATTGTGGCCAATCTCAACGCCGGTCTCGGAGTGTTGGCCGCGATTCATGCGCTTGATCTGCGCGTGCCGACGGACATCTCGATAGTCGCCCTGCACGATGTCTGGTACGCAGATGCCACGTGGCCACCCATCACCACAGTGCGGATGCCGCTGAGCGAACTGGGCGGGGCGGCGGTAGCCCGCCTCATGGCTGGTGAC
This sequence comes from Salinibacterium sp., assembly GCA_043721995.1. Taxonomy (GTDB): domain Bacteria; phylum Actinomycetota; class Actinomycetes; order Actinomycetales; family Microbacteriaceae; genus Rhodoglobus. Next base: position 2,790 of record JAYSPT010000129.1, on the reverse strand, counting down.
ACGAACATCACCCACGACACCGTCAGATGGCCGGAGCCACTTCTTGTGGTTCGACAGTCAACGGGGAAGCCCCGCACGGCCCTGAACTAAACCAAACACGAAGGGAAAGATCCTCGCATGACGAACATCACCATCGCAGCGCTTCCCAGCCCGCTCAGTTGTCACCCGCGGGACCGGGTGGGTGTTCAGTGAACTGCACCAGAAACTGTCATCCTGACCGTCGGCGCGGGGGCATGATCTCTTCGCCGACCCGAATACCGACGCGCGGGTGATGTCTGCGAGGGTGTTCAGCTTCGAGACGACAGGGTATTTCTAATTCTGCGCCAAAGTGAAGCCTGACTTCCGCAACAAGTTCGACTCCGGAGTGCTGGTGGGCTACTTCAGCGACCAGAAGTGGTCCAAGATCTGCGCAGAGGTCGACCCTATGGACACAGGCGCGTTGTCACGGTTGTGACGAACGGTCGATCCGACGATGCCGATAGCACCCACCTGGGCCGTGAGGACATCCACCTACGCATCGCCCGGACTGGATCGGCGTTCGCACTCCACGCGTCACACGATGGCACGCAGTGGGCCCTCGCCCGTTACTTCATACTCAACGAAGCCAACGACACGCGGGTGCGCCTCGGAATCGCGGCCCAGTCATCCGCTGGCCAGGGAACTCCGGTCACTTTCTCCGAGTTCGGCTGGGAGGCCGTCGCCATGAGCGACACGCGAGATGGCAGCTGAATCGGCGCGATCTCATCGACTCCACGCGGACTTCGCGATCAAGGAGCGTGACGTCATTCGCATCCAGGCCATACCTAACTCCCGACGGTACGACGCACGACTGGATGCGGCGACCGTCGTGCGCGCCGTGCCTGCCGACGCGGTCGTGGGCACCTTGCTCGGGCGCGCTGTGTCTGGGGCTATCGCTGTTCAGGGGTGATCGCGAGCCAGATCTCCGCACTGTCGCGTCGCTCTTCGATAAAACCGAGGCGAGCGTCCAGGTTGAGTGTTCGGGAGTTTTGCAGATGCATCACCGGCACGGATGGTGCAGTGGTGGGGGAAACGTCACCGATGAGGTGCCTGTGATATTCGATGACGAGAGCCAGGAAGCGCTGTCCACAAGCGCATATGGCGCGTGCCGTCTTTCAGACGTCGCGGAGATTCAGTGCGTTCACGCGCGGGACAGTCGAGCCGACGGGGGCCTCCGGGTCGGATTGGATCGCGAACCAGTCGTCCGCATCGCTCACATGGTGGGGGCGAAGGGCGAGTCGTGGTGTGTGAATGGATGGCGCATCCACTGGACTTTTCATCCGCCACCCGCCAGAAACGCGGGGTCGCCGAAGTCCCGGCGTCGCGAGAACGTCGCGCGCGACGCGAATCGGTTGCGGGCGGCGAGCGGCGACCCGACAGCCGGATGCATCAGTGGGATCGTTGCCATCGGTTTCGCGCTGCTGCGTTGGTTCCACCGGTCAGCGCGACAACCCGTCACGGATTGATGCCGCCGCCCTACCGAAGAAAGGGTATAGTGAATACCCCCACAGGGTATAGGAGAGGGAAGCGATGGTCGGATACGTCGATGACAAAGATCAGATCCTCAAGCGGCTGCGTCGCGCCGAGGGTCAGGTTCGGGGCATCCATCGGATGGTCGAGGAAGACACCTACTGCATCGACGTACTCACCCAGGTATCGGCGGCGACGAGGGCGCTCGAAACGGTTGCCCTGCAACTGCTGAACGACCACCTGACGCACTGTGTTGCTGAGGCAAGCGCGCAGGGCGGCGCCGTCGCAGACGAGAAGCTTCGCGAAGCATCCGAGGCCATTGCTCGCCTCGTCCGCTCGTGATCACCAAAGAAACGGAATACCCATGAGCAACCCCCTCACAGCCGACTCCGAGAGTGTGATCCGTGAGCACTATCTCGTCGACGGAATGACCTGCAGCCATTGCGTGTCCTCCGTCACCGAAGAGATCTCAGCGCTCGACGGTGTGACCAGCGTGAGTGTTGACCTGCACTCGGGCGGGACGTCCCGCGTGACGGTCGCCAGTTCCGCGCCGGTGCCGGTCGCGGCGATTCGCGAGGCTGTCACTGAAGCCGGTTACGCCCTGGTCAGCGCATAAACATGTCATTGACGGATGTCGACCTCGAGATCGGAGGCATGACCTGTGCCTCCTGTTCTACACGCATCGAGCGAAAGCTCAACCGCCTCGACGGGGTAACGGCAACAGTCAATTACGCAACCGAGAAGGCGCACATTCGTTCCGACGGTGTGGACGCCCAAGCGCTCATCGCGGCCGTTGAAGCGGCCGGATACACAGCCGCTCTCCCAATCCCCGTCGCCACCGAGGCTGAAGAAACGGCGGTCACCCGCGGCGATCGAGAGATGGCGGCATTGCGCTTTCGCCTGATCGTTTCTGCCAGCCTCGCGCTACCGGTGGTTGTGCTCTCGATGGTGCCCGCGTTTCAGTTCACGCACTGGCAGTGGCTTGCCTTGGCCCTCGCTTCGCCCGTGGTGGTCTGGGGTGCCTGGCCGTTCCATCGCGCGGCCGTCGTCAACGCCCGCCACGGCGGCGTGACCATGGACACGCTGATCAGCGTCGGGGTGATCGCCGCGTTCGGCTGGTCGCTGTACGCGCTGTTTTTCGGTACGGCGGGCCAGCCGGGCATGCACATGACGTTCTCGTGGCTTGCTTCCGGGCGGGATGCTTCGGGCGATATCTATCTGGAGGTCGCGTCTGCGGTGACCGTCTTCATCCTCGGCGGTCGGTATATCGAGGCGCGGGCGAAGAAGCAATCGGGCGCTGCA
>JAYSPT010000128.1:0-15128 GCA_043721995.1 Salinibacterium sp. | reverse complement strand
AGACCCCGAAGCGGGGACGATCGGCGAGGACCGGACGGCACGTCGACCGCAGGCCGGCAACCCTCCCCAATACGAACGCATAGACTTAAATCATGAAATCACGACTAATTGGCGACATTGCTGTTTCGGCGATCGGTCTCGGCGGCATGCCGATGTCCGTCGAGGGGCGGCCCGACGAAGCGCGAGCGATCAAGACCATCCACGCTGCACTGGATGCCGGAGTCACCCTCATCGATACCGCCGACGCCTACCGCCTGGCGGGTGAGCCCGAGGCCCACAACGAGATGCTGATCGCGAAAGCGCTGAAGAGCTACTCGGGTGACACATCTCACGTTCTGGTTGCGACGAAGGGCGGGCATCACCGCACGATTGCTCGGCCGGGGCCGTGGGAGCAGAACGGACATCCCGAGTACCTCAAGCGCGCCGCCGAAGCCTCGCTCATGGCACTCGACGTGGAAGTGATAGGTCTCTACCAGTTCCACCGTCCGGATCCCGACGTGGACTTCGCGGACTCGGTGGGCGCGATCCGCGACCTGCTCGACGAGGGCAAGGTTCGCATGGCTGGCATCTCGAACGCCGACTCCGAGCAGATCCGTGTCGCGCAGCAGATCCTCGGCGGACGACTGGTTTCCGTCCAGAACGAGTTCTCCCCCGCCTTGCGCACAAACGAGCCGGAACTCGAGCTCTGCACCGAGCTCGGCATCGCCTTCCTGCCGTACAAGCCGCTCGGCGGCATCGGTGAAGCGGGTTCGCTCGGCTCGAAGTTCGTGGCATTCCAGACGGTGGCGGATGCCCGTGGCGTCAGCCCCCAGGTCATCAGCCTCGCGTGGGAGCTCGCCAAGGGCCCGAACGTCATCCCGATCCCCGGAGCCTCGCGGCCCGAGTCGATCCTCGACTCTGTGACTGCGGTTGATCTGCACCTCAGCGCGGAAGAGCTGGCAGCGCTCGACGCCGCATAGCGATGGTGCGATCCGAGTCCACTGTTGACGTGCCCCGTTCAGCCGAGGACGTTTTCGCGTTCCTGGCAGACGGCACCAATAACTCCAAGTGGCGCAGCGGTGTTGAAGAGATCAGACATATCCGTGGCGACGGAGTCGGCGCGGAGTACGAACAGGTGATCGTCGGCCCCGGCGGCAGAACGATGCGAGCAAACTACCGGGTCGTCGCATCCGATTTCCCAACCCGGCTCGAATTCCAGGTCACCGCCGGACCAGCCCGACCGAGCGGGTCATTCACGATCACCCGCTCCTGCCCCACCTCGTGCCGGGTGACCTTCGCCATCACTCTGGCGCCGCAGGGCGTTCTGAGATTCGTGCTCGGGATGATCGAAGCGCAAGTAGCTGCCGAAGCCGCCGCAATCCAGAACTTACCCAGAGCAATGCGCGAGTCGTAGCGCGATGTTACGGTGAACTGAACACTACTCAAGGGACACGATCATGGCGAAGAAACTGTATACCCCGGAACAGCAGATCGATCGATTGAGGGTGTACAACCTCGTCGCGGGAAGCCTGCACTTGGTACAGGCGATCGGATTCGCAATCGTGCTGACGATGCTCAGCTCCCAGGTGCTGTTCGCGGTCACGGCGGACTACCTGGCGGGCCCTCCCGGAGCCCCGATCCCACCCGAGCGGGTCACCGTGTTTCATGTGAACCTCGGTGTCGGCGTCGTGGTGTTCCTCGCGCTCAGCGCGTTCTTCCACTTCCTCATCTCCAGCCCGTGGTTCTTCGGCCGCTACAAGAACGGTCTTCTGCAGAGCCACAACTACTTCCGGTGGACCGAGTACTCGCTCAGTTCGTCGATCATGATCTGGCTGATTCTGGCAATCAATGGCGTTACTGACATCGCAGCGCTGTTCGCAGTCTTCGCCGTCAACGCCGCGATGATCATGTTCGGCGCCCTGCAGGAGAAATACGAGAAGCCCGGCTCGGGCGGCATGCTGCCCTTCATCTTCGGGTCGATGGTCGGCATCGTGCCGTGGATCCTGGTTCTGATCTACTTCCTTCGTCCAGGAAGCTCAAACGCCGTCTCCCCGCCGGGGTTCGTTGTGGGAATCGTCATCTCGCTGTTCATCTTCTTCAACACGTTCGCCATCAACCAGGGTCTTCAGTACCGACAGGTCGGCAAGTGGAAGAGCTACCTGCAGGGCGAGCGCACCTACATCACGCTGAGCCTGGTCGCTAAGACGGCGCTGGCTTGGCAGGTGTTCTCCGGAGCGATCATCCCGGCGCTGACGAGCAATAAGTAGCCTTACCCTTTGAGGGGGCCTACGTGTCTATGCGCACGTGGGGTTAGCGGTGCACCCTGGGCGACGTGTCCGAACGGTGCGCCGAAGTCGACAAACCGTCCGAGCGGTGAATGAATAGACGCATGCTCCACTCGCATGGGCGCGACCCCGACCGGCTGCTGCCGAGCGACCCCAGCGAACGCGCTATTGCCCGGGATCTCTACGCGCGCGTCGCGGAGCATCCGATCATCTCGCCCCACGGGCATGTTCCCCACGAGTTGCTCGTGAACAATGAGCCGTTCACCTCCGCAACGGACGTCTTCGTGACCAAAGACCACTATGTAACGCGGATGCTGCACGCCGCCGGAGCCGACTTGGCGATGCTGCGCGCGACCGGCGACGCGTCTCACGAGCGCGACGCATGGCGAATTCTCGCCGAAAACTGGCACCGGTTCGCGGGAACCGCTTCGGGGTACTGGATTGAAGACGAGCTCGCCGCCGTGCTGGGGATTTCTACTCCGCTGAACGCGGCATCTGCCGATGCAATTTTCGATCAGATTGCCGAGTCTCTCGCGCGGCCCGAGTTTCTCCCACGCGCATTGTTCGACAGCTTTGGCATCGAGTTTCTCGCGACCACCGACGACCCGCTCGACGACCTCGCCGGTCACGATGTGCTCCGCGGCCTCGGGCTCAAGGGTCGGGTCGCACCGACTTTCCGGCCCGACCACTATCTCGACCCCGACGCGGTCGACTTCGCGAGCGCCGTGCGCGCGCTTCTGGATCACACCGCGCAAAACACGTCGTTCGTCGGTTACCTCGCCGCGCTGGAACAGCGTCGCGAGTACTTCATCCGCCATGCCGCAGTGTCGGCCGATCACGGCGTCGAAGAACCATTCACGATCGACCTTGACGCGGCGCAGTCCGAGTCACTGTTTCAGGCCGTTATCGCCGGGCGAGCGGATGCTGCGGAGCGGCGCGTATTCCGCGGCCACATGCTGCTGCAGATGGCTCGCATGAGCGTCGACGACGGCTTGGTCATGACGCTGCACGCGGGAGTGCTCCGCAATCACAGCACTGCAACGTTCGCGCGGTTCGGGGCCGACTCGGGTGACGACATCCCGGTGTCCACAATGTTCACACGTGGGTTGCGGCCGTTGCTCGAACGCTTCGGCCTTGAGCCGGCGTTCCACCTCGTGGTGTTCACGGTCGACGAGACCGCATTCTCTCGGGAGCTCGCACCGCTCGCCGGGTTCTATCCGAGCGTCTACATCGGTGCACCGTGGTGGTTCCTCGATGCTCCGGATGCGATCGCGCGCTTTCGTAGCGCAATCACCGAAACCGCCGGTTTCTACCGCACCTCGGGCTTCATCGACGACACCCGCGCATTCCTCTCGATACCCGCCCGACACGACACCGCTCGCCGGGCGGATGCCGGATTTCTCGCGCGGCTGGTCACGCAGGGACGACTCACGATGGGTGTCGCGGAACGCATCGCAGACGACATCGTTGGTGCGATTCCCCGCGCGGTGTTCAAGCTGTGACAGACCTCCCGCGACTGTCGCGCACAACGTGTCCCGACGCGGGCCCGATGCCGCCGGTGCGCATCGTTCACATGGGGCTCGGTGCGTTCCATCGTGCGCACCAGGCCTGGTACACGGCGCATGCGTCCGACGCTGCCGACTGGGGCATAGTTGCCTTCACGGGTCGATCGCCTGATGCCGCCGTCACCCTTGCGGCGCAAGACGGCCTCTTCACGCTCGTCGAGCGCGGTCCCCTCGCGGATCGGTTTGAAATCATCCGAAGCATCGTGGATGCCCATCCCGGCAGCGACCTCGGCGTATTCATCGATCTGCTCGCTCGCCCCGACATCGCGATGGTGACGATGACCCTCACAGAAGCGGGCTACCGGTTGGGCCACGACGGGCTTCCCGACCTCACAGACGCCGCAGTGGCGGCCGACATCGCGATACTTCGGGCCGCGCTCGCAGATTCCGCTGCGGCTTCTGCGCCCCTGCGCTCTGCGGCCCCCAGCACCGCGCTCGCCCGGCTGCTCCTCGGCCTCGAGGCTCGCCGGCGTGCCGACGGCCGCGGTATCGCCATCGTTCCCTGCGACAACCTCCCTGACAACGGGTCGCTGGTGCAGCGTGCGGTGCACTGGCTGGCCAACGAGGTCAGCCCGCGCCTTGCAACGTGGATCGGCACCCACACCTCGTTCGTCTCTACGACCGTCGACCGCATCACCCCGCACCCCACTGACGCGGACCGCGCCGAGGTGCAGCGCCTTATCGGGCTGCGGGACGAGGCCGCGGTGGTGACCGAACCCTTCTCCGACTGGGTTTTGTGCGGTGACTTCCCGTGCGGCCGGCCCGAGTGGGAATCTGCTGGAGCACGCTTCGTTGATGACATCCGCCCCTGGGAAGATCGCAAGCTCTGGATGCTCAACGGTGCGCACTCGGCGCTGGCCGCCCTGGGTGCGGCGCGAGGCCACCGCCTGGTCAGCGAAGCAATTGCCGATCCGGTGTGTCTCGAACTTGTGAACCGCCTCTGGGACGAAGACGCACGACACCTCGCCGACCTTGATCTGGTGCAGTACCGCGCTTCGCTCCTGCAACGCTTCGCAAACCCGCGCATCGAACACCGACTCGACCAGATCGCACAGGATGCCGCGACCAAGCTCAGGGTGCGGATCGTGCCGGTGGCCGCGGCCGAGCGTTCGGCGGGGCGATCCGCCGGGGGATGCGCCGACGTTCTGGGTGCGTGGGTTCTCGCGGTGCGACACGGCCAATCCGGGCCACCCGAATCCAGCTCCGCGCACGGGTCACACGACCCTTGGTCCGCGCACGACCTCGTCGCGTATCTCGACCCACGACTCGGCGGCGACACCGCGTTCTGCGCCGCCGTTGATTCTGCGGCAGCGCGCTTGAATGCCAATACCGCTCGCCGCACCCCATCCACTGACCCTTGACCACCGACCGAACCTGAGGCATCCATCATGATTATTGATAAGGCTGAGGTCATCGTGACCAGCCCCGACCGCAACTTCGTGACACTGAAGCTCACCACGGACGAGGGCCATATCGGACTCGGCGACGCGACCCTGAACGGCCGCGAGCTCGCCGTCGTCACGTACCTCAGGGAGCACGTGGTGCCGCTCCTGATCGGCATGGATGCGAGCCGAATCGAAGATACCTGGCAGTTTCTCTACCGCAGTGCGTACTGGCGTCGCGGTCCCGTGACAATGGCGGCGAGCGCCTCCGTCGACATGGCGCTGTGGGACATCAAGGGCAAGGCGGCCGGGATGCCCGTCTACCAGCTTCTGGGTGGCGCGAGCCGCAGCGGACTCATGGCGTACGGTCACGCCTCGGGCAAGACGAACGGCGAACTTTTCGATTCGATCCACGAGCACCTCGAGAAGGGGTACCGGTCGATTCGGGTGCAGACGGGCATCCCGGGGCTGAAGGCCATCTACGGCATTGCGTCGCAGTCAGCGGATACCGGCGGTGGCGATGCGCGGTATGACCACGAGCCGGCCCGCCGTGGCGCGAAGCCGACCGAGGAGGATTGGGATACCCGCGCCTACCTGACGCATCTGCCCGGTGTGTTCGAGGCGGTGCGCAACGAGTTCGGGCCCGACCTGCCCCTCCTCCACGATGGCCACCACCGAATGACGCCAATCCAGGCGGCGAAGCTCGGCAAGAGCCTTGAGCCGTACGACCTGTTCTGGCTCGAAGACTGCACACCCGCAGAAAACCAGGAAGCTCTGCGCCTCGTTCGTCAGCACACCACCACCCCGCTCGCGATCGGCGAGGTCTTCAACACGATCTGGGACTTCAAAGACCTGATCCGCGACCAGCTCATCGACTATGTGCGCGGGGCGGTCACGCACATGGGTGGAATCACCCCCCTGAAGAAGACGCTCGACTATGCGGCGATGTACCAGGTCAAATCCGGGATGCACGGTCCCACCGATATCTCCCCGGTCGGGATGGCGGCGGCCCTGCACCTGGGGCTGGCCATCCATAACTTCGGAATACAGGAATACATGACCCACGGGGAGAAGACCAACCGGGTGTTCGAGCAGAGCTTCACCTGGAGCAACGGCTACCTGCATCCCGGTGAGCAGCCGGGTCTGGGCGTCTCGCTCAACGTCGACGAAGCGGGTAAGTACCCGTATGAACAGGCGTACCTGCCCTACAACCGTCTCGCCGACGGCACCGTCCACGATTGGTGAACTCGAGCCGGTCCTGCTGGTCGATTGCTTCCCGAGGACTGGATGCCCGTCAGCCAGACAGCATCCACGAAACGACGGGCGCGGGCTTCTGCCCGGCGTAGGTGATCGTCCCGGTTCCCGACCGATCCAGCTGGAGGGTGGCAAGCACGCCCTTCGTGCTCAGCTGAGTGATAGTTGCAGTCAGCGAGCGAGTCGTGTTGTCGACCACGTTGATCGTGAACGAGACGTCGCCGGCGGCATCGGTGACGGTCCAGCCGGTGGGTGTGGCTGGGAATAGTACGAAACCCCCCGCCTGACCCGACGTGGTAATCGTGCCGGCCGCGGGGGTTGCACCCTCGAGGGCGAGGGTGGCAGCATCCAGCGATGCAATGCTGAGGGAGCCGAGCGCGGCGACGGCCGTGCTGTTGCCAGAGCCCTGGAACGTGATCGGATCGGACACGTCCCCGCCGACAGTGAGCTGCAGGGGCGTGATCGAACCGACCGCTTGATTCAGCACCGCGAAGTCCTGGGCGACGCCGCCCTGGCAGTTCAGCAGGGTGTCGGAGACGGACTGGCACGCAAGCCCCAGGGATGCCGGTGGTGCCCCGGCGCGGGTGAACGTGCCCGTGCCTTCGAGGTGGATCTGGCTACCGTCGAAGCTAGCGTTGGCCGTCGTGGAGAGCGAGCCCAGTTGCGCTCCGTCGACACCCGTATAGGCGACTGTTGCCTGCGCAGTTGCAACCGAGCCAGTTGAGTTCACGGTTGCGGTCGCGACCAGATAGGGCGTGGAGCATCCGGCGTCGTAGTAGACGGTATCGGTGAGCTCGCGCGCCTCGGAGGGGCCAGCCCACCCGCTGACCCGGTGCGCACCGCCACCGGTCATAGGGGTGCAGTCCGTGAGCGGGCTGTCGTTGGAGGCGTCCTGCACAAGCATCAGCTGGGTCTGCAGAACATTCGATGCGAGGGCGATCGCAAGGCCCTCCTGAGTGACGAGATGCTCGGCGAGCAGGATCTTCGGCGACACTGCTGGCGAGGCCGCTGCCGACGCAGACCCCGTTGGAGCGGTGCCCGGTGAACCGGATGCGACTGGACCCGCCGCCGTGCACCCTGCGAGGCCGACGACCACCACCGTGGTCATGCCGAGAGCGAGCAGCGCCAGACGTGCGCCGCCAGCCAGCATCAGAGGACCTTCGACAGGAATGCCTTCGTACGTTCGTGCCGCGGGTTCGCAAGCAGCTCGCGCGGCTTGCCCTCCTCGACGACAACCCCGCGATCCATGAACACCAGGGAATCGGCGACCTCCCGTGCGAAGCCCATCTCGTGGGTCACCACAATCATTGTCATGCCGTCTTTTGCTAACTGCCGCATGACATCCAACACCTCACCAACAAGCTCAGGATCGAGGGCGGATGTTGGCTCATCGAAGAGCATGAGCTTCGGATCCATCGCCAGCGCGCGCGCGATCGCAACTCGCTGCTGCTGGCCGCCGCTCAGGTGTGCGGGATATGCGCTGGCCTTGTCGGCCAGTCCGACGCGGGCAAGCAACTCCGTGCCGCGCGCGACGGCGGTCGCCTTAGGTATCTTCCTCACCCGGATGGGCGCCTCGATGATGTTCTCGAGGGCTGTCATGTGCGGAAAAAGGTTGAACCGCTGGAACACCATCCCGATATCGCGCCGTTGTGCCGCCGCCAACTTCGGCGGGAGCTCGTGCAGCTTGTTGCCCTTTTCGCGGTAGCCGACCAGAACGTCCTCGACGTAGAGTCGCCCGGCATCCACGGTCTCAAGGTGGTTGATACAGCGAAGGAACGTCGACTTACCCGAGCCAGAAGGACCAACGATGCAGAGCACTTCGCCCGGCTTTACCTTGAGGGTGATGGACCTCAGCACCTCGTTCGAACCAAAGCTCTTCGACACCTGCTCGGCGTCTACCATGAGGCCGGTCGGGATGCGGGGTTGCATGGCGATAGTCATCGGCTGTCCTCCGAGTCGAGTCGAATAGCGACGCCACTCAGCCCCGCCGTGGGAAGCGCTGGCTTGTCGGATCGCGCCGAACCGATTCCTCGTTCGAATCGCTTTTCAAGGAAGTGCTGGCCCACCATGAGCACCGAGGTAATAGCGAGATACCAGGTCGATGCGACCAGTAGCAGCGGAACGGGCGCGAAGGTTGACGCTGCGACGCCGTTTGCCACTGAGAACAGGTCGCCGATGAAGGGCACGGCTGTGACGAGAGACGTCGTCTTGAGCATGCCGATGAACTCGTTACCGGTCGGCGGGATAATGACCCGCATCGACTGTGGAATAACGACGCGCCACATCGTCTGCGACCAGGTCATCCCGAGCGCAATCGACGCCTCCTCCTGGCCGCGATCGACCGAGAGGATGCCCGCCCGCACGATTTCGGCGAGGTACGCAGCTTCGTTCAGGCCCAGGCCGATCACTGCGAGTGCAAAAAAGGTGAGGAACCCGCTGGTGCTGATGATGAACAACGGAGGCAGGAACGGTAGCCCGATCGAGAGGTGGGGGTAGATGACTGAAAGCAATCCCCACAGGGTCAACTGCACGTAAACCGGAGTACCACGGAAGATCCACACGTACGCCCAGGAGACCCACTTCAGCACGGGATTGTTCGAGAGCCGCATCACCGCAAGGGTGAGCGCAAGGATGACGGCCAGCAGCATGGAGAGCACCGTGAGCTCGATCGTGACGAGCGCGGCCGCACCGATGTGCTGGTCGAACAGGTACTTGGCGTAGATGTCCCACTGAAATGCTTGACGCGTCGCGGCGTCGAATACAGCCGCGATGGCGTAAATGATCAGCGCCGCGGCGATCAGATTGCGCCATGGATGCCGCAGCGGGACTGCCTTGATCGGTGCCGCAATGTTGGTGACGTGCGGCGGCGGAGTTGCCTCCGCTGCCGCACCGAGCCCGCTTGGCTTGGCCACTGATCTAGCTAGTTTGGGTGTCAGCCGGCGTTATTGATGGTGATGGTCTTGAGGGCACCATCGGTGACGCCCCACTTAGCGAGGATCGCCGTGTAGGTGCCGTCATCAACGAGTGCCTGCAGTGCCTTCTGCACTGCAGTACTCAGCGTCGAACTCTTGGCAATCGCAACACCGTAGGGCGCAACCCCAAACGACTTTCCGGCCGCCTGCAGCTTGCCCTTTGACTGGGCAATCGCGTAATCGGTGATCGGCGAGTCGGCGCTCATTGCGTCGGCCTGGCCGAGAACAACCGCGTTCGTGGCCTGATCCTGTCCATCAAACTGGAGGATCTGGATGGCCGCCTTGCCTGCCGCAACACATGCGGTGGACTTGCCGGGGATGTCATCCGTCTGCTCTACCGTGCCGGTCTCGACCGCGACCTTGAGCCCGCAGGCGTTGTCGGGGTCGACGGTCTTTCCTACGGGGGACGCCCACAGGATGCCGGCCGAGTAGTAGTCAACGAAGTCGACCTGCTTCTGGCGATCGGTGTTGTCGGTGAACGACGAGACGCCCACGTCGTAGCTCCCGCCGGTGATCTTGGGGATGATCGTGTCGAAGCCGGCGATGTTGTAGACGGCCTTTACGCCGAGCTTCGCGGCCACAGCGTTGAACAGTTCGATGTCCCAACCGACCGCGTTTCCAGTCGAATCCTTGTACTCGTTGGGGGCGTAGGTCGCATCGACGCCGACCTGGATGACGCCGGCCGACGCGATGCTGGCAGGAAGAAGTTTGACGAGAGCAGGGTCCGCACCGCCCGAGCTGACTGGCGAGCTGGATGCTGCGGGGGTGTCGTTGTTCACGCAGCCAGTGAGCGCGAGTGCTGCCGCAACGGCAATGACCGGGATCGAGTACCTAATACGCATGGGATTCCTTTGTTTCTGCAAAATTCTCGGGGGTGGGGAACTGACCGGAACTTGAGCCAGCGTATTTCGACCATAAAACGCATGATTATCGCGGTCTTTGGGGCTTTGCGCACAATTTTCGAGCGTTACTACCGTTGATTTGCCGGATAGTGCTGCCACTTTATCAGGCGCGGTCAGGGCGGGCTACCCGGACTGCCCGGACGGCCCGGTGAAGTTCTGGCGATCGCTACGGGCATCCCTGTCGGATACGCTGTGCTCAACAATCAGGGAGCCACAGAATGGTCGACTACACATACGGCGGAGCTACAGATATCGATCGAGCGATCGCGCTGCTGGTCGACCTCGACAACGCGCAAACCAACGCGCTCGCGGTCCTGCAGTTCGACGCGGCTATCGACGAGCTGCAGAACGAGTACACGAAGAGCCTCGCCGACCCCGGCTACCGGCCCGACGAGGATTTCATCGCTCGACTGAGCGGATACCTGGCGATGGCGGACGATCGAGAGAATCCGCAACTGAAGTAATTTTCTCCGTACACCCGACGTGCCCCGGCAGGGACTCGAACCCTGACTGGGACGATTTTAAGTCGTCTGCCTCTGCCGATTGGGCTACCGGGGCGCGGTGCCAGCCTATCCGCGCGCCGCGCCAATCCCGCCCGACCCGCGAGATGACGCAAAGTGCTGGTTTCGCGGGCAGGAACCAGCACTTTGCGTCATCTCGTGCAGGAGTGGCGGTCAAGCGCCGCGGCCGGCCGGGGAGTTACAGCGTGGCCTCTACTGCGGTGAAAGCGTCGTCGTAGATCCCGAGCGCCTCCGCAACTTCGGCGGGCGTCACGACACACGGCGGCACCACGTGCACGCGGTTGTCAGCGGTGAAGGGGAGCAGTCCACGCTCCAGTAGTGCCTTCTTCACCTCGAGCACGACGCCGCCCGAGACGGGTTCGCGCGACTCACGATCATCCACGAGGTCGAGCGCCCAGAAGACGCCAAGCCCGCGAACTTCACCGATCAGCGGATGTTTCGCCGCAAGCTCAGCAAGGCCCGGGCCGAGATGATCGTGACCGATCATCTTCGCGTTCTCAACAATCCCCTCCGACGTCATCGCGTCGATCGACGCCACTATCGAGGCCATCGCCAGCGGATGACCCGAGTACGTGAGCCCGCCGGGGAACACCTGCGTGTCGAATGCGTTTGCGATGGACTCCGAGATTGCGACCCCGCCCGCGGGCACGTAGCCGGAGTTGACACCCTTGGCGAACGCGATGAGGTCAGGAACGGTGTCGAAACCCTGCCAGGCGAACCACTCGCCGGTGCGGCCGAAACCGCACATGACCTCATCCAGAATCAGAACGATGTCGTATTTGTCACAGAGCGCACGAACGCCGGGAAGGTAGCCGGGCGGTGGCACGAGCACGCCCGCGGTGCCCGGTACCGTCTCAAGCAGGATGGCCGCGATCGAGTTCGCGCCCTCCCCCACGATCACGTGCTCAAGGTGCTGCAGTGCGCGTTCCGATTCCTGCTCGGGCGTGGTAGCCCAGAACTCGGAGCGGTAGAGGAACGGCCCGAAGAAGTGCGCGTGCCCGCGCGAGTATTCGTTGGGCACACGACGCCAGTCGCCGGTCGCGACGATCGCGGCCCCGGTGTTGCCGTGGTACGAGCGATAGCTCGACAGCACCTTGTCGCGGCCGGTGGTCAGCCGCGCCATCCGGATCGCATTCTCGTTCGCGTCTGCACCGCCATTGGTGAAGAACACCTTGCCGAAGTGGGCCCCCGCCTTACCGAGGATGCGCTGGGCCGCCTCGCCGCGTGCGAGATTAGCGGTCGCAGGTGCGACGGTCGCGAGGGTGTCCGCCTGCGCCTTGATGGCAGACACGACGGCCGGATGCTGGTGCCCAATGTTCACGTTGACCAACTGGCTCGAGAAATCGAGGTAGGTCTTGCCGGAGTAGTCCCAGACCGTGCTGCCTTGGCCGCCGGCCACCACAAATGGCTTGAGCGCACCCTGCGCCGACCACGAATGGAACACGTGGGCGCGGTCAAGATCGTAGGCGCGAGTGCCGTCTTCCGGATCGGGCAGCGGCAAGTGGATGGTTGCGGCGATGTTGGCCATGATTTCCTCACGTTCTGGAGCGGGTGATCGAAACTCCGACCACCCGCACCAGACTAGTGAATGCTTCTACTTGCCACCCTCGGTGAGCGTGACTTTCAGGGGCGTGAAGCCTGCCCCCGTGACATCGACGCCGGCGGCTTTCAGCTCATCGAGCGCCTTCTGCACATACTCGTTGCTGTACGCGGTCGACGGCGGGTTGGTTGTGATGATCGTCGTGCCCGTCTCATTCTTCGTGGTGAGAGCGATGCTGATCGTCTGGTCCCACTTCTTCTTATCGATGATTCCGATGCCGCTGGTGGACGGCCAGATCAGCTTGTTGACCTCGTTGGTCATCCAGAGCTGGTGGGTGACGCCAAGCGTCGAACCGGCAGCGGTGACGATAGCTGCCGACTCGGTCGGGTGGTCGCGCACGTAAATCCAGCCCTCGATGGAAGCCTTGATGAACTTCACGGTGTTCGTGGCGTACGCCGAGTCGCTGCCGAGTCGTGTGGAGTCAGCCCAGATCGCGTCCTGGAGCATGGCAGTTCCAGCCGCGTTCCAGTTGATGACGTTCAGCTCCTCCGGCTGGTAGAGCTTGCCGGTGGCGGGGTTGATTGTCTCAAGAACCTGCGCGTATTCGTTGTAGGTCATCGCTTGGGCAGCATCGATGTCACCGGCAAGGAAGCCGTTCATATCGAAGGCCTGCTGCACGAGAGTGATGCCGGTGGACGTATCGATACCCGCCTTCTGCATGCCGGCGAAGAGTTCCCACTCGTTGCCGTAGCCCCAGCTGCCCACCTTCTTGCCCGCAAGGTCTGCCGGCGAGGTGATGTTCTTGTTCTTAAACGAGATTTGAGTCGTCGCCGAACGTTCGAAGATCTGCGCAACATCCGTGACCGCTGCACCCTGCTCGATCGAGCCGAGCACCTTCGGAACCCACGAGATCGCGTAGTCGACATCACCCGCGGTGAGCGAGTCGATGGGGACCGTATCCGTTCCGGCCTCCTTTATCGTCACATCCAGGCCCTCGGCCTTGTAGAAGCCCTGGGCCGCCGCGGCGTAGTAGCCAGCGAACTGCGCCTGAGACAACCACTGCAACTGAAGGGTGACGTGCGTGAGGGGTTGAGACGTGGCTGGTCCGGACGGGGTGGCCGAACAACCACTGAGTACGAGCGCGCTAGCGACAGCTGTCGCTCCGAGCCCGAGTGCAATGCGTGAACTGTGTTTCATCAATGCCTCCTGTTTATTGGTTCCGACCCGCCAGTGCTGGGCGGGCAAGTCTTTATGCAGAGCCGTGCCTCGTTGCGAAGACCTCCAGTGAAAGAGTTATGCAGAAGAACACCAGACCCGTCACGATCGACCCGAGCACGAATGCCCACGCGAGTGGATAGTTGCTCGACGCCGCCGCCGAAGTGATCGATTTGCCGAGGCCGCCGATGGGGCCGCCAAAATACTCTGCGACCAAGGCCGAGATGACGGCGAGGGATGACGCGATCCGAACGCCGGTGAAGAAAAAGGGCAGCGCGCCGGGGAGCGTGACCGCGCGGGTCACCTGCCACGGCGTTGCGGCGTACGCGCGCATCAGGTCGCGGTGGATCGGCTTCGAACTGCGTAGGCCACGCAAAGTGTTTACGTAGACGGGGATGAAGACGGCGAGCGCAGCAATGAGCACTCGCGCCGTCTGCACGCTCGCGCCCAGCATCGTGTACAGCACGGGTGCCAGCGCCACGATCGGGATCACAGAGGCAGCGGTCACGAGCGGCGCACTAATCTCATCGATGACGCGGAGCGCCGCCGCGATACCTGCGGCCACGACGCCCACGATGGTTCCAAGCACCAAGCCGATGAGCGCGTTTGTGGCTGTTATGAGGCTTGCGGTGAGGATCGCGCCGAACCGCTCGCCGAATTGCGTGGCGATGCTCACGGGGCTGGGAACGATGAACGGCTTCAGGTGGAAGCCCACAACTACCACTTGCCACAGCAGCAGGGCGAGGACCCCGAAGAGTATGGGCGCTGCGATACTCCGGATGCGATCCAAGCGCGCGCGATCGGATCTCATCGGTTCTCGATCCCTCGCGCACCCGCAGGCACTTCGCCGTGCAGCGCCTCACGGACCGCACTCACCGCGGTGAAGAACCCTGCGTCTTCACGCAGGCCATCCGTGCGCTCCCCGGCAGAACCGAGACTGACATCGATCTCCGCGGTGATCCGGCCCGGCCGCGGGGACATGACGACGACCCGGTCGGAGAGGAACACCGCCTCCGGAATCGAGTGCGTCACGAAGATGACGGCTGCGCCGGTCTCGGAGCGGATGCGTGCGAGCTCGGACTGCATGCTCTCCCGCGTCATCTCATCGAGCGCGCCGAACGGCTCATCCATCAGGAGCAGGCGAGGCCTCTCGGCGAACGCTCGGGCGATCGCAACACGCTGCTGCATTCCCCCGGAGAGCTGGTCCGGATGCCGCTCGGCGAACTCACTAAGACCGACAAGGTCGATAAGTTCGTCGGCCCGCGCACGCCGGGCAACCTTGTCGACGCCGTGCAGTTCTAGCGGCAGTTCGATGTTGGCGCGAACTGTGCGCCAGGGCAGGAGCCCCGCCTGCTGGAATGCAATCCCGTAGTCCTGGTCGAGTCGCGCCTGCCGTGTTGTCTTGCCAAATACCGAGATGGTGCCCGACGTGGGTGAGTCGAGGTCGGCGACAAGTCGCATGAGCGTGGACTTTCCGCATCCGCTGGGGCCAATGAGCGAGACGAACTCACCA
>JAYSPT010000127.1:0-4683 GCA_043721995.1 Salinibacterium sp. | reverse complement strand
ACAACACCGGAATTTCGGTGATGTGCGTTTCAGCTGTGGGCAAACTGACTTCGTGATCGGCGACATCCCGCGAAAGTTCCCAGTGTTCATATGGGATTTGGAGGGAAATCTGTTGTGCCCCTGGAGGGACTCGAACCCCCAACCGTTTCCTTGGGGCGATCAAAGGGCTATGGCCGCCGAATCGGCCATATTCGTCCGGAATTCCGGGGAATATCAAGATTCAGAAGGTTCCCAACTGTCACTATTCAGTGACGTTATAGCGGCATTTGGCTGTATTTTCGTGGGATATTCGTGGGTTCTGCTCGTCACCTCGGCCGGCATCTTGGGACTGCTGTCGATTTGGTTGACTTGACAGCGGCCGAATCCATCGGCCGTGTGTTTATATATGGGACCTTCAGCGCGACTGGGCGAAGGCCAATTTACGCATCGAGCAAGCGTGTCCACGCTGTGTCGCTTGGGAACCCTGACCGGGCGACAGTTATCTGGCGACACGCGATTCTTGCTCTCATCCGGCGGCTGAATCCCGCGCACCGACGCCGGTCAAACCCTCGCGTCATCAAACAGAAAATCTCCAAATGGCCAGCCAAACGCTTCCATCACACCCAATGGCCGCAACCCCTCCACACCCCAAAAATCACCGCTCAACACCTTAACTGAACGGCATTGGGGCTTACCCACCGCTCGCGGAACACACCATGCGCGCACCCGCCACAAATTCAACAGGAATCACGTTAGGTGAAAATACCGCCACCCTCAACGAGCAGGGTCTGGCCGGTGATGAACTCGCTGTCGTCGGAGAGCAGGAATTCCACGGGGCCGACGATGTCGCCCGCCACAGACATCCTTGCCAGTACGCGGATTCCGGCCGCGCTCCCACGCCACGCGAGGATCTCGTCGTCGGGGTCTTCCTCGGTAAGAACGCTGCCGGGGCAGACTGCGTTAACCCGGATCCACTCCGCACCGAGCTCCTTCGCCATCACTCGCGTGAGGCCTTGAATCGCTGCTTTAGAGGCGACGTAGTGCGCTCGCAGCGGGCCGCCCCGGTAGACCATACTCGACGTCAGGTTGATGATGCTGCCCGAGCCATTGGCGCGAAGATGGGGTGCTGCAGCGATTGACGTGTGCCAGGTACCCTTGAGATTGACGTTGAACACGCGGTCCCACTCCTCCTCGGGCACGTCCTCGAAGCCGCAACGCGTGATGTGGATGAGCCCGGCGTTGTTGACCAGGCCGGTGAGTTTGCCGAAGCGTTCGACTGAGGCATCGATCGCGGCAGTGATCGAGCCCCGATGGGATACATCCCCGGTGAAAGCCGCGGCGTCGCCGCCGAGTTCCCTGATCGCCTCGGCGGCGGCCTCGGCTTCTTCGGTGTCGATATCGATGAGAGCGACGGCGCCGCCACTGGAGGCTATGCGCTTCGCGAATGCCTTGCCGAGGCCGTGTGCAGCCCCGGTGATTGCCACAACTTTTCCGTCCATGTTCCGGGTCACAGTTACTCCCTCATCGATCGCCAAGGTTCGATCCCAGGCATCCGCAGCCGGTCGACAACAAACATACCGCGTTTGATTGACCACTGAAACAATTAGTGCTTGAATTACCCCGTTGCCACACTGACGTGGTGAATCACAGCGTGGGAAAGGTTCAACATTGAAGCACAAATCCCTTGCCGCGGTCACACTCCTGGCCGTCGCTGCACTCGCGCTCGCGGGTTGCGCCACACCGAGTGCAGCACCCGAAAGCGGAGGTAGCAAGCCGGTCATCCGGATTCTCGGCGTTGGCGCTGCTCACTACACAGGTCTCACGACGACGAAGTGGAAGCAAGAACTCCAGGCCGCCGGCTACCAGGTCGAACTGAAGTTCGTCAACAACCCGGACGACGCAGCGCGCATCGTTATCGCCGGCGAGGCAGACTTCTGGCTCATCTCCCCGCCCGAGGGCATCAAGGCGATCCAGGTAGCTCAGGCTCCGCTCAAGCTGCTGGCCTTCACCGAGGTCGCGAGCGACTTCGTCGTCGTCGGTGACAACTCGCTTGACGGGCTCAAGTCCCTCGTCGGCAAGAAGGTGGCGCTGAACACGCCCGGCTCGACGACGAACGTCATCATGGCCCTCGCCGCCAACATCGCGGGTGTCGACCCCGCGTCGATGGACAAGATCACCCTCGGCGCTGCCCCCACCCGCATCGCGGCCCTTCAGGGCGGCCAGGTCGCCGCGACAGTCGTGCACTACTCGGAGGCGCTGACGCTCCTGCAGGGCGGTCACTTCCACATCATCCAGGACACCAGCAAGATCCTCGGCCAGTACCTCCAGCAGGGCGTGTTCGTCTCGACCAAGTTCATCGCCGCCAACCCAAAGGCCACCCAGCAGGCAATCGACGTCCTGCTCGACAGCTACCGCTGGGCCGCGACGAACAAGAAGGACTACATGGCCCTCGCCGACATTTACCCACTCAACTTGACAGCTGCGCAGCGGGCCGAGCTGTACGACCAGATTCTGGCGAACCACTTCTTACCGGTCAACGGCGGCAATGAAGACCTCGACGCAGTCAAGAAGTGGGTAGTGAGTCAGCAGGGAGCCGGCGCACTTCCGAAGGACGTCATCCCGATCGGCAAATGGGTCGACAACTCCTACGTGCTCGACTACATCAAGCGCAAAGGCAAGGTCTGATCAAGCATGACTGAAACCCTGGAGGACCGCGTGGATGCGCGGGGTGAAGACCGCCTGATTCTCAGGGTTCGAGGGCTCGGGAAGACGTACGATCCGTCGGCCCGACCGGTCCTCCAGAGCCTCGACCTCGAGGTGGTGGACGGCGAGTTCGTCTCAATCCTCGGGCCGAGTGGCTGCGGCAAGACCACAGCGCTACGCGCCGTCGCGGGCTTGGTTGAACAAAGCTCTGGCACGATTTACGTGAACGGGCGTGAGAGCACCGGGCCGTCAGCTGACAAGGCGATGGTGTTCCAGGGCTTCAACCTCTTCCCGTGGATGAGTGCACTGGATAACGCGGCGTTCGGCCTCGAAATGCAGGGCGTCGCGAAGAAGGAGCGTCGCCAGCGCGCGGCCGATTACATGGAGCTCGTCGGTCTCTCGGATCGCCTCGAGCACTACCCGGCCCAACTCTCCGGCGGCCAGCAGCAGCGGGTTGGTCTCGCCCGCGCCCTCGCCATCGAGCCGAAGCTCCTTCTTATGGACGAGCCGTTCGGCGCGCTTGACGCTCTCACGCGCGAGCAACTGCAGGAGATGCTCGTGCAGATCTGCGAGCAGAAGGGCCTTTCGGCGCTCTTCGTCACTCACTCGATCGATGAAGCCATCTACCTCTCCGACCGCATCATCGTCATGGGGGCGAACCCCGGACGGGTGCTCGAGACCTTCGACGTGCATCTGCCGCGGCCGCGCGAGGAGTACAACTGGCGCGCGGAGCCCGAGTACGCGGAGCTGCGCGAAGCGGCGTGGAAGCTGCTCGACGTGACCGGACGCAAGCGGGGCGAATCATATGTACACGTCGACTGACTCGGTGCTCTCGCCGCGCGCTCGCGGCAAGCGAAAGAAGACACCGCTCGAGCGCTTCCTTAAAGACAAGTGGACGCTGCGAGTGTTATCCCTCGTCGCCGTCATCCTGCTCTGGGAGTACTTCGGTCGGCTCGCTCCTCTGCGCGCGTCGTATCCGAGTGAGTTCACGAGGGAGCTCTTCCAGGACTTCGTTCCGCGGATCCTCCCGGCAGCGGGACAAACCTTCGGCGCGCTCGCGGCAGGCTTCGCCATCGCGGTTGTCGCCGGAATCATCATCGGCATCCTGATGGCGGCAAACGAATGGCTCGAGGTCGCCCTCGCTCCTTACATCACCGCGATCTACGCGACACCCCGCATCGCGCTACTACCCGTCCTGATCCTCTGGCTCGGCATCGGGTTCGAGGTGAGGCTCGCGATTGTGATCCTCTCCGCGATCTTCCCCGTGATCCTGAACACCTATCTCGGGTGCAAGGAAGTGAGTTCATCACTCGTCGACGTGGGCAGGTCTTTCAACGGCAGTCGCCTGGCCATCTCCGCGAAGATCGTGCTGCGTTCGTCCCTCCCTTATGTAGTCGCGGGAATCCGGATCGGTTTCGGCCGCGGTCTCATCGGCATCATCGTTGCCGAGATCCTTACGGCCGGCGCTGGCCTCGGCAACCTGATCAACAAGGACGCCGAATACTTCCAGATCGGCAGCATGTTCGGGGTAGTCCTTGTGCTCGGAATCGTCGCGCTGGCGTTCTCTGCGGTGCTGCGAGCTGTCGAGTCTCGCCTCGCCGAACCGTGGCTACGGCGTGAACGCTCCTCGCGCATTCGGAAGGTCGTTACCCCGTGAAATCCACGACCAACGCTGAGGATGTCGCGGTCGAACCGATGACCGGCGAACTGGTCACCGAGCCCGAGGGTGAGCCCGCGGCTTCCCTCAACGCCTCGCGCAGCGGGAAGAGCTTCGCGAGCACCACGCGCGGTCGTTGGACGATCCGCATAGTCTTCCTCGCATTGCTCCTGGGGGCGTGGCAGACAGCCGCTACCGGCGTCAACAAGGCGTTCATGGCGACGCCCACAGACATCCTGGGTTCGGCCTGGCAGCAGCTCTTCGTCGCGGGCACCATCTGGAAACCATTCGGGCAGAGCCTCCAGGTGCTCTTCCTCGGCCTCCTCATCTCCGCTGCGCTGGGC
>JAYSPT010000126.1:0-24301 GCA_043721995.1 Salinibacterium sp. | reverse complement strand
GGCGACCGCGGGGCTCGACTACGATGACCGGACCGAGCTCACCGAGCAGGTGCACACCCAGATCGTCGGCCTCGCCGGCGATTCCCCCTACGTCCGCGTTGACCCGGTCGCGGTCCCGCGCTAGGATTGCCGCTGTCAGGCGGGTAGGCGCCCAGGCGGGTAGGCGGGTAGTAGACCGCGACCAGGCCGGCCGACGACGCCGTAGCGCTCATTTCACTCTCTACCCGCCGACCCGCCTACCCGGCTACCCGCCTATGAGCACCATCATCGAAGTCCACGCGCGCGAGATCCTCGACAGCCGGGGCAACCCGACCGTCGAAGCCGAGGTGACCCTGGCGAGCGGCGCGACCGGCCGCGCGGCGGTGCCGAGCGGTGCATCCACCGGTGAGAAGGAAGCGGTCGAGCTCCGCGACGGCGACGCCAAGCGCTACGGCGGCAAGGGGGTCCTGAACGCGGTCAATAATGTGAACGAAGTGATCGGCCCGGCGCTCGAAGGGCTGCCGGCCGACGAGCAGATCTCGATCGACGCGACGATGCTCGAGCTCGACGGCACCGATAACAAGGCCAAGCTCGGTGCCAACGCGATCCTGGCCGTCTCGATGGCCGTGGCGCGCGCCACCGCCGCCGACCTCGGCGTCCCGCTCTATCGCTACCTCGGCGGGCCGATGGCGCACGTCCTCCCGGTGCCGATGATGAACATCATCAACGGTGGGGCGCACGCTGACACGGCCCTCGACATCCAGGAATTCATGGTGTTACCGATCGGTTTCGAGAGCTACTCCGAGGCGCTCCGTTCCGGCGTCGAGGTCTACCACGCCCTCAAGGCTCTCCTCAAGAAGCAGGGGCTCAGCACGGGTCTCGGCGACGAGGGTGGCTTCGCCCCCGATCTGCCCGGTGCGCGCGCAGCACTCGACTTCATCCTCGGTGCAATCGAATCGGCCGGCTTCACGGCTGGAAAAGACTTCGCACTCGGTCTGGATGTTGCGGCATCCGAGTTCTTCGCCGATGGCGTGTACTCCTTCGAAAAGCAGAAGCTCAACGCCGAACAGTTGACCGCATTCTTCGTCGACCTCGTCAAGGACTACCCGCTCGCAAGCATCGAAGATCCGCTGGCGGAGGACGACTGGGACGGCTATGCACACTTCACCGAACAGCTCGGCGACAAGGTGCAGATCGTCGGTGACGACCTGTTCGTGACTAGCGCGGTGCGGCTCAAGAAAGGCATCGACCTCAAGGTCGGCAACTCGATCCTCGTCAAGGTGAACCAGATCGGCACCGTGACCGAGACGCTGGACGCCGTCGCGATGGCCCAGCGTGCGGGGTACACCGCCATCCTGTCGCACCGTTCCGGCGAAACCGAAGACACCACGATCGCCGACCTCGCCGTCGCGACGGACTCAGGTCAGATCAAGACCGGCGCCCCGGCACGTGGCGAGCGGATTGCCAAGTACAACCAGCTGCTGCGTATCGAGGAGGAACTGGGCGACGCCGCCGTTTACGCCGGCCGAAGCGCGTTCCCCCGCTTCACGGCCTGACGCACTCGGCGGTGAGCCGGGGCACCGCTCTCAGACACTGCGCTTAGCATCGAGTCCATGGCCAAAGCATCCGGCACGAGGAGGGTTGCCCCCAATCTCCCGGAGGAGAGCGCGCCCGAGCACTGGCTGCGCACGATCCGGTTGTCGGGCTTCACCGTTGTCATGCTCGTGCTGCTGGTACTCGCTGTCATCGTGCTCGCACCCAACCTGCGCATCCTGGTCGAGCAGCAGCAGCAGATCGCGTCCCTGCAACAGAAGGTCAACTCCACCCAGACCTCGGTCGATACGCTCACCAAGGATGTTGCGCGCTGGAATGATCCCGCCTACATCGAGTCGCAGGCGCGCGAGCGCCTGTTCTACGTCTTCCCGGGGGATATCAGCTACCTCGTGGTTGGAGGAGGGAGCGGCACCACGACGACGGCCGACGGGCTGCCGATTAGTGCGAGCATCCAGACGACGAAAGTGGACTGGCTGCACTCGCTCTTCGCGTCGATCTACACGGCCGGACTGACGGATGCCCCGCCCGACAAACTGAGCACGACCCCATGACACTCGGACCCCTGAGCGCTCGGACCCTCGACGCTCGTACCCCTGAGCACGACCCCATGACACCCGGACCCTTGAGCACGACCCCATGACGCTCGGACCCTCGGCACTCGGACCCTCGGCGCGTGGACCCTCGGCGCTCGGCACCGAGCACCACGCCATCACCCAGCCGCTATGACCCGACCCCCGTTTCAGGCGCCGACTGCCGAGGACGTCCGTACGGTCTCCCTTCAATTGGGCCGCCCGGCGCGTGACGTGATCGGGATCTCGGCCCGCTGCGTCTGCGGTGCCCCGACCGTCGTGTCGACACAGCCGCGCTTGGGCGACGGCACGCCCTTTCCTACGTTTTACTACCTGACCCATCCTGCGGCGACCGCGGCGGTATCCACGCTGGAGGCGGAGGGCGACATGCCCGGGTACACCGCACTCCTCACCGGTGATATTGCCGATCAGTACTTGGCGGCACACCTGCAGTACCTCGCTGACCGCGAGAGCGTCGCCGTTGTCGAGGAGATCGCCGGAATCTCGGCGGGTGGGATGCCCGACCGGGTGAAATGCCTCCATGCCCTCGTAGCCCATTCCCTCGCAGCCGGCCCCGGAGTGAACCCGATCGGAGATCTTGCGCTCGCGGCCGCAGCCTGGAGCCCCGAGGTCTGCGAGTGCCAGAACTACGACCCGGTGACCGAGCGAGCCCGCGAACAGGCGACCGAGAAGGCGACCGAACAGGCGACCGAACAGGTGACCGAGAAGGCGACCGAACAGGCGACCGAACAGGTGACCGAGCAGGCGCCTCCGTTCATCGGCGGAGCCAGCGCGTGAGACGACCGCTTTGCGCAGTGGTCATCGTCGGGCTCGCGGCAGCACTGCTCCCCGCGGTCACCGCGCCGATCGCGGCGCACGCCGACTCGATCCGAAGCGCCGAGTACTGGCTTGACGACTACGGCATCCGGGATGCGTGGAAGACGACCCAGGGCGCAGGAGTCACTATTGCCGTCATCGATACCGGTGTGGACGGCACAGTTCGCGAGCTCGCGGGCGCGGTCGGCGGCGGCGCAGATTTATCGGGACTCGGCTCACCAGACGGCCAAACCCCGGTGGGATCCGATGATAGTCGGCACGGCACGATGGTCGCATCCCTGGCTGCCGGGCGCGGCACCGGCGGTGACAACGGCGTGATCGGATCTGCGCCCCGGGCCTCGATCATGCCGCTGTCCATCGGCCTCGGCCAGGGCAACACTAGTTCGGATGACCAGATCGCCAAGGCCGTGCGATTCGCCGTCGATAACGGTGCCCGGGTGATCAACATGTCACTCACCCGAAACACGCTTGAGTGGCCGGAGAGCTGGGATACCGCGTTCCTCTACGCCATGCAGCACAACGTGGTCATTGTCGCAGCGGCAGGTAACCGCGGCAGCGGCACCACCGAGGTCGGCGCGCCCGCGACGATGCCAGGCGTGCTCACCGTCGGTGGGGTCGACGCAAACGGGGCGGCGAGCTTCGACGCGTCATCTCAGGGCATCACGATCGGTGTCTCGGCTCCGAGCGAGAACCTCGTCGGGGTGGTACCCGGCGGAGACTACGTGCGGTGGGCCGGCACGAGCGGGGCGACCCCGATCGTGGCCGGCATCGTCGCTCTCGTCATGGCTGCACATCCCGAGCTCGATGCCGCCAACGTCATCAATCGCATCGTGTCGACGGCCCGGGACAAGGGCAGCCCGGGTGTCGACCCCATCTACGGATACGGCCTGGTGGATGCCGCAGCAGCTGTCACCGCGAGCGTCCCGAACGTCACGAAGAACCCCATGGGTGACCTCGCAGACTGGATCAGGATTTACCGCCGGGCTCCGGCGACACCCGCACCCGTCGCATCCGAGCAGCCGACAGCAACTACTGTCCCTGTCGCGTCGGCTCCGATGAGCCCGCTGGGAACACTGCTGCCGACGGTCGACCTCCTTCGTAACGTGGGCATCCCGTTGGGGGTACTGCTCGGGTTCGCCGCCATGCTCGCGTGGCTTGGAGTGCGCGCCGCGAGGCATTTCAGGTCGCTGCGCCAAAAACCGTAATGCCGAACACGATAGATTTGTTTGAAACCTCTCTCCTGCAAACGTTCCACGAAGGCCAGATACGTGACAAGAATCCTCATCGTCGGCGGCGGTTACGCCGGCTTCTATACTGCGCGCAAACTCGAGAAGTCGCTGAGGCGCGGCGAAGCAGAGGTCGTCATGGTCGACCCGCTGCCGTACATGACATACCAGCCGTTCCTGCCCGAGGTTGCGGCCGGCTCCATCGATCCTCGTCACGCGGTTGTGTCTCACCGTCGGCACCTCAAGACAACTCGCGTGATCACGGCGAAGGTCTCCAAGATCGATCACGAACTCAAGATCGCCACGATAACGCCAGCATTGGGTGACTCGTGGGAGATCGAGTACGACATCGTGGTGGTCACTGCCGGTTCAGTGTCGCGTACCTTCCCGATTCCCGGTGTCGCCGACCAGGCGATCGGGCTGAAGAACATCGAGGAAGCCATCGCCGTGCGTGACCGTATGGTCTCCAACTTCGACAAGGCTTCGACCATGCCGGTCGGCCCCGAACGGGAGCGCCTGCTGACGTTCGTCGTCGTGGGTGGTGGATTCGCCGGGATCGAAATCTTCGGCGAACTCCGCAGCTTCGCGTCATCCCTGGTCGCGATGTATCCGACGCTCACCTTCGATGACACGCATTTCCATCTCATCGAGGCCATGGGCCGGATCATGCCGGAGGTGTCGCTGCCGACCA
The DNA here is from genome assembly GCA_043721995.1 of Salinibacterium sp. Lineage (GTDB taxonomy): Bacteria > Actinomycetota > Actinomycetes > Actinomycetales > Microbacteriaceae > Rhodoglobus. Next base: position 19,445 of record JAYSPT010000126.1, on the reverse strand, counting down.
GCCTCTGGGTCATCAAGAACCTCGCTGACCGTGGGGCGGAGATTCACTTGGACACCCAGTTGACGTCGGCCGTCGGCGGCAAGATCGAGCTCTCCACCGGTCAGAGCTTCGAATCCGACCTCATCGTGTGGACCGCTGGCGTGATGGCCAACCCCGTCCTGCGCAACACCGACCTCCCGGTCGATGATCGCGGTCGCCTGCGAGTGCAGCCCGATCTTCGCGTCATCGGCGATGACGGAATTGTCGCGGACGCCTGGGGCGCTGGCGACGTCAGTGCCGTCCCCGACCTCAGCGGTGGCGGTGTCGGCGGATTCTGCGTACCGAACGCACAGCACGCGGTGCGCCAGGGCAAACTCATGGCGCGCAACCTCGTCGCTGCGCTTCGCGACGAGAACCCGCGCGATTACTTCCACAAGAACCAGGGCGCAGTGGCCGGTCTCGGCCTCTACGAGGGTGTTTTCCAGTCGGGCAGGGTGGCGGTCAAGGGCCTCCTCGCATGGTTCATGCACCGCGGTTACCATGGGTTTGCAATGCCGACCTGGGAGCGCAAGACCCGCGTGTTCGGCAACTGGTTCCTGAACTTCCTGCTTCGTCGGGACTATGTGGCGATCGAGGCCATCCAGACTCCACGTGCCGCCTTCGAAGAGTACGCATCTCGCCCGAAGGCCGCGCCGGTGGAGGCCAAGGTCACGGAAACGGTAAAGGTGAAGGTGTCCGCGAGCTCCTGACCAACCGCGGATCCCGGAAGGTGTCCGCCCGCGCGCCCGGAGTGTTCGTGCCGTCGCGGGTACACTCAATTCTCGTGCCTCATTTCACACCGACCCCCTACACGGTGCCCGTCTACGACCTCATGCACCGCCCCGGTGAGATGCGCGAAAAGACTCTCGACATCATCGAACCCGAGGGTTTCGGCAACGCGGTAATCGGGCTGAGGCACGGCACGCCGGTGCATATCGACCTCCGTTTGGAGTCCCTGCACGATGGCATCCTGGTTTCCGGGGATGTGCGTGCGACCGCCGACGGGGAGTGCGTGAGATGCCTCATCGACATGGCGATGCCGGTCCGAGTCGAATTTCAGGAGCTTTTCGCGTATTCTTTCGACGAAGCTTTTGATTACACGGTCCACGACGATTACGTCGACCTGGAGCCGTTGGTCAGGGATGCGGTGGTGTTATCACTACCGTTCCAACCGGTCTGTCAGGAAGATTGCCTCGGCCTGTGCCCAGAGTGTGGGGCACGTCTTCTAGACAACCCGGGTCACAGGCATGAGGCATCCATCGATCCACGGTGGGCCGCCCTTGCCGGACTCGAAGCACCTGAAGGCTCCACAGACAACAGTGTCGACACAGGCACCGTCAGTACAGACAAGACAGAGAAGAGATAGCCATGGCCGTACCAAAGCGCAAGATGTCGCGGGCGAGTACCCGCATGCGCCGCGCCCAGTGGAAGGCAACCGCCCCCACACTCGTCAAGACGATCGAGAACGGCAAGACGACCTACAGCCTGCCGCACCGAGCCCGCGTCGTTGAGGATTCCGCTGGCACGCCGCTGTACATGGAATACAAGGGCCGCAAGGTCGCCGACGTCTGATCCGCATGAGGGACACGCCCAGCTGAGTTTGGTGCTGGGCGTTTCGATCGCGCCCGCGCTTCTTCAGCTCGCGTTGACGCATCGCTCGTTCGCGTACGAGCATGGCGGGATAGCCCACAACGAGCGTCTCGAGTTTCTCGGCGACTCGATTCTTGGGCAAGCAGTGACGGTAGCGCTCTATAACGACAATCCAGAACTCGTGGAGGGCGAGCTTGCCAAACGTCGCGCGAGTCTCGTCTCCACGGTCGCGCTCGCGGAGATAGCCCGCGCCGTCGGGCTCGGTGCGCACATCCGCTTGGGTAAGGGCGAGGAGCAGACCGGGGGCCGCGACAAGTCATCCATCCTCGCCGATACCGTCGAGGCGATCATCGGAGCCACCTACCTTGACCTCGGTGGGGATGTTGCGACGGCGCTGGTGCTGCGGCTCGTCGCACCCCTGATTGCCGAACCGGATCGCTTTGGGGCGACCATGGATCCCAAGACCAGCCTGCAGGAGCTCGCCGCCCGCTTGGGCCTTGGCCAACCCTTCTACGACGTCACCGAGACGGGTCCCGACCATTCGAAGCTCTTCCGCGCGACGGTACTGCTCGCCGGAAAGTCGGTTGCGACCGGAGGCGGCTCGAGTAAGAAGCAGGCCGAGATCGCGGCCGCGCTGCAGGCGTGGACCGCGCTGCAGAGTGCGGACTAGTCCGCCTAGATGCCCGAATTACCCGAGGTAGAGGTTGTACGCCGGGGGCTTGAGGGCTCCGTGGTGGGAGCACGCGTCGCATCCGTCACGGTGTTCGATGAGAGGTCGCTGCGTCGACACGAAGGACCGAGTGAAGACTTCATTGACCGGCTGACAGGCGTTACGTTCGGCACGCCGCAGCGGCGCGGCAAGTTCCTGTGGGTGCCGGTCGGTAACGAGGAAGCACTCACGGTGCATCTCGGCATGAGCGGCCAGGTGCTCCTGCGTGAGCCGGGTGTGGATGATGCGCGCACGCGTATTCGACTCGAACTCGCCTCGTCCGCGCACGGCGCCCTGCGGCTCAACTTCGTCGACCAGCGCATCTTCGGCTCGATGGCGATCGATCGATTAGTACCCGCCGCCGATTATCCCGAGCAGGTGCTTCCATCGCAGGTTGCGCACATTGCGCGCGACCCAATGGATGAAAACTTCGACGACTGGCGCTTTCTCGCCGCGCTCGCCCGCAAGAACACCACGATCAAGCGCGCGCTGCTCGACCAGACGCTCGTCAGCGGCATTGGCAACATCTACGCCGACGAGTCGCTGTGGGGCGCACGTGTGCACTACAACCAGCCGACTGCGACGCTGAGCGGCCCCCGCGCCAGGAAGCTGCTTGCCGAGGTTCGCACCGTGCTCGGCAGGGCGCTCGCCGAAGGAGGCACAAGCTTCGACGCGCAGTACGTGAACGTGAATGGGCAGTCGGGCTACTTCGCACGCTCGCTCGCCGCGTACGGGCAGCAGGGCAAGTCGTGTCTGCGCTGCGGGAGACCGATCGTACGCGAGCAGTTCATGAACCGGGGCTCGCACTTCTGCCCGTACTGCCAACGCATCACGCGGGGCGCATCTCGCTGAGAACAGTCCCCCTGACTCCGGGAAGTGGGAGGTGCACCGCGAAGACCGCACCGCCGTCGGCCCGGTTGTTGGCGGAAATGGTTCCGCCGAGACGTTCTACCAACCGGGCTGCGATGGAAAGCCCGAGGCCGGTACCGACCGGCCGGATTTCCCGGTAGCGAGCCCGCAGCATCCCGCGCTCGAACGCCACGTCAAGGTCCTCGGGCGCAAGTCCCGGCCCGCCATCCAGTACCTCGATGAAAGCGGAGGCGGACGACTGCGTTACCCGCATCTCCACAGTGGACCCGGATGGCGTCGCGCGCATCGCGTTCTCGACGAGCCCATCGATCACCTGGCGCAGCCGACGAGCATCCGTGTTCACCGTGACCGAGACCGAGGTCGCGGTGAGGGCCACCCCGAGCGTCGAAGCGCGACCCGACCATGCCGCAACGACATCCGCGACGAGCCCCGCCAGCGGCACCTCGGTCACCGTGATGCTGAAATCGTCAGCCTCAAGACGGGAGAGCTCGAGCAGGTCGGCCACGAAACTGTCGAGCCGCTCGGTCTCGGTGACGAGAGTTTTGCCTACCGCCGTGATCCGGTCGGGAGTCACAAGCCCGTCAGCCATCGCTTCCGCGTAACCGCGCACCGCGGTCAGGGGCGTGCGCAACTCATGTGAGATGGAGGTGAGAAACTCGCGTTGGCGCGCCTCAGACGACACCAGCGCGCGATCAAGTGCAGCAAGCGCATCCGTCACATCACCCACCTCTGCGCTGCCGGTAGGGGGCATTCGCACACCACGTTCGCCGGCAGCGAGCCGCCGCGCAGCCGCGGCAGTGTCGCTCAGCGGCCTGGAGAGCCATCGCGCGAGCAGCGTTCCACCCACTACCGCGACGACAAGTCCGATTCCGAGCGCGAGCAGGATACGCAAGCTCTCCTGCCCCAGCGCTCGATCAATGCTTGTGGTGCGCAGGGCGAGCACGACCGCGGTGCCATTTTTCGCGGGTCGCGCCTCGATCATCACGATCCCGCCGACATCCCGGCGGCTCGTCGAGACTGCCTGGCCCGCTTTCACCTTGGCGACGATGGCGGCATCCACATAGTCCGCCGCGCCGCCCGAGACTGTGCCGTCCGCCTTCACAAGCGCGACCTCGGTCCCTCCTCGGGCCAGGCTGGCCCTGTCCGCAAGCTCAGCTACCGTCACCAGTCGCGGCAGTTTTGCGAGCGCGTCAGCCTGCGCGGCAAGTTGGGCGCGTGCTTCCTCGGTGGTCGACGAGCGAACGAGTTGCAGGGAGATCAGTCCCGTGATCACCACGGCGATAACGGCAACCACAACGGTCACCAGTGTGATTCGCGCGCGCAGGGATTTCACGGGACCAGCCTCACGCGGTCACCGAGTACCCAACGCCGCGTACCGTGCGAATCGGGTTCGGTTCGCCGAGTTTTGCCCGCACCTGCGCCACATGCACGTCCACGGTGCGGCCTGCGCCGTAGTCGACCTGTCCCCACACGCTGGACAGCAGCTGCTCGCGGGTGAACACCTGGCCGGGGGCGCTCATCAGTTTTGCCAGCAGGTCGAATTCTGTGCTCGTGAGGGCGACATCCACCCCATGGCTGGTTACGCGGCGACGTGCGGAATCGAGGGTCAGGGAAGAAACTTCGAGCGGGACGGACGCCGGTGGCCCCTCCTGTCGACGCAGGAGTCCGCGCACCCGAGCCACGAGTTCGCGCGGCGAGAACGGCTTCGTGAGGTAATCATCCGCGCCGAGTTCCAGGCCCAGCACACGGTCGACCTCATCGTCGCGTGCGGTAACGAAGATCAGCGGCGTCCAGTCGCCGGCCGCTCGCAGCGCTCGGCAGACCTCAATCCCGTCCATGCTCGGCAGTCCGACGTCGAGGATCACAGCTACCGGCCGCATCGATCTGATCGCCGCTAGCCCGGCTGCACCATCTCGCTCGACGTGCACCCCGTAGCCAGCCTGGCTGAGGTAAAGTCGTTCGATGTCGGCGATGGAGGCCTCGTCTTCAACAACAACCACCAGTCCGCGTCCTTCAGTCATTGCACCATTCAAGTGCATGTGCTCGGGCCACGAACAGCGGTAGTCGGGCCCTTACATTTTTCGAACATTGTGTTGACCAGACGCTGACACTGCTCACGCAGTCTGGTTCCTGTCGCCACCTCGGCGGAACGGCCCGGAAGGACTCATCATGAAACATAGGACTCTTGCTACCTGGGCGGGAGCGGCCGTGCTGACCACGGCGCTCGTCGCGGGTGGAGCGATCGCCGCATCCGCCAATCCGGTCTCCACCGACGGTAAGACCTCGGCGAGCCAGTGCAGCGCGGGCCACGACCTCGTGAGCCTCTTGAGGGCGGTGCCTGCGAACCTTCAAACAGACCTGAAGGCGCTACGGGCAATGCCGAAGGGTACCGAACGAACGGACGTCGCGAAGGCGATCCGCCAGAAGGCACTCGACGGCACGTACGGCGCAGATGTGCAGGCACGCGCCGAGAAGACACACGGTCGGGCTTTCGCAAGCTTTGGCAAGCTGCCCGACAATCTCAAGACCGATCTGAAGGCAGTGAAGGCCGCCTCACCTGCCGGCCGCGCCGCACTGGTCAAGTCGATCGGAAAGAACGCTCTCGCTGGCAACTATGGTGACGCGATCAAATCCGCAGCGCAGGGCGTTCAATCGTCGACGTTCTGGCAGGACTGCGTCGCCAACTGAGGCGCGAATCCCTTCGCGAGAGTGCAATTGTGAGTACTCTCGCGAAGAATTCGGCCTCGCGCACTAGGCCAGGTCTTTGCGCCAGGCGCTCTCCGCGGCAATCCCCACGAAGCCGATCTGCTCATTGACGCTGAGCATGTGGCGATTCTCCTCAGCATTGAACGTGAGAATCGACGGATGACCGGGCGACCGCCTCTCGAGGTGGGCGATGTTCGCGACCTTGAGCAACATGCCGAGCCGATGCCCGCGGTGTTCTCGGAGCACGAGAGTCGCCCACTGCTCGACTGCCCGGTCCGACTGCGGTGGCACCGAGAGCACGGTAAACCCGACGAGTTTTCCGCTGGGCACGTGCTCGACAACCAGCTCGAAGCGTACCCTCGGGCTTGCGGCGGCACGCTTCTCGGACTCGGCTATGCGCTCAGCAGTCCAGACATCCTCCGGTTCTTCCAGCCCGGCCGAGGGCGCGTCCGTTGACATCCGCGTAGCGAGCACCGCGATGTCCTCCCGCCACCGGTCGGGAGCCGCACCCTCCCAGGAATGCAGGGCATAGTCGTCGCCGCTGGCCTCTCGGGCCGCAATGACCTGCGCTTCGATGTCTACAACCGGAAGGGCCAGTCGACTCAGCCGTTCAACCTGCTCCAGCCGGTAGCCCTTCGACAGCAGGAAGCGCGCATCGTCGTTCAGCGTGATCGCCCCAAAGCCCGTCGGGGACAGCATCTGTTCGCCACTGCCATTCGGGATGGGGGTGTAGCAGAGGGCTTTTGTCTTACCGTCGGCAATCGCCCACTCCTCGATCCTCTGGGCGAGGGCAGAACCGACACCGCGATTTCGGAACTCGTCAAGCACGGCAACGCTGAGCCATCCCGAGTCCGCGTCCTCGCCAAGGGTGGTCTCGTAAAACCCGACTCCCACGACCCGGTTATCTACCCGGGCGGCAAGAATGCGCTGCGGTCGCTCCTTGTTTTGGAAATGCGGCAGTGCTTCGGATGGCCGCTCCGAGAGGTCGTCGGTGCCGAACCCGATCGCGTAGACGAGATTGCGCACCTCGAGCACGGCGGCGAAATCGTCAGCGCCGAAGTCGTCAGCGCCGTCGCCGCCGGCGTCGAGCGTTGGCGGAACGGGCACTTCAGCGATCGTGAAGTCGGTCATGGTGGCTCTCCCTGTGCGGACACGCCGCCGGAGGGCAGCCGACCAGAGTATCGGCGCGAGGCCAGGGAGAGAAGTTTTGAGACCAAAGCGTTGCCATCGCACGATCCGGTAGTTTTAGCTGACCATTGCCAACGAAGGATGCCTGTGTTCCTGAAGAGCCTGACCCTCAAGGGGTTCAAGTCCTTCGCGCAGCCGACCACCTTCGCCTTCGAGCAGGGTGTCACCTGCGTTGTTGGCCCCAACGGTTCCGGTAAGTCCAATGTCGTCGACGCACTGGCCTGGGTCATGGGCGAGCAGGGTGCGAAGACCCTGCGCGGCGGAAAGATGGAAGACGTAATCTTCGCCGGCACCGCGACGAAGGGTCCGCTCGGTCGAGCCGAAGTGATCCTGACTATCGACAACGCCGACGGTGCGTTGCCCATTGAGTACGCCGAGGTCACCATCTCGCGCACGCTGTTCCGCAATGGCGGCAGCGAGTATGCGATCAATGGGGAGCAATGCCGCCTGCTCGACGTGCAGGAGCTGTTGAGCGACTCAGGGCTCGGCCGCGAGATGCACGTCATTGTCGGTCAGGGCCAGCTCGACGCCGTGTTGCACGCGAGCCCCGAAGATCGTCGCGGGTTCATCGAGGAGGCTGCGGGTATCCTGAAGCACCGTCGGCGCAAGGAGAAGACCCTGCGCAAGCTCGACGCGATGCAGGCGAATCTCACGCGACTGAGTGATCTCGCGGGTGAGATACGTCGCCAGCTGAAGCCGCTCGGCCAGCAGGCGGAAATCGCGAAGGAGGCCGCGACGATTGCAGCGATCGTTCGGGATGCCCGCGCGCGCCTCCTCGCCGACGAAGTTGTGGAACTACGCACCGCCATCACCGCGTTCAGCAGGAGCGAGTCGGAGCGCAAGACCGAACGCATCGTGCTGCAGGAGCAACTCGACCAGAACAAGCTGCGCGAGGGACGCCTGGAACAGCACCAGGTGGGTGACGCGGTAGATGTCGCGCGCAGGGTCGCTTTCGGGCTCGAGTCGGCCCAGGAGCGGCTTCGCGGGCTTTACACGCTCGCCAACCAGCGACTCGCGCTGCTCGGACAGCACTCCGGCGCGCCTGCGATCGGCACGACCATCCCCGAATCGGCCGTGCAGGATGCGCGTGACGAGGCCGAGCGCCTCGCCGCAGGAGTGGCCGTGGCCGAAGAGGCCGTGGGGGCGGCAGCCGGTGACTCGGCGACCGCGAAAGCATCCCTCGACGCGCTGGACGAACAGATCTCGGCCGAAGGCGCGCTCATCGCCCGTCACGAACTCGAACTCGCCGGTCTTGCCGCCCGCGTGGATGTTGCGGCGACGACCCTCACCGCTGCACGCGGCGAGCTCCTGCGACAGCAGGCCGCCCTCACCGAAGCGGAGACGCGCCGGGATGCGACGCGAGCCGAGTTCGTGGCGCTGGAGGCAGCGGCCGCGACCAGCTCCGAGGGTGATGGCTCACTTGACTCGCGATACGAGTCGGCGGCGGCGGCGGTCTCCGCCCTGCAAGCCGAGATCGAGACCATGCGGGATGCGCTGCACGCGGCCGAACGTGAGCGCGATGCGCTGGCAGCGCGAAGTTCAGCCCTGTCGCTCGCGGTAGACCAGAAAGACGGCTCAAGCGCCCTCGTGGCCGCGAAGCTTCGCGGAATCACCGGACTCGTCGCTGAACACGTGAGGATCGAGCCTGGCTTCGAGGCTGCTATCGCAGCTGCCCTGGGCTCGCTCGCTGACGCGGTACTGGCCGACAATGCTGACGCTGCCTTCGACGCACTCGAGCACTCGGCAGCGGGTGACTTCGGGCGGGTCGAGGTCGTCGTGGCGTCGCTCACGGGCCGCGACGCAACGTTGCCCGAGGCCGCTTCGAGGATCACCGGAGTGCGAGCGGCCGCCGAGATCGTTCAGGCGCCCGCCGGAGTGCTGGCTCTTCTGGCCGACGTATACGTGGCCGACGATCTGGCCGCGGCGCGGAAGGCATACGTGGGGATGCCGGCATCCGGGGCAACCTTTGTGACGAGGCAGGGTGACGTTCTCACCCGCTACGTGCTGCGTGGCGGCTCGGGAGCCAAGCGCTCGCGGCTCGAACTCGTCGCGGAGCGCGATACCGCGACATCCCGTCTCGCAACAGTGTCGACCGCGATTGAGCGGTCCCGGTTCGCCCTCGCCGAGAAGCGCGGTGCGCTCGAGACTGCTCAGACGGATGCCTCGGCGGCTCTCAGCACCCTTCGCGAGTATGACGCGCACCTCGCGGCGCAGTCCGAGCAACTGGGCCGGTTCCGTATCCAGCTCGAGTCGGCGCAGGCGGAGTGGGAGCGCCTTTCTGCCGCCGTACAATTCTCCACGGAGTCGGTACGTGAAGCCGAACTCGCGCTCGAGCAGGCGCGTGCCGGGCACGATGCTTTCGAGGCCGCACCCCGACCGATGCTCGACGTGTCGTTTCGCACCGAGTACCTCGATGAACTCGAGGCGGCGCGTGCCCGCGAACTCGAGCTGCGCATCCAACTCGAGACCATTCGCGAGCGTATGCGGGCCGAGCGCGCCAACGCCGAGGCCCTCGCCGCCCGTGTCGTGGCGGAAAAAGAGGCCGCTGAGCAGGTTGCTCGGCTCACGGTCATCCGGGCCCGTCAGGTTGCGGCCGCGAACGAGGTCATCGCTGCGCTGCCCGCGGTTCTGGATGCCGTGGATCGTTCCGTCTCGCAGGCGCGGCTTGATCTCGCCGCACGGGAAGGCGAGCGCGTGCAGCACAACGAGGAGCTCTCGGTGCTGCGGCGGGAGGAGGGCTCACTTCGCGAGCGCCTGGCCGCAATCAGCGAGAACGTGCACGGCCTGGAAATGCAGCTCTACGAGAAGAAGCTGCAGCTGTCCACACTGCTCGAAAGGGCTGGCGAGGAACTGGGCCTCACCGAAGACCTGCTGGTCAGCGAGTACGGCCCCCAGGTGCCGGTTCCCGCGCCGACACCGGATGCTGAATCCACGCAGTTCGTCAGGGCAGAGCAGCAGGCGCGGCTCGCTTCCGCCGATCGCAAACTCACCCAACTCGGGAGGGTAAATCCGCTCGCCCTCGAGGAGTTCGAGGCACTCGAGCAACGCCATCGATTCCTCGTCGACCAGCTCAGCGACCTGACGAACACGCGCAAAGACCTCCTCACGATCATCGACGAGATCGATGAGAAGATGCAGGACATCTTCGGTAATGCCTTCGAAGATACCCGGGCGGCATTCAACCAAGTCTTCCCGGTGCTCTTCCCCGGGGGTACGGGCAGCCTGCACCTGACCGATCCGGAGAACATGCTCACCACCGGTATCGAGGTCAGCGTGAAGCCCGCTGGCAAAAAAATCGAGCGACTCTCGCTGCTCAGCGGTGGCGAGCGTTCGCTTGCGGCGGTGGCCTTTCTCATCGCAATCTTCAAAGCGCGGCCGAGCCCGTTCTACATTCTCGATGAGGTGGAGGCGGCGCTCGACGATGCCAACCTCGGGCGGTTGCTCACAATTTTCCAGGACCTGCGGTCGACATCCCAGCTCATTGTCATCACGCACCAGAAGCGAACGATGGAGATCGCGGATGCCCTGTACGGCGTGTCGATGCGCGCCGACGGCATCAGTGCGGTTGTCGGCCAGCGCGTGAACCAGGACCGCGTGCAGGAGCGCGTGCAGGAGCCCGCGAGCTTGACGTAGAAGGCACGAGTGGTCTAGGCAGGGACAATGAGATTTCCGCGCCTCGCGTCTGCATGTGTCCTGTTCGTGCTCGGTGCAGCCATGCTTTCCGGATGTGTGGATGCCCTGTTCACCACCGGTCACGCAGCGACAAGCGCCGCGCCCACGCTTGCTCCCGAGGCGACGCAGTCCCCGGCGCCGTCAGCCAAGCCGACTACCCCCCCGTCGCTCGGCGGCTGGAGTGAGTGCCCGAGGATCGTCGACGATCTGAACCTCTACGCGAAAAACCACCCCACGCCAACGACTACCTACGCGCAGATCAAACCTTCAGATTTCCCCCTGAAAGCCGTGAGTCCCGCGGTGCTCAATGACGCGTGCACGATCGCGGTCACGCTCAGCGGTGAGACTGTGGACTGGGCGATCCTTCCGGGCGACTCGACGCTTGCGGCATCAATCAAGGCTGATCTTCTGAACGCCGGATTCGCATCCGGCGGGGTCGCCGACATCTACAGCAACACCGCTACGGGTCGGGCGGCCACGGTCGCAACCCTCGCCAGTGGGCAAGCGCTCGACGCATACCTCGTGGTCTCTTCGGTCTTTGCCCGATTCACGATGCCGGTCGTCTACATCGGTTCGTTCACGCTGTCCTGACCGCTTGCCCTACCCTTGGGCATATGGCTGCTGCTCCGACATCGTGGTCGCTCGGCTCCGCCCTGCGTGGCATGTTCGCACGCAAAACCATTGACGAAGACACCTGGACCGACCTCGAAGACGCCCTGATCTCGGCAGATTTCGGCCCGGATGTTACGGACTCGATAGTCGATGAACTGCGCGCCAGCGTCACGCGGTACAAGACGACCGATCCGGCAGACCTGAAGCGGATGCTCCGCGAAACCCTCGAGGAGCGCCTGGCGAAGCTGGACCCCACCCTGCATCTCAGCGCCCGTCCGGCGGTTGTGCTGGTCGTCGGCGTGAACGGTGTGGGCAAGACGACCACGATCGGCAAATTTGCGAAGTTCCTCACAAACTACGGCCGCACGGTCGTCGTCGGTGCGGCTGACACGTTCCGAGCTGCGGCGGTCGAACAGCTGGCCACGTGGGCGGAACGCGGGGGAGCCGAGATCGTTCGGCCGCAGCAGGCGGGCCAGGACCCGGCATCCGTGGCGTTCCAGACTGTCGAACGTGCCCAACGCGAGGGTATCGAGATAGTGCTCATCGACACGGCCGGGCGCCTGCAGACCAAGAGTGGCCTCATGGACGAGCTTGGCAAGATACGCCGTGTGCTCGAGAAGCAGACCGAGATCGCCGAAGTTCTGCTCGTGCTGGACGCGACGACCGGTCAGAACGGGCTCGCGCAGGCGGAGGCCTTCATCGAACATGCCGGCGTGACCGGACTCGTGCTGACGAAACTCGACGGTTCGGCAAAGGGCGGATTCGTACTCGCGGTGCAGGAGAAGACGGGCATCCCGATCAAGCTCGTGGGCCAGGGTGAGGGGATCGGCGACCTCACGGGCTTCACCCCACACGTGTTCGTGCAGGGCCTCATCGGATGAGCACGGATCCGACCACCCAGCGCCCGTCCGTCAGTGGGATCATCGGCCTCATCGCAGTTATTGTCGGCGTTGTCGCGATGGCCGTTTCGTTCGTTGTCGGAATCGGCGTTGCCCTTCAGGGCAGCGGCAATGAGGCGCTACCGTACGAGATCGCATTCTTCGTGGGACTTGCACTCGTGATTGGTGCCATCATCCTGGCAATCGTGCATGCTGTGCGGGGACAGGGATCGCTGATGGCAGTCTTCACGATCGCGATCGGTGCCGTGCCGCTGCTCACGGTGATCGGCGGGCTGCTGTTCGCGCTCGTCGGGCACTAGCCGGGTGTTCCCGCCCGGTAGTGCTGCCCGCGTGGCCGGCTAGTAACCCGCAGCTTTGTGCGCTGCGCTGAGCGCCAGGTAGTGCTCCGCATTCACGCGGATGGCCATCCGCTCCTCATCGTTCAGCGCACGCCGCACCTTGCCGGGCACGCCCGCAACGAGTGAGCCCGGTGGCACGATCATGCCCTCGAGCACCACCGCGCCCGCTGCGACCAGCGAACCCGCCCCGATCACGGCACGGTTGAGTACGGTCGCGCCCATGCCGATGAGGCAGTCGTCCTCCACCGTGCACCCGTGCAGAACTGCCCCGTGTCCAACACTGACGCGCGCGCCAACGGACGCGGGCGTGCCGGGATCGCAATGCATCGTCACGTTATCCTGCAGGTTCGAGTCCGCGCCGATCGTGATGGCGTCCGTGTCGGCACGCAGCACGGTGCCGTAGTACACGCTCGCCCGCTCTCCGAGAGTTACGGGGCCGACGAGGGTTGCGCTCGCTGCTACCCACGCGCTGTCGGGGACCACGGGCATCCGCCCGCCGAATTCGAGAATTGGGGTCATGACGTCACGCTACAGCCGGGCGTCGCATCGGATAGCGCGGGCGGGGTTCGGAGCACGAGCGACTTTGCATCGTCACCCAATTGGCGACTACCCGTGAGCAACCAGATGAGTGCGCCCGGATCGATCACGACAGTCATTGGTGATCACACTCAGCCGCACAGGCACCGAGCCACAATCTGTGGGGATCCATCCCCGATAAACTGACTGCACCATGGCCATCTTCGGAAACCTGACCGATCGCCTCGCCGATACCTTCAAGAACCTGCGCGGCAAGGGCAAGCTCAGCCCTGCGGATGTCGATGCGACCGTCCGCGAAATCCGTCGCGCGCTCCTCGATGCCGACGTCGCCCTCGAGGTCGTCAAGGACTTCACCGGACGCGTGCGCGAGCGCGCGTTGGGCGATGAGGTTTCCAAAGCGCTGAACCCTGCCCAGCAGGTAGTGCAGATCGTCAATGAGGAGCTCGTGACGATCCTCGGCGGGCAGGCTCGTCGCATCCAGTTCTCGAAGCAGCCTCCGACCGTCATCATGCTCGCAGGCTTGCAGGGTGCCGGTAAGACCACGCTTGCGGGGAAGCTCGCGAAATGGCTCGCCGCCGACAATCACACGCCGCTGCTGGTCGCGGCCGACCTGCAGCGGCCCAACGCCGTCACCCAACTGCAGGTCGTCGGGCAGCAGGCGGGGGTTTCCGTCTTCGCGCCCGAGCCCGGCAACGGCAAGGGCGACCCGGTCAAAGTTGCAAAAGAAGCCCTCAAATTTGCGAAGCAGAAGCAGTACGACGTGGTGATCGTCGACACGGCCGGGCGTCTGGGCGTCGACGCTGAACTGATGAAGCAGGCCGGCAACATCCGTAAGGCGATCGACCCGGATGAGGTGCTCTTCGTCATCGACGCGATGATCGGCCAGGACGCGGTGACGACCGCACGCGCCTTCCAGGAGGGCGTCGACTTTACGGGCGTTGTGCTCTCCAAACTTGACGGTGATGCGCGCGGTGGTGCCGCCCTGTCCGTCGCGTCGGTGACCGGCCGGCCCATTCTCTTCGCGTCGACGGGTGAGGGGCTGGATGATTTCGAGCCGTTCTACCCGGATCGTATGGCTAGTCGCATCCTCGACCTCGGTGACATTCTTACCCTCATCGAGCAGGCGCAGAAGAATTTCGACGAGGAGGAGACGCGCAAAGTTGCGGAGAAATTCGCGACCGACACGTTCACCCTCGAAGACTTCCTGTCGCAGATGCAGCAGCTCAAGAACATGGGCTCGATCAAGAACATGCTCGGGATGCTTCCCGGCGGCAGGAACATGCGCCAGCAGCTCGAGAATTTCGATGAGTCGGAGATCACGCGCACCGAGGCGATCATCCAGTCGATGACCCTCCAGGAGCGTCGCGTTCCCAAAGTACTCAACGGTTCTCGTCGGGTGCGCATCGCACGGGGTTCCGGTACGACCGTGACCGAGGTCAATGCTCTCGTCAATCGCTTCGAGCAGGCCGCGAAGATGATGAAGACCGTGGCGAAGGGGGGGATGCCACAGGTGCCCGGCATGGGACCGATTCCCGGAGCGAAGTTCGGTGGAACGAAGGTCGCGCCGAAGAAGAAGGGCTCGAAGTCGGGCAATCCGGCCAAGCGCGCCGCCGAGAACGCGGCGATCGAGTCGGGTACTTCGGCCGGGCCGACCGCTGCGGCAGGGTCAGGATTCGGGTTGGGTAGCAAGCCGGGCGGCCCCAGCGAGGAAGAGCTCGCGAGCCTGCAGAAATTCCTCGGTCGCTAGCGCACTTTTGCTCACGCGCACCCGCTTAGGGTGGAGGTATGCCTCACACGAATCGCCCCGTCCGCATCGGTGTCCAAGTTCAGCCGCAGCACTCGCTCTACCCGAAGGTGCGCGAAACCGTGCGTGCTCTCGAGGGCATGGGCGTCGACATCATCTTCAACTGGGACCACTTCTACCCGCTAAGCGGCGACCCGGAAGGTTTGCACTACGAGGCGTGGACGGAATTGGCCTCGTGGGCCGAGCTCACAAGTCGAGTGGAGTTCGGGTGCCTGGTCAACTGCAACAGCTACCGCAACGCTGACCTGCAGGCGGACATGGCTCGAACCATCGACCACATCAGTGCGGGAGAAACCGGCGTCGGCCGGTTCATTTTTGGCACGGGGTCGGGCTGGTTCGAGAAAGACTACGACGCGTACGGCTACGAGTTCGGAACCGCGGGCAGCCGCCTGGATGCCCTCGCCGAGGCCCTGCCGCGAATCGAGTCGCGCTGGCAGAAGCTCAACCCACCCCCCACCCGTAAAATCCCGGTGTTGATCGGCGGCTCGGGCGAGAAGAAGACCCTCAAGCTGGTGGCGAAGCATGCCGACATCTGGCACAACTTTGTCGAGCCCGAGGATCTGCCGCGCAAGATCGCGATCTTGCAGGAGCACTGCGACACGGTGGGTCGCGACATCGGCGAGATCGAGATTTCAAACGAACAGCGCGTGAAGGATCTCGGGGTTGCCGACGAGTTGCACGCGCTCGGCGTCACCCTCTTCACGGTGGGAATCTCCGGCCCCGACTACGAGCTTTCGACGATCAAGGACTGGCTGGCCTGGCGGGATACGCTCAACGCCTGAGCCCCGGTGCGCTGTTTCCCGGACGGCTAACATGTGTCAATGAGTCTCCCCACAGCCGTGGAGCTGGCCGCCGCAGTGCGGTCCGGTTCCCAATCTGCAGTATCGGCCACCGTATCCGCTCTGGAGCGAATCGCTCGTCATAGTGACACAGTCGGGGCATTTCAGGTGGTGCGTTCGGAGCGTGCCCTCGCAGAAGCTGCGGAGATTGATGCCCGGGGCGATCTGTCCCGGCTGCCGCTGGCCGGGGTCCCGATTGCGATCAAAGACAATATTCCGGTAGCAGGGGAGCCGATGCGGGATGGATCGAGTGCGACGAGTGCAGAGCCGCAGCTCACCGATCATCCGGTGGTGACGCGTTTGCGCAACGCCGGTGCCGTGATCGTGGGTGTCACCCGTGTTCCCGAGCTGTGCGTCTTCGGCGCGACCGACTCGGTGTACGGCATCACGCGCAACCCGTGGAACCTGCAGCGCACCGCCGGGGGATCATCGGGTGGCTCGGCCGCGGCTGTTGCCTCGGGGCAGGTGAGCATTGCCCACGGCAACGACGGCATGGGTTCAATCCGCATTCCCGCCGCCGACTGCGGGCTTTTCGGTATCAAGCCAGGTCAGGGAGTGGTGCCGCAAGAAATCGGAGTCGATGCGTGGTTTGGAATGAGCGAGAACGGACCTCTCGCCACGACTGTTGCGGATGCCGCACTCCTGTTGAGCGTGATGGCCGACCGCCCGGAGCTCGCCACACCCGTCGAGCCGTCACATCCGCTTCGAATCGCAGTGGCAGCCGGCGCGGCCTCACCGCTCGCCCCTGTCGACCCCGAATGGGCTCGCGGCCTGCGGGAGACCGCCGACGCCTTGCGCGAGGCTGGGCATACCGTGACCGAAGTGCGCTTCCCCTATCCGGGCAATCCCGTACCTCTGCTCGCGCGGTGGTTTGCGGGGACGAAGACCGATGCCGACCTGCTCGACTACGCCAAGCTTGAGCCACGCGTTCGCATGCATGCTCGACTCGGAAGACTGTTCGGGAGGCTGGCGCGCAATCCCAAGCCGGTCGAGAAGTTCCGCACCGTGGTCGTGGCCTTTTTCGCAGACTACGACGTGCTTCTCACGCCGACACTCGCCCAACCGGGCATCCCAGCCATTCAGTGGCACCGCAAGAGCTGGTTCGCTAACCTGCGAGCCAATATCGCGTATGCCCCGTACGCCTCGCCATGGAACTACCTCAAGTGGCCCGCTGCCAGCATTCCTGCGGGCACGCACGCAACAGTGGGAATCCCACTCGCGGTCCAGATAGTCGTGCCTCCCCAGGCGAACGCGCAGGGGGAGGCGCTTATTCTGGGCCTCGCCGCCCAAATCGAACGACTCCGGCCGTGGCCGCGCACTGCACCCGGCTTCGACGACTGAGCAGACTGCGGGGGGCTGTATCGCGCCGACGAACCGAGATTGCCGGGCCGGGCGGCCGAGCGTGGGGGTGCGGTACAGCGCCGGTTCTGTTTTGCGGCGGAAACATGGCAGAATAGCGAGTCGAGTCTTGTCGCGCCGACCCTCTAATCTGGCGCGTCCCAGATTCCACCAGAGCTTTTGTGCCGAGTGTGCCCCCACGCTCACGGCTAGCGGTTCGCCACCCCAACATTTATTTCAGGAGAATTGTGGCTGTAAAGATTCGTTTGAAGCGCATGGGCAAGATCCGTGCACCCTACTACCGCATCGTCGTAGCCGACTCGCGCAACAAGCGCGACGGCCGTTCGATCGAAGAGATTGGCAAGTACCACCCCACCGAGGAGCCGTCGTTCATCGAGGTCGACTCCGAGCGCGCCCAGTACTGGCTGGGCGTTGGCGCGCAGCCGAGCCCGCAGGTCGAGGCGATTCTCAAGCTCACCGGCGACTGGGGCAAGTTCAAGGGCGATAAGAACGCCAAGAGCACCGTCAAAACCAAGGACGCAAAGGTCGAATTCCAGGCCGACGAAAAGAAGAAGCCGGTGCTGAAGCCCAAGGCCGAGAAGCCCGCTCCCGCGCCGGTTGCCGAGGCTGTCGAAGAGACAGTCGTCGTCGCGTCCGTTGCTGAGGCTCCGGTCGAGACTCCGTCAGAGCACGCTCACGCAGAGGTAGTTGCCGATGCTGCGGCTGTTGTCGAGGCCGAAGTAGTCGCCGAAGAAACCGCCGAGGCAGAGGTTGTTGCAGAGGCCGAGGCCATCGCAGACGCAGCCGCTGTTCCAGACGCGGCCGCTGTTTCAGACGCAGCTGTTGTTCCGGACGCGACCGTTGTTCCGGACGCAGCTGTTGTTTCAGACGCAGCTGTTGTTCCGGACGCGACCGTTGTTCCGGACGCAGCCGCTGATTCCGCCGCGCCCGACAAGGCGTAGGCAGTGCTCGCTCCCGCGCTTGAACACCTGGTCAAGGGGATCGTCGATCACCCTGACCAGGTGCAGGTCGTCGCCAAGAACTCACAGCGCGGCGAGGTGCTCGAGGTGCGCGTGCATCCCGATGATCTCGGTCGCGTGATCGGCCGCGCTGGCCGCACCGCGAAGGCGCTTCGCACCCTGGTCGCGGCGCTTGCCGACGGCCGCAAGGTGCGCGTCGACGTGGTCGACACTGATTTCTAAAGATCGCCTCGAGGTGTCCGCGCCCAAAGCTCCACAGCCACTCGACACCCAACTGCGGGTGGGACGGCTGACGAAGGCGCACGGGCTGAAGGGTGCGATCAAGATCGAGCTGTTCACGGATGTCCCGGAGAAACGATTCACCCCGGGTGCCGTGTTCGCACTGCAGGTTCCGACCGACTCGCAATGGCACGCCAAGACGATCGAACTGATCGAATTGAAGTGGTATAACTCGCATCCGGTCGCATTCTTCAAGGATGTGATCGACCGAAGCCAGGCGGAGTCGCTCATCAAGGCGATCCTTTGGATTGATGCGGACCTGAACGCGGCCTCCGATGAGGAGGACGCCTGGTTTGACCATCAGCTCGTGGGGCTTTCTGTGGTTCGCGACGGCGTGAAGGTCGGAACGCTCATCCAGGTTGATCATTTTCCTGCACAGGACCTTCTGACCGTCAAGACGCCGACCGGAGAGGTCCTCGTGCCGTTCGTGAAAGCGATCGTCAGTGCCGTTGACATTGAGGCGGGCACGATGACGGTGACGCCGCCGCTCGGCCTCTTCGAGGACGTCGCGGACGACGCGAACGACGCGAACGTCGAGAACGTCGAGAACGACGCGAACGTCGCGAACGACGAGGACGTCGCGAACGACGCGAACGTCGCGAACGACGCGAACGTCGAGAACGTCGCGGACGACTCGAACGTCGCGGACGACTCGAACGTCGAGGACGACGCGAACGTCGAGGACGACGCGAACGACGCGCCTGCGCCGCATCCAGAGCCCCAACACCCCGTCGCCTCCGAGTAGGACGAGGACCGCGGAGTTACGAACCTCGCACTGAAGGGTCGTCGCCAAAAATTGCTCAACTAAGCAGTGGGGCGTCGCGCTAACATAGGCCGGTCGGGACGACGAACGCCCGGGCGGTCGGCTGCCGCTGGTGTACTCACGAGAGAGGCGTTCAATGCACACCAATCTGACCAATCTTCCGGTGTGGGCAATTGTGGGGCTGGGTGTTTTTGCCGCCATTCAGGTCGCGCTCGATGTCATAACTCTGGTCGACCTGTATCGTCGACCGGTTGCGCGGGTACAGTTCGGCAACAAGTGGATCTGGGTCGTGGTGATCCTCCT
>JAYSPT010000125.1:0-15475 GCA_043721995.1 Salinibacterium sp. | reverse complement strand
GCTGCGCAACCGCACGTTCCGACGCGGCTGGTTCAACGACGCGGCCGAGAGCATCGGCATCCCCGGGCTGACTCCCCACGAGCTGCGGCACACCTGCGCAAGCCTCGCGGTGTCTGCTGGGGCCAACGTCAAAGCCCTTCAACGGATGCTCGGACACAGCTCCGCAAAGGAAACTCTCGATACCTACAGCGATCTCTTCGATGATGACCTCGACGGCGTTGCGGTCGCATTGAACGCCACAGCAGCCCGTTTGAGTGTGGGCAAACTGTGGGCAAAGCAGTCCGCTAGGATTACTGCGGCAGCCGAGAAAACAAACAAAACAGCGGTTGACCAGCTACTTTCGTGGAGCCCCCTGTCGGATTCGAACCGACGACCCCCGCTTTACAAGAGCGGTGCTCTGGCCAACTGAGCTAAGGGGGCGTACAACTCGTCCATCGTAGTCAACTGTTACAGCTCGGTGAGAACCTTCGAGATCTCGACCGGGTCGCGCCGCTCGGGCTTTGTCTGCTCGGGAATCCCGCCGACGTACAGCCAGCCCATGAGCTTCTCGTTCTTGCCGAGCTTGTGCATCTTGTGCACGGCTTTCGCGCGGGTGTAATGTCCGGTGCGCCAGATCACGCCCCATCCAGCTTCATTCAGCAGCAGGCTGAGCACGTGTGCGACACCGGATGCCACAGCCTCCTGTTCCCACGCCGGCACTTTGTCAGACGGCCGATGTACGGCCACCACGGCGATGAGCAACGACGCTCGCAGGGGTTTCACCGACGGGGCATCCGAACCGTCGACCGCGGATATCGCCCGGCCGAGGGCATCCCGCGCGGACCCACGCAGCTCAAGTAGCCGCCACGGCCGCAGCGAGGCGTGGTCTGCCACCGTTGCCGCCGCCTCGACGAGGGGGACCAGTTGCTCGTGCGTGGGTGCGTCGGCGGTCAAGTAGGAGTGCGACCGCCGACGTAGAACGGCATCGAGCGCGGGACGCGCGACTTCGAGGTTGGAGATTAGCTTTCCTTGAAGTCGAGCGACAGGGAGTTCATGCAGTACCGGTCCCCGGTGGGGGTCTGGTATGCGTCATCGAAGAGGTGGCCGAGATGTGAGCCGCAGTTTGCGCAGAGTACCTCGGTGCGAGTCATGCCCAGGGTCTTGTCGGTCTTGAGCTCGACAGCATCCGGGTTGACTGACTCGAAGAAGCTGGGCCAGCCGGATCCGGAATCGAACTTCGCGCCGCTCTTGAACAGCGCGGCTGCGCACGCGCCACAGGTGTAGGTGCCCTCGCGCTTCTCGTCGAGAAGTGCTCCCGACCATGGCCGTTCGGTCGCAGCCTTGCGCAGAATCGAGTAGCGGTCGCCGAGTTCTTCTTTCCACTCGGCTTCGGTCTTGGTCACGTTGTACGTCATCGTTATCTCCTCAATCAGCTGTCGACGACCTCGCCAGCAAGAAGCAGGTGTGGTTGGCGAGTCAAGCTTAAGAGCAGACTACGACGGTTCTCCCGACCGCCTAGGAGCCGGGGCCTTCGAGCTTGATCGGTATCGCCGACCATGGGCAGTACGTATCGGAGGTGAGAGTGCCGTCTTGGACATGCTCGGGTAGGCCGTCGCACACCTCGATGGTCTGGTCGGCGAACTGAAGCGTCTTCGGATCGATGTGCCACGACCACGGAGCATTGACGCCCGCGTCGTCGCGCACGATGGTACCGAGTGGAATGGTCCCTTTCCTCAACCCGGCCATGAGGTCTTTCACGTGCTGGATCTGCTCGGGGGTGGTGAGTTCGATCTTGTAGGTGCTCTGGTGGGCCACCTGGAACGTCACGATGGTGGGGCCGGACTGCACGCACCCCGACAGGGCGAGAATCACAAGGACCGGGAGGGCCAGGCCAAGAATTCGTCTCATGGCCGCAACTGTATCCCGAGGTCCGAAACCGCGTCGAGCAATCGCAACAGCATCGTCCCGGAATCCGACAGGGAAGCCTCCCCACACTCAGATTTTCCGTGTTGAGGTGGACGCTCATTGGGGAAAGGGCGGCGTAGTTGCCTCGTGTTGTCGCCGCTCAGCTCAGTGGATAGCAGCGACTTTCCGGGCCGTTTGTCGCGGGTTCCAATCGTGCCGGGGCACAAGCACACGGCCGACCCTCCATTAAACTCGGGAGCGTGCCCGAAAGTTCCGTTGTTGCGAAGCCGTGGAGCGAACTTACAACCCCCGAGGTCTATTCATTCCTGAAGTTGCGAACCGACGTGTTCTATATGGAGCAGAAGGTTGACGAGGAGGAGCTGGATTACCGCGACCTTGAGCCCTCTACGGTGCACTATTGGATCGCCGAAACTGAGGCCCAAACCGCAGGCGTCCCGGGCCACATCATCGCGTACCTACGAGTGTTGCTCGATGCCACCCCGTCACACCGGGATGCCGCTCGGTTGATCAGCCGCGTCGTCGTGCGGGCCGATCACCGCAGCAAAGGCCTCGCGCAGGTGCTCCTTCAGCGCGTGCTGGCGGATTACCCGGGGGAGTCGATGCTGCTGCACGCGCAGGAGTACATCGCGCCGCTGTACGCGAAAGTCGGATTTGTTGAGTTCGGTGCGGTCTACATTGAGGCGGGCCTCCGACATATTTCGATGTATCGGGCCGCATCGTGAAGCACGTCATCGCTACTGCCGCGATCGTGCTCGGGATGTTCGGAGCCGGAGCCCTCGGCAACGCCCCTGCTGTGGCCGCATCGATATCGCCGACGTCCACTCCATTCGCGGCCACCGTCGGCCCCGGCTCCTGCACCGTCACCGGCGCAACGATCACTTGGGGTTTCAAGGAATCGTTCCGCGCCTACATCAACAGCTCGATCGCGAACGGCACCTGGACGGTTGCCGACGGTGCCACGTACACGACCCCGAACTTCGGCTTCTCGCGGGGCACCGGCACTCTCGCGGGCGGACGCGGCACCGTCTCCTTCCCGGGCTCTATCGAGTTCAGCGGGCACGGCGGCATCCTCGACACCACTGTCGCAAACCCCGCATTGCGCTTCGATGGATCGCGCTCTGCGACCCTGCTGCTCGACGTGAAGGGCACCACCCAGCAGGGCGCTCCGATCGATGAGAAGCACGTGGAGTTCGCGACGATCGATCTTTCCCACGCCGATGCCGGCGCCGGACATTTTGCTCTGGATGCCGCGGCAGTCACCCTCACGAGTGCCGGAGCGACCGCATTCGGAACGTACCCCAGGGGCGCGGCTCTCGACCCGATCACCGCGAGTTTCGCCGTACCGGAAGCCTGCGTCCCGCGGGATTCGCGTGCAGCCTGGGCTCTTCCCGCCGCCATAGGCGGCGGCGTGCTGCTGCTCGCGGCGCTCGCGGTTCTCGTGGTGCACGCTCTCCGCACCCGGCGGCATCCGTAGCGCGCTCGAGTGTGCCCGTCGCGCGGCGAGTATGCAGAGACCCACCCCTCAGCGCACCGCCGAGAGCCAACACGGCCGAGAGCACGCCGCCGGGAGCCAACTGTGCAAAGTCGCGCTCAGCGCACCAGCCGCATCACGAGGACCAGTCTCGTGTGCGGGAGGCCGCGGTGTTATTGCCCTGGCGCGTAGACGGCGCGGGCCAGCGCGTCGAGCACTGCGGCCGTCCGAGGACCAAATCCGAGGATCTCGCCATCCTGCATATTGACGAAACGGTGATGCTGCCCAGCCTTTGTCAGCGCGATTGCGGGCTGTGCGGAGAGAAGCCCGGATACACCGCCGACGCTCGCAAGGCCATCCGTCATCACCAGGATCAGGTCGGGGTTGGCCGCGACCATTGCCTCGTCGGTCATCGGTTTCATCCCCGTCAGTCCGATTTGCGCCGCGACATCCACTCCGCCGAGTGAGTGGACCAGCACGTCAGCGCCCGAACCTTCGCCGAACAGGTAGTAGATTCCTGAGTTCCCGCGCAAATAGAGGAACAGCATGCGCAGGGGAACTCCGGATGGCACGATCCCCGCAATCTCGGAAACCTTCGCTCCGATACCGCTCGCAAGCGCCGCCGCCAGGGTCGAGCCAGCGGCTTCAGCCCCGAGCGCATCGCCCACCTCCCGCGCCAGCCCCCCAACGCCGTCGAGGCTGGGTGCGTTGTGCACGAATACCACCGGCACCCCCGCTTCCCGCAACTGCAGCACGACGTCGACCGGGCCAATGCTGCCGTCAGTCAGCACGACAGTAGGACGCAACGCGAGAATCGCCTCACTGTTGACCGTGTGGGCGCTCGACGTGATTACTGGCAACGCCGCCGCCTCGGGAAATGTCGTGGATTCATCCCTCGCGACAACATTGCCACCAAGGCCGAGCCCGAAAACGGTCGCGGCGATTGAGCCCGAGATATCCATGGCGATGATGCGCGCGGTTGAGGTGACGGTCACTTGCGTGGCACCCGCGAGATCGTGGGATGTCACGGTGACCGGCAAGGACTGGGCTGGCCGTGAGGCGGTGATCGACGCATCCGCCAATACCGCGGTCGACTGGCCAATGTAGGAGTGCGGGTCGGTGAGAAACTTCAGGCTCGTGAGGGGCGCTGCGGGGTCGAGCGGGACGACGGCTGGTGCGGATGACGGTGCCGTCGTGGCCGAGCATCCGGCAAGGAGGAGAACCAGCGCGACGGCCAGACCTGTGCGGGGGAGCATGCGGACCAATCGTTGCGCTGGAAAAAGGGCAGGTTAGGTAATCCTAACTAACCCGTCCCGAAGCATGCTGTGAATCGATGTCGACCAGCGTTGCCAGCACGGCTCCCGCCATCGCCGCCAATACGATTGGCTCAACCTTAGGAGGTCACATGGAAGCGCACCCCGCGCACGAGCCGCAATCGGGGCCGCCTGAGGGGCAGAGCGAACGGGATGCGCGGATCCTGGAATTCGAGCGCCAGTGGGGGCGGCATGCGGGCGCAAAAGAGGAAGCGATCCGCTGCGAGTTCTCTCTCAGCGCCGCCCGCTACTATCAACTGCTGAACGAGGTGATTGATTCGCCTCATGCGGTGCGTCACGATCCGATGCTGGTTCGAAGACTGCTGCGAGCACGAGATGATCGCACGCGGGCCAGGGCCGAGCGCACGTTCACGATCTCCGACCGCGACGGGTATGACGCCAATATTCCCGACAAGCCCAGAAGCGAATGACCTAAATATGGCCTCCTACCCCAAAGACCAGTTCGATGTTGCCCCAGACGACCTGCGGCGCGTTGGCGCACATCGCGTGCCTGCCAAGAAAGGCGGCGGCTGGATCATCTTCGCGTGGGCGTTGCTAGCGACCGGTGTTCTCGTCGTCGGCGGACTGTTCGGCCTGAGCAAATACCTCGGCATCGACCTCGGCTTGTCCTTCTTGACGGCGGACGCCACGCCCACCCCGACCCTTACGCCCACGCCCACCGCGCACCCGCTCACCGACCCGTCGAAACTCCCTCCGACTCGGGGTATCAAGATCACCGTCCTCAACGGCACCGCTATCGTCGGACTCCAGGACGGCGTCGCGGCATCCCTCACAGCCCAGGGCTGGCCGGTTGACACCGCCACCCAGGCATCCCAGAAAGACGTGCAGGAGACGACCGTCTACTATGCCGATGTTGCCAATGAAGACGTCGCGCGCGGTGTCGTACTCGCAATCGGCAAGGGCCGTATTCGACTCGTTTCCGCAGGCACGTTTCCCGGAGCCCCGATCACTGTGGTGATCGGCAAGGACTTCCCGGTGCCGACGCCAGCTGCCGGATAAAACTGTCGGAGCCGTCCCAGTATTGTGCCGTGGATCGTCACCGTGGCCCGCGCTGTGCTTGTCTTGCACTCGCCCTTGTCGAGTGCTCCGCTTCGCGGATCACAGTGCGCTGTGCTTGTCTTGCACTCGCCCTTGTCGAGTGCTAATTTAGCATCTGGCACTCGCAGAGTCAGAGTGCTAAAGAATTCTGTTGCATGACGTCCGGGAGGGACGAGAAACACACATGTCCAAGATCATTGCTTTCAACGAAGATGCCCGTCGTGGCCTTGAGCGCGGCCTGAACATTCTGGCCGATGCGGTAAAGGTGACGCTTGGCCCCCGCGGCCGCAACGTCGTGCTCGAAAAGAAGTGGGGTGCCCCCACAATCACGAACGACGGTGTCTCAATCGCCAAGGAGATCGAGCTCGAGGATCCCTTCGAGAAGATCGGCGCGGAGCTCGTCAAAGAGGTCGCCAAGAAGACCGATGACGTTGCCGGTGACGGCACCACGACATCCGTCGTTCTCGCGCAAGCACTCGTTCGCGAAGGTCTTCGCAACGTTGCCGCCGGCGCCGACCCGATCACCCTGAAGAAGGGCATCGAGAAGGCTGTCACGGCCGTCATTGCGGCGCTCGTCGCAGGTGCCAAGGAAATCGAGACCAAGGAAGAGATCGCGGCAACCGCCTCCATCTCTGCCGGTGATACCGAGATCGGCCAGCTCATCGCTGAGGCGATCGACAAGGTCGGCAAGGAGGGCGTCGTCACCGTTGAGGAGTCGAACACCTTCGGAACCGTTCTCGAGCTCACCGAGGGCATGCGCTTCGACAAGGGTTTCATCAACCCCTACTTCGTCACGGACCCCGAGCGCCAGGAAGCGGTCTTCGAAGACCCGTACATCCTGATCGTGAACAGCAAGATCTCAAACATCAAAGACCTGCTGCCCATTGTCGACAAGGTGATCCAGAGCGGCAAGCAGCTTCTCATCATTGCTGAGGATGTCGATGGCGAGGCTCTCGCGACGCTGGTTGTCAACAAGATCCGCGGCATCTTCAAGTCAGTTGCTGTCAAGGCACCGGGCTTCGGTGACCGTCGCAAGGCGCAGTTGCAAGACATCGCGATCCTCACCGGTGGACAGGTCATTTCCGAGGAGGTCGGTCTCAAGCTTGAGAACGCCACCCTCGACCTGCTCGGCCGCGCTCGCAAGGTCGTCGTCACCAAGGACGAGACGACCATCATCGAGGGTGCCGGCGACACCGACCAGATCGCGGGCCGCGTCAAGCAGATCCGCGCCGAGATCGAGAACACCGACAGCGACTACGACCGTGAGAAGCTCCAGGAGCGTCTTGCCAAGCTCGCCGGCGGCGTTGCAGTGATCAAAGCTGGGGCCGCGACCGAGGTCGAGCTCAAGGAGCGCAAGCACCGCATCGAGGATGCAGTGCGCAACGCCAAGGCAGCAGTCGAAGAGGGCATCGTCGCTGGTGGTGGCGTCGCTCTCATCCAGGCCGGCAAGGTCGCGTTCGAGAGCAAGGCCATCAAGGACCTTACGGGTGACGAGGCGACCGGCGCGAACATCGTGCGTGTTGCTATCGACGCCCCGCTCAAGCAGATTGCGCTCAACGCCGGCCTCGAGCCCGGTGTTGTGGTTGACAAGGTGCGCAACCTGCCGTCCGGCCAGGGCCTCAACGCCGCAACCGGTGAGTACGTCGACATGCTGGCCGCAGGCATCAACGACCCGGTGAAAGTCACGCGCTCAGCGTTGCTCAACGCCGCGTCGATCGCCGGTCTGTTCTTGACGACTGAGGCAGTCGTTGTCGACAAGCCCGAGCGTGCGCAGGCACCGATGGGTGACCCGTCGGGCGGAATGGACTTCTAAGTCTGACTAACTAAACGGCCGGCCCTCATCGCTTGAAGAAGCGGACGAGGACCGGCCGTTTTGTCGTTCATAGGCCCTAGCGCGCGAACAGGCGTGCGTTGTCGGCCTCGATTTCGGCGTACTGCTGTCCGGCGCGAGTGAGCGCCTGGTTGATCGCCGCGAGGTTTTCCTCCACCCGCTGCTGGGTCGCCTTCCACTCCCCGACGACACCCGAGAATGCCGTGGCTGCCTGGCCGGTCCACGAGCCCTGCAGATTGGCGAGCTGGCCATGGAGTCCGGCAACTTCGGACTGGATTCGACTGATCGAATTGCGCACGGAGCCCGTGGCATTGAGTACTGCTTCACTGTCTACCTGATAACGAGTCATAGGTGAGACGGTAAGGCAACGACGCGGGCCGCGGGTGTGGTTACGCCGCGGGTGTGGAAGGCGCAGCGTCCAGAGGGCGCTGCGGGAGAGGAAGCGAAACCGTGAACGTCGCCCCACCGCCCGGAGTTTCGACAACCTCGATGCTGCCCTTGTGCAAGTCCACGATCGAGGCGACGATCGCGAGTCCAAGGCCACTGCCGCCGGTTTCGCGCGTGCGTGACGTGTCTGCACGCCAGAAGCGCTGGAAGATCTTCTCGCGAATCTGGGGCGGGATACCCTCGCCATGGTCAATGACGGACAGGGTCGCCATACCGGCGCTGGCGCTAACACCGACCCCGATTTCGATGGGGGAGCCGTCAGGGGTGAAGCGCATGGCGTTGCCGATGAGGTTCGCGAGCACCTGCCGGATTTTGTTCTCCTCGGCCTGCACGATTGCATCGGTTGGCGCCGGCGATTCCGCGATAGCAACGGTCGGAGCAACACGCTGTCGGCGCGGAACGAGCCGCGCGAGCGCCGAACCCGCGAATGCGATCGGGCCGGTTGCCAGCGCAGTCGTCCGGGCGCTCGCACCGACCGGCTCCAGCACAGCCAGCGGCATTGTGACGGCCGGTGGTTCTGGTGACGTGCCCACAACGCTCACGACCCGATCCGGTGCGGATGCCATCGCATCCAGCGCCGCATCATTCGCGAGCGGTAAAAGGTCTACCTCGGTGAGCTGAAACGGCTTCGCCTCATCCAGTCGCGCGAGCTCGAGGAGATCCTCCACCAGGCCGCCCATGCGAATCGCCTCCTTTTCGATGCGTTCCATTGCCTGCGCGACATCCTCGGGGTTAGGCAGTGCCCCCATGCGGTACAACTCGGCGTAGCCGCGCACCGACACCAGTGGTGTGCGCAACTCGTGGCTGGCATCGCCGACGAAACGGCGCATCTGTTCGATCGTGCGGGCGCGGTCAGCGAAAGCGCGATCGATGCGCGAAAGCATCGCGTTGAGGGAGCGGTTGAGGCGCCCGACCTCGGTGTTCGGGGTGGCCCCCGCGAGCCGCTGGCCGAAGTCACCCTCCGCGAAGCGGGCTGCAGTGGCTTCCACCTCGCGCAACGGTGTGAAAGTCGTCGTCACCAGCAGCCGCGTCAGAGCTCCGCCGAGGATGACGACTGTCAGGCCGAAGAATAGGAAGATCACGGAATACCGGGCGATGATGCCGTTGGTGTTCTTGAGGTTCAGTCCTACCACCAGCGTCGCCTGCTGGCCGCTTCCCACCACGCCGGCGGGGAGCGCGAGTACGCGCCACTCCGAGGTGTGAGCCGCATTTGCGAGCGTCATCGCGGTCGGGAGCGATTGCAGGTGCAGCAGCGTGAGGTCAGAGACGTTGGGCCTCAACGAGGCCTGCGACGAAACCAGGTTGTCGTCGATCAGGTGACCGTCGGCATCGACCGCTGCAAGGTAGTAGGGATTAAGACCCGACGAACTATCGGTATTGAAGGTGTCAACACCCTTCAGGTCAAACGGACTCGGCAGCGCCGCCGCAGCCTCGCTGACTTGTCGGTCTACCTCGTCGAGCAGATAGTTGCGCAGTACGGCCATCGTGCCGACGCCCGCCACAAGCAGGCCCATCGTGAGAAGCACGACAGTGACGCCGGTGATCTTGGTGCGGAGCGATACCCGGTTCCACCACGCCAGCACGTTGTCAAGCATCAGGCCTGCAGTTTACTCGGGCGAAGCCCCGTTAGACCCGCGCTGCCTTGAGCATGTAGCCGAAACCACGCTTGGTTTGGATAACCGGCTCGTCGGAGTGCGGGTCAAGTTTGCGGCGCAGGTAGGAGATGTAGCTCTCCACAATTCCGGCGTCGCCGTTGAAGTCGTACTCCCAGACGTGGTCGAGAATCTGCGCCTTCGACAGCACCCGGTTCGGGTTCAGCATGAGGTAGCGCAGCAGCTTGAACTCGGTGGGGCTGAGCTCGACCTGGTCATTTCCGATGGTCACCTCGTGAGTGTCCTGATCCATCGTGAGCTCACCGGCGCGAATAACCGCCTCCTCGTCGTCGCGCATGGTGCGACGAAGGATCGCCTTGATGCGCGCAACAATCTCGTCGAGGCTGAACGGCTTGGTCACGTAGTCATCGCCACCCACTGTGAGACCGGTGATCTTGTCCTCCGTATCGTCCTTGGCCGTCAGGAAGAGGATGGGAGCGGTGTAGCCGGATGCCCGCAGGCGCTTGGTCACCCCGAAGCCGCTCATGTCCGGAAGCATCACATCGAGGATGATGAGATCCGGCTCTTCCTCCAACACAGCCGAGATTGCCTGTGCGCCATTGCTGACAGCACGGACGGCGAAGCCAGCGAAGCGCAGGCTCGTCGTGAGAAGGTCGCGAATGTTGGGTTCGTCGTCGACAACAAGAATTTTTGGTCCATCGGTCATGGAGTAAGTATCTGATAGTTGCCTGAAAGTAGTCTGAAAGTAAAACGGATACTTGCTGGCTGTCGCCTGCACATGCCGTGACGAACCCCTGTGGCGCATTTTCGGTCTCATCGGGGCTCACCTCGCCGCTCGGTCCCGCCAGCACAGGGAGAGCGAAGCTGCGCGGGCTTAGGCTGTACGGATGCCCATTCCCGCCCAAGGCACCGGTCCGCTGATCGTTCAGAGCGATCGCACGGTGCTTCTGGAAGTCGCGCATCCGCAGGCTGATGATGCGCGCCATGACCTCGCGGTCTTCGCCGAATTGGAGCGCGCGCCCGAGCACATCCACACCTACCGCATCACTCGCCTCGGACTATGGAACGCTCGTGCCGCCGGCCACACCGCCGAGAACATGCTCCAGACGCTTGAGAAGTACTCGAAGTTCGCGATCCCACAGTCGGTCATTGTCGACATCACGGAGACAGTTGGCCGCTACGGTCGCCTGATTATCGAGCGAGCGGATGATGGTGCCCTCACGCTCAGCGCAACCGACGCCGCGGTGCTCAGCGAAATCTCGCGGTCCCGCAAGATTGCGGCACTACTGTTCGAGAAACGCGGCCCCACAACCTACGTCGTGCAGGCCTGGGCCCGCGGGCAACTCAAGCAGGAGCTGCTCAAGCTCGGCTGGCCGGCGGAAGACCTCGCCGGTTACACCCCCGGGACGCCACACGAGATTGCCCTCAACGATTCGGGCGGTTGGCATTTGCGTCCCTACCAGAATCAGGCGATCGAGAACTTCTTCTCCCACGGGTCGGGTGTCGTCGTGCTGCCCTGCGGCGCGGGCAAGACTCTGGTCGGGCTCGGGGCGATGGCGCAGAGCAAGACGACCACGCTCATACTCGTGACCAACATTGTGTCGGCTCGTCAGTGGAAGGCCGAGCTGCTCAAGCGCACGACCCTGACCGAAGACGAGATCGGCGAGTATTCGGGGCAGGTGAAGCAGGTACGTCCTGTCACGATTGCGACCTACCAGATTCTGACTGCGAAGCGGAAGGGTGACTACGCCCACCTGGCACTGCTCGATGCGCTGGACTGGGGGCTCGTGATCTATGACGAAGTACACCTGCTTCCCGCGCCGGTGTTCAAGCTCACTGCCGAGTTGCAAGCGCGTCGGCGGCTGGGTTTGACGGCGACCCTGGTTCGCGAGGATGGACGGGAGGGCGACGTATTCAGCCTCATCGGCCCCAAACGTTTCGATGCGCCGTGGAAGGAGATCGAAGCGCAGGGATTCATCTCACCCGCATCGTGTTTCGAGGTGCGAATTGACCTGCCGGAAGTGGAGCGGCTTGAGTATGCAGCCTCTGCCGATGACGAGCGCTATCGGCTGGCGGCGACTGCTCCGGCGAAACTGAGCGTGGTGCGCTCTCTGGTTCGCAAACACGAGGGTGAGCGGATTCTCGTGATCGGGCAGTATCTCGATCAGATCGACGAACTTGCGGATGTGCTCGGTGCGCCGAAACTAACCGGTGCGACCCCGGTGGCTGAGCGGGAAAGGCTATACCAGTCATTCCGAGAGGGTGAGACGAAGGTGCTCGTCGTGTCTAAGGTGGCCAACTTCTCGGTGGATCTGCCCGAAGCGAGCGTCGCGATCCAGGTCTCGGGCTCGTTCGGTTCGCGCCAGGAGGAGGCTCAGCGACTCGGACGCCTGCTGCGCCCGAAGGAGAGCGGACTACCGGCGAACTTCTACACTCTCGTTGCGCGTGACACGGTCGATCAGGATTTCGCGCAGAACCGACAGCGCTTCCTCGCCGAGCAGGGCTATAGCTATACGATCCTTGACGCCGAGGACCTGGTGCCGGCGTAGCTCGTGCAGACATCGGACTGTGCGGCCGTTGCCTGTGCCGCCGCTGGCTGAGCGGCCCGAACGCCGTCAAGGCGGGGGCTACGTGCCCAGTGGAGGGCGACCCGAAGCGGCTGGTCATGTGAAGGTGTGGGCGCGCGCGACGCACGGGCCGGTGTGGGGTCCACGCTAGGCCGGCGGCGCTACCGCCGTGATGCTGGAGAGCGGGAGGGTGCGCTCGATGTCGGCGCGTCGGTCGCGCGCCCGCAGCCGTCCGCCTGCGACGGAGGTGGGTTCTAGTTGGTAGTCGATCGCGGAACCGTTGGGGAGCTGCACGGTCACCGTTACCGCGGCTTTGGTTTTGATCGCAATATCCAGCTGTCGGGACAGCCATGCGGCCCCGGTGAGCTCCGGGTCAGACGGTGTGAGGCGCAGCTTCTGCACAAGTCCGATCGCCGATGCACTCGGCTTCGCGTCGAGCGTACGAGTCGGGCGGCGACGGACCAGCGTAACTATATTGCCCGCACTATCTTCGGCAGCGACCGGGTAGCGAGCTTCGCTGAGGCTCCAGAACGTAACATCCTGGTCGAAACGCGACTCGAGCTGGCCCGTGTTGCCTGCCTCAGCACTTGCCGGCCCCGATCGCGTCAGCCCTGATCGCGTCAGCCCGAGTGAGGCAAGGCTCTGATCAACAAGCAGGGTGCGCAACAGGGTCGCATCGCTTGAGGAGATGTAACTGCGCCCGGACTCCAGTGCGCCAACTCGCACCAGCCCGTAGCGTTGGGCGGCCTCGGTGAGGAGGTAGTCAACGGGCTGCGGGATGCCGGTCAGCGACAACTCCGCCAGGAACGAGCGAATCGTGGCCGACGTCTCACCCGTGGCCATCGCGCGGTAGATACTCGCCGTGGAAATCCGGTAAGTCGATGCCAACGCCCGCCCTTCGACATCTGCCATGGCTCGCAGGCGCGCATCCAACTCGGGGCGAAGCGGCCCCGGCGAGACAACGGACAAATCGTGCTGCAGGTACACCTGCGACACCTCGGGTGGAAAGAACTCGGCCATCGCGGGCGCCGCCGCCGCCGAACCAGACGTCAGGAGCAGCACTCCTGGCGTCGACGGCTCATGGTGTGCGGTAACACCGAGCAACTCGGCATCCCGCGTGTAGACGCGCACGCGCTCGTGCATCCAGGTGCCCCCGGCCGGGAACAACCAATTCACGTATTCGTCGAGACCGGCACCCCAGGTCGCATGCGCACGTGACGCCAGGATGTCGCGGATATCTGCCGGCAGTCTCTCGAGCCACGCGCTGGCGAGCAGTGCCCAGCGTTCGCCCGAGCCTGCGGAAACCCAGTTCGAGCCTGTCGGCATCCAGCGCGCCGAGTCGAGTGCAACGAGCCCTGCCCGGGCAGCGATTTCGAGCAGGCTCGGCACCCGGTCAAGGTCCACATTCATGGCCGCCGCGAGGCGCTTGCTGTCGGGCAGCGCGACACCACCGCGCGCCAACTCGCGCGCGGATTCGTGCTGCAACTCGGAGAGTAATTCCGACACGGCCGTCGTCGTACCGAAAGCATGTTCGGCCGCGACACGATCGATGAAGTGGGGATCGAGCTGGCGGACGCGGGCGAGTGCCGCCGGGGCGGGAACGGAAAGCAGTTCGTCGGGGGAGGGCAGGCCCATTGCCGGCCAGGCGATAAGTCGCGCCAGAACCGGCTCGGGAACTCCGAGTTCGGTGACCAGCGCGAGCCTGGTCAGTTCGGGGTCGGTGCCGTGCGCCGCAAGAGTAGCCAGCATCGACCGATCCAGCCTCGCGAGTGCCTTCTGGATCGAGTTCGGTTCGAGCAGCGCTTCGGCAAGATCGAAGAAGTCGCGGATGCCCGACTCGCGCACCTCGCGGGCACCCAGCAGGGCCGCAAGCTGCTCATCGCTGAGTTGCCGCAACTGCCCGGCGAGCGCGCGGGCAGACTCGCTACTTGGCGGCATCCTTCGACTCACGCCGCCTGCGGACGAGATTGATGACGACGAGCGTGACCAGCATGATAATCGCCAAGGGCGGGCCGAACTGCAGGAGGACAACGACGCTGGGCCAGATTCCGCCCTGATAGGTGGCGGGGTTGTTCATCCCCGCGGCTGTCGCGATGATGATGGCGATGAACGACAGGACCGAGAGTCCGATTGCAGAGATGAAGACAAAGAACACAATTCGCTCAGCCTGGCTCACCGGTCTGCGATCGGGTTCGGGGGCGTTCTTGTTCGCTCGTCCCTGGGATGCTTTTGCCACAGTCACAAGGGTAGCCACGTCCTCTAGTCTTGATGTACCAATACTCAAGGAGTTCCAATGCCCACCGGCAAGGTTAAGTTCTACGACGACGAGAAGGGCTTCGGCTTCATCAGTGCTGATGACGGCCAGGAAGTGTTTCTCCACGCGTCCGCGCTGCCTGCTGGCACCACGGGCGTGAAGGCCGGCACCAAGCTGGAATTCGGTATCGCAGACGGGAAGAAAGGCGCCCAAGCTCTCTCCGTTCGGGTGTTGGAGGCACCGCCATCGCTCGCGAAGCTCAATCGCAAACCCGCTGACGACATGGCGATCATCATCGAAGATCTCGTGAAACTCATGGATGGCATCGGCACGAACCTGAAGCGTGGCCGCTACCCCGAGAAGAGCCACGCCACGAAGATCGCTGCGATGCTGCGCAAGGTCGCGGACGAGCTGGATGCCTGAGTTCTCACCAGCTGGGCACCTCTCTGCCGACGCGTCACCGCTCGAGCCCCTCGCGCGGGCGGCACTTCTCGAGATCACTCCCGAGTCGACCGTCGGTGCGTTCGTGGCTTCGGTTCCGGATGCCGGTGCCGTCTCCCTGACCTTCGAGAACTCCATGCCCGGTTACCCCGGCTGGCTGTGGACGGTCTCGGTCGCACAGGTGGAGGGTGCGGAGCCGACCATTCTCGAGGTCGAGCTGATGCCTGCGGCTGGTGCGTTGCTCGCGCCCGACTGGCTGCCATGGTCTGACCGGCTCGCCGAATACAAGGCAGCGCAGGAGGCAGCGGGACTCCCGGTCGAGGAGATCGAGGAGGAGTCGAACGAAGATGTTCTTGACGAGGAAGAACTTGACGACGACCTCGGCGACGACGACCTTGGCGACAACGACCCTGATGATGACGAACTCGACGATGACGAGCTCGACGATGACGATGATGAACTCGACGAGGACGACGTTCTGGGAAGCGATGTGCTGCACGGTGGCGATCTCGACGGCGTAGACCTCGATCAGGAAGACGACGACGACGAGGAAGACGACGACGAGGCTGACGAC
>JAYSPT010000124.1:0-1800 GCA_043721995.1 Salinibacterium sp. | reverse complement strand
AACGACGAAGCTGTCGGTTTCCTCGCTGATCGACTCGCGAAGCTCGGTGTAGAGGAGCAGCTCTTCAAATCGGGCGCCGTGCCTGGCGCGATCGTGTCGATCGCGGGCCGCGAGTTCGAATGGGAGCCGACCCTGTCGTCCACCGCTGAACTGATCACGAGCCCGCGAGGCACCGACTCGCGCCTCGATGACAATGATCGCGATACCAACCGGAAGCGTCGCCAGACCTACCTCGAGCGGATGGATGCGAAGGCTGCCGCCCGCGCCGAGCTCGAGGCCGAGCGCGTGGCCGGTATTTGGAATGACGACGAAGGATTCGCCGTGATCCGCCCGGACCATGCCGAGGCCGGTGACGAGGCGTCCGATGATTGACTCCCGGGAGGGCATCCCGACCGCCAAGCGCATTGTCATCAAGGTCGGTTCATCGTCTGTGAGCGGCGCGAATGTTGGCCAGATCGGTGCGCTCGTCGATGCCCTCGCCACTGCGCACGAGCGGGGGAGCGAGGTCATTCTGGTGTCGTCGGGGGCCATCGCCACGGGCATCCCGTTCCTGAAACTCGACGGACGCCCGACGGATCTCGCGACGCAGCAGGCGGCGGCAGCTGTCGGCCAGAACGTCCTGATCGTCCGCTACCAGGAAAGCCTCGATCGGTACCAGATCGTGGCGGGGCAGATTCTGCTGACCGCCGGTGACATGGAGAATCCGACGCACCGCTCAAACGCGCAGCGCGCAATGGAGCGTCTTTTGGGTCTGCGCATCCTGCCAATCGTGAACGAGAACGACACCGTCGCCACCCAGGAGATCCGATTCGGCGACAACGACCGGCTCGCGGCACTCGTCTCGGTGCTCGTGAACGCGGATGTTCTCGTGCTGCTCTCCGACATCGACGCCCTTTACACGCGACCGCCCCGTGAACCCGGTGCCACCCGGATCGAGAATGTGCCCTTCGGCGACGATCTCTCTGCAGTGAAGTTTGGTGACGTAGGCGAGGCGGGGGTGGGTACCGGCGGCGCCGGCACGAAAGTGGCCGCCGCGAAGCTTGCAGCTGCGTCGGGAATCCCCACCCTGCTCGCAGCCACCAGCAGTGTTGCGGATGCCCTGGCTGGCGCACACCTGGGCACCTGGTTCGAGGGCGCTCGCGAGTAAACTCCTGTCATGGCCGAAACCATGCTTGACGCGCCCACGCTCACTGACAAGCTGACAGCTGCGCGTGAAGCGGCCCGGGTGCTCGCTACCAGTACATCGACTGCACGGAACCTGGCGCTCGCGACCATTGCCGATGCGGTGATGCGCAACCAGACCCGCATTTTGAGAGCAAACGAACTCGACCTGGCGAACGGTCGCGAGAACGGCCTCACCGATGCCCTCCTCGACCGCCTCCGACTCGATGAGGCGCGTCTCGCTGCCCTCGCTCGCTCTGTACTTTCGATTGTCGAACTTGCCGACCCGGTTGGCCAGGTTCTTCGCGGATCGGTGCTGCCCAACGGGCTTCAGATCTCGCAGGTTCGGGTGCCCTTCGGGGTGGTCGGCGCGATCTACGAGGCCCGCCCCAACGTGACGGTCGACATTGCCTCGCTCGCCCTCAAGAGCGGTAACTCGGCGGTGCTGCGCGGTGGTTCGGCGGCGGAGAACACCAACCGCGTGCTCGTCGACACCATTCAGTCTGGTCTCGTCGAAGCTGGGCTTCCAGCCGAGTCGGTGCAGACCATCGACGAGTTCGGGCGGGATGGCGCCACCCAGCTGATGCGCGCCCGCGGCTTCGTCGACGTACTCATACCGCGGGGTAGTGCCGCACTCAT
>JAYSPT010000123.1:0-32038 GCA_043721995.1 Salinibacterium sp. | reverse complement strand
GGGACCGGCCACTGTCAGTGGGTCAGGAGTTGCTGGTCAGCTTCTCACGGAGAGCCGCGAGCGACTCGTCATCGGCGAGCGTTCCAGTGCTCTCGGTCGCGTCTTCGCTCGAGAACGACGACGCGCCAGCGGGAACGTCGTTGGATCCGACGGTGTCCTCTTCGAGCGCAGAAGCAGCAACCTGCTTCTTGTGCTGCTCCCAACGGGCCTGGGCGGCGGCATAGTCGAGTTCCCACTTTTCGCGCTGGGTCTCGAAGCCTTCCTTCCACTCGTTGGTTTCGGGGTCGAAGCCATCCGGGTACTTGTAGTTGCCCTGGTCGTCATATTCGGTGAGCATCCCGTAGAGCGCCGGGTCGAACTCCGTGCCCTCGGGGTCGACGCCCTCGTTCGCCTGTTTCAGCGAGAGAGAGATGCGCCGACGTTCGAGGTCGATGTCGATAACCTTCACGAAGACGTCGTCGCCAACCGACACGACCTGCTCGGCGAGCTCGACGTGCTTGCCGGACAACTCGGAGATGTGCACGAGTCCTTCGATGCCTTCGGCGACACGGACAAACGCGCCGAAAGGAACCAGTTTCGTGACCTTGCCGGGCGCGACCTGTCCGATGGCGTGCGTGCGTGCGAACACCTGCCACGGGTCTTCCTGGGTGGCCTTGAGCGACAGCGAGACGCGCTCGCGCTCGAGGTCGACTTCGAGGATCTCGACGGTGACCTCCTGGCCCACCTCAACAACCTCAGACGCGTGCTCGATGTGCTTCCACGACAGCTCGGAAACATGAACGAGGCCGTCCACACCGCCGAGGTCGACGAATGCGCCGAAGTTGACGATCGAGGACACGACACCTTTACGGACCTGACCCTTGGCAAGGTTGTTGAGGAACGTCGTACGGCTCTCGCTCTGGGTCTGCTCAAGCAGAGCGCGACGGGACAGGACGACGTTGTTGCGGTTCTTATCGAGCTCAAGGATCTTCGCCTCGATCTCCTGTCCGAGATAGGGCGTCAGATCACGCACTCGGCGCAACTCGATGAGGGACGCGGGGAGGAAGCCGCGGAGGCCAATGTCGACAATCAGGCCGCCCTTGACCACCTCGATAACGGTACCTGTGACGATGCCATCGGAATCCTTGACCTTCTCGACATCGCCCCACGCGCGCTCGTACTGCGCGCGCTTCTTGGACAGGATGAGACGGCCCTCCTTGTCCTCCTTCTGGAGAACGAGTGCCTCGACCACGTCGCCGACCTTGACGACCTCGGTGGGGTCGACGTCGTGTTTGATAGAAAGTTCGCGAGAGGGGATAACACCCTCGGTTTTGTAGCCGACATCGAGGAGAACCTCGTCACGGTCGATCTTGACGACGGTGCCCTCGATGAGGTCTCCATCATTGAAAAACTTAAGCGTCTTTTCGACCGCGGCGAGAAAATCTTCAGCAGATCCGATGTCATTGACGGCGACCTGCTTGGGCGCCTTTTCGGTCGTTACGATTGTCATGTAGTAGTTGCTCCGGTATGGACAGGATTAGGCCGACGGCGGCACAGCTCGCGAGCGGCGGGACTGTGGATCGCCGATGGCAGGCGAAAATGCGCCGCAGAATTGCGACTCCTCAGCTTAGCCTCCCCCGGCGCACCCGGCAACCGAGCGCGCGTTCCCACGGCGATCGCGTCATTGGCGCGCCGCGGCGAGCACCCCTCGCATGTAGTCGAACTCGGTCTCGTAGATGTGTGCAGACTTGACGATGAAGGTCAGTCGACCGATGGGTCGACTCAATTCGCGGGCGACCCGGTGCTGCAGGTCGGCGAGCTGCAGCAGATTCGCATAACCCTTCGCGCCGAAGTCGATGCTGTGGGCGTAAACAACCAGTTCGAGCGTTTCATCCGGCATCCAGAAATCGAGCATGCTGACGCACGGTATGTAGCTCGTATCCAGCAGTGGCTCAAATGTGGTGATCGTTGCCGAACGCGATTTTGGATCATCCCGCAGGCGGTTGATGACCCACTGGATCTGATCCGCGCCACTCTCCGAATAGTCATAGAGGCGACTAGCGTATGAACGCGCACCTCCTAATGCGGCGACACGCGCATAGTCGGTGAAGTTCGCGAGCATCCAGGCGAGGCGCTCGGGATCCGCATACTGCGCGATTGTCGGGTCATCAGGGTCGGGATGCGCGACCTCAAGTGTCGCCTGCGACAACTCACGTATCGGAAGTCCGTCGTACGTGCTTTCTCGACCGTCCGCAAGGATCAGCCTCGCGATACCCAGCCAACTTCCGCCGATCGCGTCACTCTCGACCCTGACGCTCACTCGGTGCCTTTCGCTTCAAATCGTTATTTCAGCAACGCAGCCTTGAGTGTATCGAGGCCGACTCCCCCGAGGTCCAGTGCCTTTCGGTGAAATTCCTTGATGTTGAAGTCAGCGCCCTCTGCAGCCCGATATTCGTCGCGGATCTCTTCCCAGATGCGCTGCCCCACCTTGTACGAGGGCGCCTGACCCGGCCAGCCGAAGTACCGGTTAACTTCGAAGCGCACGAACTCGGGGCTCATGTTGACGTTCTTGCCCATGAAGTCGAGTGCGTAGTCCCAGTCCCACTTTCCGGTGCCCCGCAGCTTCGGCTTACCGAGGTGCACTCCTATGTCGAGAACGACACGAGCCGCGCGCATGCGTTGCCCGTCAAGCATCCCGAATCTGTCGCCCGGGTCATCGAGGTAGCCGAGCTCCTCCATGAGGCGCTCGGCGTAGAGCGCCCAACCCTCGGCGTGGCCAGACGTACCCGCGAGCTGACGACGGTACGTGTTCAGCCTGGCGCGGTTGTAGACCGCTTGGCCGATTTGCAGGTGATGTCCCGGCACGCCCTCGTGGTAGACCGTCGTGGTCTCGCGCCAGGTGTTGAACTCGGTGACACCAACCGGCACTGACCACCACATTCGACCGGCTCGCGAGAAGTCATCGCTTGGAGCGGTGTAGTAAATACCACCCTCCTGAGTGGGCGCGATGCGGCACTCCAAACGCTTGATCGGATCAGGGATGTCGAAGTGGGTCGCGGAGAGTCCGGCCACCGCACGATCGCTGAGCTGCTGCATCCACTCCTGAAGCGCCACCGTTCCGTGAAGCTTGCGGGCCGGGTCGGTATCGAGGATCTCAATGGCCTCGGCAACCGTGGCTCCGGGCTTGATCTCATGTGCGATCCGCTCCTGCTCGGCGGTCATGCGCGCAAGTTCTTCGATGCCCCACTCGTACGTTTCGTCGAGATCGATTTTCGCCCCGAGGAACTGACGAGAGGTGAGACCGTACATCTCACGCCCGACCCCATCCTCGTCTTGTGCTGCGGGCAGCAGCACGTCATGCATGAAGTCGCCCAGCTTCTCGTAGGCGGCGGCGTCCACCGCAGCGGCTCTCGCGAGGTCTGCCTTCAGCGACTCCGGCAGCGGCCGCTCGTCGGCGAGAGACGCTGACGCAGTGAAGTTGTGGAAAAATCCATCTGCGGCAGCGTGCTTGCGTGCCTGTTCGATGACCTCGCGCACCTGGCGCTTGGCTGGCGTGACGCCCTTCTGGATGCCCAGGGTGAGGGTCTCGATATATCCATCAATGGCCTTGGGCAGGTTGTTCAGTCGACCGGCGATATCCGCCCAGTTCTGCTCGGTATCGGTCGGCATCAGGTCGAGAATGTCGCGAATTTTCTGCGCAGGGCTCTCGATGACATTCACGTCACGCATCCACAGGCCGGCATCGCTCGACTCCTGCATCAGAGTGAGCTCGTTGACCAGGTCGGTGCGCGTAACCCAGTCGACGTCGTCAACCTCGGTAGCGGCGACGAGCAGGGCTAGAACCTTCCTGCTTTCCTCTACGCCCTTCGCGTGTCCGGCGGGCGACATGTCTGCGTACTCATCGAGCTTGCCCGGAATGCCAATCCACGTCGCAATTGTCGGGTCAAGTTCGGCGAGGGTGGTCACCCAGTCCTCCGCGATCTGATCGATCTCGGTTGGGGTTCGTGATTTCGGTGCGCCAGCAGGGACGGAATTGTTAGGACTCGTCATGATTCGAGCCTACCCAGGGGGTACGCGTCATGCCATCTATTGAGTTTCGAGGTCACTCTCGAGGAGCTCGGACAGCGAGTTGATGGCGTCGTCTGCACCGTCACCCTCGGCGCTGATCGTCACGGTCTCGCCGTGACCAATTCCCAGGGAAAGCACGCCAAGAATGCTTGCAGCATTCACCGTCTTCCCCGGCGATGAAGTAATCGTCACGAGAATTCCCGCCTGCGCAGCAGCCTGGGCAAACAGCGACGCCGGGCGAGCATGCAGCCCGATCCTGGACGCGACTACTACTGATCTCGTTGCCACGATCGTTCTCCTCGCTAGTGGGCTGCCGCATCCCAGTTTGGACCAGTGCCGATCTGCACGTCGAGGGGTACGCGCAAGTCTGCCGCGCCGGCCATCCGCTGGCGCACTATGCCGGTGAGTTCGTCGAGCTCACCGGTTCCGACCTCGAATACGAGTTCGTCGTGCACTTGCAGCAACATGCGAGAGTTCATGCGCCGTTCGACTATGTCGGCGTCGATACGGATCATCGCGATCTTGAGGATGTCTGCTGCCGAACCCTGGATCGGGGAGTTCAGCGCCTGCCGCTCGGCATTGTCTCGCAGCACCCGGTTGCCGGAGGTGAGATCGCCGAACGGCCGACGACGACCGTAGATCGTGGTGGTGTACCCGTCGACGCGGGCCTGCTCAACGACATTTCGCAGGTACTCGCGCACCGCACCGAATCGGGCGAAATAGTCGGTCATCAGTGCCTTTGCTTCGGCCGTTTCGATGCGCAACTGCTTGCTGAGCCCGAAAGCACTCAGGCCGTATGCGAGCCCATACGACATCGCCTTGACCTTGGTGCGCATGACCGGCGTCACCGCTGACGGCTCGACGCCGAAAATGCGTGCTCCGACGAAGCGATGAAGGTCTTCTCCCTCATTGAAGGCCGTGATCAGGCCCTCGTCACCCGAAAGGTGAGCCATGATGCGCATCTCGATTTGCGAATAGTCGGCGGTGAGCAGTGTTTCGAATTCGGCACCCGACTCGAACGCCGATCGAATTTCGCGTCCTACCTCGGTTTTCACGGGCACATTCTGCAGATTCGGGTCGTTGGATGCGATGCGGCCCGTGCTCGAACCAGCCTGTTCGTAGGTCGTGTGCACCCGCCCCGTCTTATCCACAGCCTTGTCGATCGAGGCGATGATTTGCAGCAGTTTCGTCGCGTCCCGGTGCTGCAGGAGCAGGTCGAGGAATGGATGTGGTGCCTGTTCCTGCAGGTCGGCCAGGCTCGCGGCATCCGTTGAGAAGCCGGTCTTGTTGGAGCGGGTCTTCGGCATCCCGAGCTGGTCGAACAGCACTTCCTGCAACTGCTTGGGACTGCCGAGGTTTATCTCGCGCCCGATCTCCTCAAAAGCGAGGCGGGCGGCCTCCGCGGCCGTCTCCCCCAGGCCGGTCGTGAGCCTGCCCAGGATGATCCGATTCACGGTGATACCCGTTCGCTCCATCGTGGCAAGTACCGGGGCGAGCGGTATCTCAATCGTGTCGAGCACGCTGCGCGACCCGGCGTCGAGCTTCTCGGAGAGGTATTCTGCGATCCGCAGCACGAACCATGCCTCAGTCGCCGGACTCGCGCCCTCCTTCTCGGGAACGAGTTGGTTCGGGTCGGCCTGCTCCAGAGTCTCGCCGAGATAGTCGTAGGTCTGGGATTGCAACGTCTCGGCCTTCACGCCCGGCTTCAGAAGCCACGCCGCGAGGATCGTGTCGAAGGAGATGCCGTTGAGCTCAAGCCCCGAGTCGCGCAGGATCTTCAACTGCAGCTTCGCGCCATGCATTAGCTTCGGGGCATCGCTCGCGAGCCATTTCTCCAGTGCAACGTAGTCGGGTCGGCCAGGAGCCCACGGCACAAACGCAGATTCCTCGCGCGACGCGAGGCCGAATCCCGTCACCACACCGTTCTGACTCGCAACGCGCAGGCCCAGCGGTTTCGTTCCGCTCAGACTCACCGTGTCAATCCACTTGCCGAGTTCCTCGTCGACCATAGTGCGAACAACCGGGATGCCGTTGCCCGCCATAGTGCCCGCAGCGGTCTCGGCGCCACTGCTGGCTCCGTTACCGGGCTGATTACCGCGCTCGATCGCTGCGATCTTCAGGACTCGATCGAGCAGTGTCCTGAATTGCAGTCGATCGAAGACCTCCTTGACGGCACGTTCGTCGATTCCCTGGCGTCGGAGGTCGGTCGGTCCGATGGCCAGGTCGACATCCGTGATCAGCTGGTTCAGCTTCCGATTGCGAATCGCACGATCTTTCTGCTCCCGGAGTTTCTCCCCCACGACGCCCGTGATCTCGTCTGCGTGCTCGAGCACACCAGCCAGGCTGCCGTAGGCGGTGATCCACTTCACGGCGGTCTTCTCACCGACCTTGTCAATCCCGATGAGATTGTCGCTGGTCTCACCGACGAGTGCGGCAACCTCCGGATACTGGTGAGGCTCGATGCCATACCGC
The DNA here is from genome assembly GCA_043721995.1 of Salinibacterium sp. Taxonomy (GTDB): domain Bacteria; phylum Actinomycetota; class Actinomycetes; order Actinomycetales; family Microbacteriaceae; genus Rhodoglobus. The sequence continues at coordinate 25,519 of JAYSPT010000123.1, read as the reverse complement.
TCGAATACCGCATCGCGGTCGTAGCGTTTGAGCTCGGAGACCCCGCGAGCATTCGGGTACAGCAGGGTGACGTTGTCGTTCACCATCTGGATCGCATCCCGGTCACCAGAAACCACGAGAACGGTGAAGCCCTGCTCGGCGCCCTCCCGTGCAAGCGTCGCCAGGATATCGTCAGCCTCGAAGTCTTCCTTGCTGATCGTGGGGATGCGCATCGCCTTCAGCGCTTCTTCCAGGAGCGGAATCTGGCCAATGAATTCGGCAGGAGTCTCACCGCGCGTTCCCTTGTACTCCGCGTATTCCCGAGTGCGAAAAGAGTATCGGGAGATGTCGAAGGCAACCGCCAAATGGGTTGGCTTCTCATTCTGCAGCAGCAGGATCAGCATCGACAAGAAGCCGTGAATAGCATTCGTGTGCTGTCCGTCGCGGGTGCTGAAGCTGTCAAGCGGGAGCGCATAGAAGGCCCGGAATGCCAGCGAATGGCCGTCGATAATGAGAAGGGTAGGCTTTTCCACGTCCGGCACGAAGCCAGCCTAGCCTCGCCCGCCGACAGCCCGCATGCCCTATCGGTAAGGACATTTTTGTGAAGTTGCCCGACGGTCTCGACCCCGAACTGTACGCGCGCCTGGTCGAAACGAATGGCGGTGCACTGACAACGAAGATGGGCGTTGAATACCTCGAACTCTCGGCGGAGCACTCGGTTGCGACGATGCCCGTGCTCGGGAATACGCAGGTGGTAGGCATTCTGCACGGTGGCGCGCATGTCGTGATCGCGGAATCTCTTGGGTCGGTGTCGTCCGCAATTCACGCAGGGCCCGGGCGGCTGGCCATGGGCATCGAAATCAACGCAACCCATTCGCGCTCTATAGCCTCTGGCCTGGTGATTGCCACCTGCGACGCGCTGGTACTCGGTCGCACCCTGTGTACCCACGAGATTGTCATGAGGGATGAAGAGGGCCGGCGGCTGTCGACGGTGCGTATGACAAACATCCTCAAAGATCGTTGAATTCTAATCGTTCGCTCGCATGGAGCGGCAGCCACCTCAGTTTCAGCGGCCCGCTCGTGTGGACCTTGACGCCTCGCGGCGCCTCGTAAGCGGGTCCGTGACTAGCCCGTCAAGCGCGGGTGCCCGGTGCTGCTTGCTGTTTGTCGGCGGCCGACAACGAACTGCTCGAACGCGCCAACACGGCGACGCCGGCCTCGAGCTATTTCTTGGCGCTGAGTTGCTCGATGATCGCCTGCGCGACATCGTGCATCGTGAGCCGACGGTCCATCGACGCTTTCTGGATCCATCGGAAAGCCTCGGGTTCGGTGAGGCCCATCTTCTCGTTGAGCAGGCCCTTTGCCCGGTCGACCAGCTTGCGGGTTTCGAAACGCTCCACAAGGTCAGCGACCTCGGCCTCGAGCGTGATGATCTGTGCGTAGCGGCTCAGCGCGATCTCAATCGCCGGGAGGAGGTCGCTGGGCGTAAACGGCTTGACAACATAAGCGAGGGCACCGGCCTCGGATGCGCGCTCGACGAGTTCCTTCTGGCTGAACGCGGTGAGCAGCACGACCGGCGCGATGTGGTTCTTGCTGAGTCTCTCAGCAGCGGAAATGCCGTCGAGCTTGGGCATCTTGACGTCCATGATCACAAGATCGGGACGCAACTCGGTGGCCAGGGCGACCGCCGTCTCGCCGTCAGCCGCTTCCCCGACGACCTCGAAGCCGTTATCGCGGAGAATCTCCACGATGTCCATGCGGATGAGCGACTCATCCTCGGCGACGACCACCCGACGCGGTGGCGTGGTGGGCACATTTTGGTCGGTCACGTCCAAGAGCCTACGGTATTCTTTTCAGCGTCGTGGCGCGCCGGATTGGCGGAATGGCAGACGCGGAGCACTCAAAATGCTTTGTTCGAAAGGACGTGTGGGTTCAAGTCCCACATCCGGCACTTGATGAAGGGCTATCCCTGCTGGGGTAGCCCTTCATCGTGTTCTGCGTGCTTCAGCTTTCAGCTGAACCTAAACGACACTAGTCCTGCTGCTCCGGACGATCAGCGTTCATCGTGCTGCCGACGATGTGCACGCGAAGGTCGTTGGTCGACCCGGACACACCGGGAGGGGAGCCCGAGATCACGACTACCTTGTCCCCCACCTCCGCAAGACCTCGAGAGAGCAGCACTTCATCGACCTGGTGGTACATGGCATCCGTGTGCGTGACGCTGGGGACCACAAACGACTCAATGCCCCAGAACAATGCCATCCGGCGCCGAATTGCCGGGTCGGGCGTAAACGCCTTCATCGGAACACGGAACCTGAGCCTTGACATCCTTCGCGCTGCATCCCCGGACTCGGTGAAGACGCACACGTACTTTGCGTCCACGAAGTCAGCGACTTCGGCGGCTGCGAGAGTGAGTGCGCCGCCCTGGGTGCGCGGCTTGGTTCCCAGCGGCGGGATGCGCTCAAGGCCATGATCCTCGGTAGAGACGACGATACGTGCCATGGTCTGAACGGTGATCACCGGATACTCGCCGACGCTCGTCTCGCCGCTGAGCATGACAGCGTCAGCCCCATCGAGAATGGCGTTTGCGACATCGGAGGTCTCGGCGCGGGTCGGAACTGGCGACGAGATCATCGATTCGAGCATTTGCGTCGCCACGATGACCGGCTTCGCCATGCGGCGGGCGAGCTCGATTGTGCGCTTCTGCACGATGGGTACGGCTTCCAGAGGCATTTCCACACCGAGGTCGCCACGCGCAACCATAATTGCATCGAACGCGTCAACGATGGCCTCGAGGTGATCTACTGCCTGCGGCTTCTCAATTTTGGCAATGACGGGAATCTTGCGACCCTCCTCTGCCATGATCTCGTGCACGCGGATGATGTCATCGGCGTCTCGCACGAATGAGAGCGCAATGAGGTCCGCCCCCAGACGCAAGCCCCAGCGCAGGTCATCCTCGTCCTTCTCAGACAGCGCGGGGACGTTGACCGCGACACCGGGAAGGTTGATGCCCTTGTTGTTCGACACCGCACCGGCAACAATCACCTCGGTAGTCACGACCGGCCCGCTCACGTCCGTTACCTGCACCTTCACTTTGCCGTCATCGATCAGCAGAAAATCGCCAATCGAGACGTCGTCCGGAAGACCCTTGAAAGTCGTGCCCGAGAGTTCTCTGGTTCCAATCACGTCTTCCGTAGTGATTTTGAAGGTGTCACCGACTGCGAGTTCGTAGGGACCCGCCTCGAACTTGCCGAGGCGAATCTTCGGGCCCTGCAGGTCAACCATGATTGCCACGGCCCTCCCCGAATCTTCGGCTGCTCTACGCACGTTCGCGTAAACCTCCTCGTGCACCGCGTATGAGCCGTGGCTGAGGTTCATGCGAGCGACATCGACACCTGCATCGATGATCGCTCGGATGTTTTCGTAGCTCGACGTTGCGGGGCCGAGCGTTGCGACGATTTTGGCTCGTCTCATGACTTCCTTCTGTGGTTACTGGTGCGGGTGGTGGTGGGTAAGGCAGCGCTTAGATGGTGATCCCATGGTCCGTCGGCTTCACGGGGAACGGAAGCTGGGTGCTGCCTTCAAGGTACTCATCCACGGCGGATGCCGCAGCCCGGCCTTCTGCGATCGCCCAGACGATGAGAGACTGGCCCCGTCCCGCGTCACCAGCCACAAACACGCCGGCCTCGCTGGTCTCGTAGGTGACGCCACGTTCGATCAGTCCGCTCGGGCTGAACGGCACGGGCAACTGCATCTGAAGCGCCTCGGACTCGGGACCGGTGAAGCCGAGCGCAAGAAGAACGAGGTCAGCAGGGATCTCGCGCTCGGTGCCCGACTTCGGCACGCGGCGACCATCCAGGTACTCGGTCTCGGCAACCCGAATTGCGCGAACCTCGCCGGCCTCGTTTGCAAGAAACTCGACGGTCGAGGCCAGGTAGACACGCTCCCCACCCTCTTCGTGGGCGCTTGACACCTCGAAAAGCGTCGGTGCCATCGGCCAGGGCTGGTTATCAGGGCGCTCTCCGGGGGGCTGGATACCGATCGCAAGGTTGGTTACTGACAGCGCCCGCTGGCGGTGCGCCGTACCGATGCAATCGGCGCCGGTATCGCCACCACCAAGAATCACGACGTGCTTACCTTCGGCAGTGATCTGGTTCTCAACCAGGTCACCAGCCCCGACACGATTGGCCGGAACGAGAAATTCCATGGCGAAGTGAACGCCCATGAGGTCGCGGCCGGGCACGGGGAGATCTTTTGGAACTGTGGCGCCAGTGGCGACGACAACCGCGTCGTAGCGCGCCCTGAGGTCGTCCCAGGTGATGTCCACGCCAATCTCGATGTTCGCCTTGAATCGCGTACCCTCAGCCGTCATCTGCGCGAGACGCGCTTCGACGTGTTTCTTCTCCATCTTGAAGTCGGGGATGCCATAGCGGAGCAGTCCACCGATACGGTCATCCTTCTCGAAGACCGCGACCGTGTGCCCGGCCCGGGTAAGTTGCTGCGCCGCGGCGAGCCCAGCCGGACCAGAACCAACGACTGCGACGGTTTTACCGGTGAGGCGCTCGGGCGGATGTGGAACCACGAGGCCGCTCGCGAAAGCCTGGTCAATGATGGAGACCTCGACCTGCTTGATCGTGACCGCTGGCTGGCTGATGCCGAGTACGCAGGAACTTTCGCAGGGCGCAGGGCACAAACGTCCGGTGAACTCCGGGAAGTTGTTCGTTGCGTGCAAGCGTTCGACAGCCTGAGCGTTCTCGTCGCGCCAGGTCAGGTCGTTCCACTCGGGAATGAGGTTTCCGAGCGGGCAGCCCTGATGGCAGAACGGGATTCCGCAATCCATGCACCGACCGGCTTGGCGCCGGAGCTCAGCGGGGTTCTGAGCGTCGTAGACCTCTTTCCAATCCATCAGTCGAAGAGCGACGGGGCGACGCTTCGGAAGCTCGCGCTCACGTGCCTTCAGGAATCCTCTTGGATCACCCATTGGTCACCGCCATTATGCGCGCCCAGGTTACATCCCCGTCTGGGTCGAGCCCTTCGTCGATCGCGGTTTGGCGGGTCTGGATGACGGCGGCAAAGTCGCGTGGAAGCACCTTGGTGAACCGGGAGACTGTCTCGTCGAGGTTCTCGAGCATCTTCCTGGCGACCACCGAATCCGTTTCATCACGATGACGCGTAAGGAGATCGCTGAGAATCTCAACATCTGCGCTGCCCATGGACAGGAGTTCAAGTTCTCCTGTAGCCAGGGACTCCGGGTTTACGCGTTCCCGACGCAGGTCATAGATGTACGCGCTACCGCCCGACATGCCGGCGCCGAGGTTGCGACCGGTCGCACCAAGAATCACCGCGAGTCCGCCTGTCATGTACTCGAGGGCGTGATCGCCGACGCCCTCGACGACCGCCGTCGCACCGGAGTTGCGCACGAGAAAACGCTCACCCACGATTCCTCGAATAAACATGCTCCCCAGAGTGGCACCGTACCCAATAACGTTGCCCGCGATGACGTTGCGTTCGGCCGCGAAAACGCTGGCGCGGTGCGGGCGGATGATGATCTCACCACCGCAGAGCCCCTTGCCCACGTAATCATTGCTGTCACCCTCGAGACGCAGCGTGATTCCAGAAGGCATGAATGCGCCGAGAGACTGGCCAGCAGTGCCGGTGAGCCTGACCGCGATAGTCCCGTTCGGAAGTCCGTTCTCGCCGTGCCGCAGTGTGACCTCGTGACCGAGCATTGTGCCAACCGCACGCTCCGTATTGCGAATCGGCAGATCGATGATGACGGGTGTGCCGTTCTCGAGCGCGTCGGCACTGAGCGTGATGAGTTTCTGGTCGAAGTGTTTCGCCAGTTCATGGTCTTGCTGTACCCGGTTGGAGCGCGGCTCGGCGTCCGTGAACTGCGGCCCCACGAGGATCGGAGAGAGGTCGAGACCGTCGGACTTCCAGTGATGGACGGCGCGCCGGACATCCAGCAACTCGTTGTGGCCGACGGCTTCCTCAATAGTGCGAAACCCCAGCACCGAGAGGTACTCGCGCACTTCTTGGGCGAGGAATTCAAAGAAGTTGACGACGAACTCCGGCTTGCCGTTAAAACGTGCACGAAGTTCCGGATTCTGCGTCGCGACGCCCACCGGGCACGTGTCGAGGTGGCAGACCCTCATCATGATGCAGCCCGAAACGACCAGGGGTGCGGTCGCGAAGCCAAATTCCTCGGCGCCCAACAGAGCCCCGATGATCACGTCGCGACCGGTTTTCATCTGGCCATCAACCTGCACTACGACCCGGTCACGCATGCCGTTGAGCATGAGTGTCTGCTGGGTCTCTGCGAGGCCGAGTTCCCAGGGTGTACCGGCGTGCTTGAGCGAACTCAACGGACTGGAGCCAGTGCCGCCATCGTGACCGGAGACGAGCACGACATCGGCCTTTGCCTTGGCGACACCCGCAGCAACAGCACCGATTCCGGACTGGCTCACGAGCTTGACGTGGATACGTGCCTCAGGATTCGCTCGCTTGAGGTCGAAGATGAGTTGCTTGAGGTCTTCTATCGAGTAGATGTCGTGGTGCGGGGGTGGTGAAATCAGTCCGACGCCGGCCGTGCTGTGTCTGGTGCGAGCGATCCAGGGATAAACCTTGCCTGCCGGAAGCTGGCCGCCCTCGCCGGGCTTCGCACCCTGCGCCATCTTGATCTGGATATCTGTGGCGTGAGTCAAATACATACTCGTGACCCCGAACCGACCGGACGCCACCTGCTTGATCGCGCTGCGACGCTCGGGGTCGAGGAGACGTGCAACGTCCTCGCCACCTTCGCCCGTGTTTGAGCGTGCGCCAAGCGAGTTCATTGCGATAGCGAGGGTCTCGTGCGCTTCCTGGCTGATTGAGCCGTAACTCATCGCACCGGTGTTGAATCGTTTGACGATCGACGCGACGGATTCGACTTCGTCGAGCGGAACAACAGGACGCCCGCCTTCGCGAATTGTGAACAGCCCGCGAAGCGTCATCAGGTTTTCGGCCTGATCATCCACGAGCTTGGTGTACTCGCGGAAAATGTCGTACCGCCGCGACCGTGTTGCGTGCTGCAGCCGGAATACCGTGTCCGGGTTGAAGAGGTGTGGTGGCCCATCGCGGCGCCACTGATACTCGCCGCCGGTGGCCAGTCGTTCGTGCACGCTCGGCGAGCCATCCTCGGGGTACGCGGAGGAATGTCGCGAAGCACTCTCCGCGGCGATAACCTCCATACCCACTCCGCCGAGCAAGCTCGACGTGCCGGTAAAGTACCGGTCCACGAACTCCTGCGACAGGCCCACCGCCTCGAATGCCTGCGCACCCGCGTACGAGCCCACGACCGAGATCCCCATCTTCGACATTGTCTTCAGCACGCCTTTGCCGAGCGCCTTGATGAGATTCTTGACGGCCTTCTCGGGGGTGATGCCCACAATCATTCCGCTGCGAACGAGCTCCTCGGCAGTCTCCATCGCGAGGTACGGATTGATTGCCGATGCTCCGTAGCCCACCAGGAGCGCGACGTGATGCACCTCGCGTACGTCACCGGCCTCGACGATAAGGCCCACCTTCATACGGTTCTCCTCGCGGATGAGGTGATGGTGCACCGCAGCGAGCATGAGCAACGATGGGATTGGCGCGTAGTCCTTGTTGGAGTCGCGGTCGGACAGGATGATGAACTGCGCACCGGCGGCTATCGCGGCGTCGGCCTCCCTGCACATCTTCGCGAGTCGCTTTTCCATCGCTCGCGGACCCTTGTCGACTCGATAGAGGCCACGGATCGTCTTAGCCAGCGTGCTGCCGGGATGCGTGTCGATGTGCTGGATCTTTGCCAGTTCGTCGTTGTCGATCACCGGAAAATCAAGCGCCACCTGCCTGGCGTGCTCGGGCGTAGCGGTGAGCAGGTTGCGTTCGGGTCCGAGCCCGAGCTTCATTGAGGTGACTACCTCTTCACGAATGGAGTCCAGCGGCGGGTTCGTCACCTGCGCGAACTGCTGTGTGAAGTAGTCAAAAAGCAGGCGCGGGCGCTCGGCGAGCACGGCAATCGGCGCGTCTGAACCCATTGCTCCGAGTGGCTCTGCAGCATTCTGCGCCATCGGGGTAACAAGGATGCGCAACTCCTCTTCGGTGTACCCGAAGGTGCGCTGTCTGCGAGAAACCGAGGCTGGGGTGTGCACGATGTGTTCGCGGTTCGGCAGGTCCGCCAGTGCAATCCGGCCAGCATCCAGCCACTCGCCCCACGGCTCGGACGCCGCAAGTTCTGCCTTGACCTCGTCGTCTTCGATAATGCGACCTTCGGCGGTGTCGACAAGAAACATCTTCCCCGGACGAAGCCGACCCTTGCGCACGACTGTCGACTGGTCGACGTCCGGAAGAACTCCGATTTCACTCGCAAGCACCACCAGGCCGTCATCTGTCACGAGATAGCGACCGGGGCGAAGACCGTTGCGGTCGAGTGTGGCACCGACAAGGGTTCCGTCGGTGAATACGAGGGCTGCCGGGCCGTCCCACGGCTCCATCATCATGGCGTGATATTCGTAGAACGCCCTGCGCGCGGGGTCAACATCGAGCTGATTCTCATACGCCTCGGGAACCATCATCATCATGGCGTGCGGCAGGGATCGGCCCGCGAGATTCAGCAATTCGACGACTTCGTCAAACGATGCAGAGTCGCTCGCACCCGGTGTGTTTATGGGCAGCAGCGGACCCAGGTCGCCGAGGACGTCGCTCTCCAACTGGGACTGGCGCGCGCGCATCCAATTTCTGTTGCCTTGCACCGTATTGATCTCGCCGTTGTGCGCGATCATACGAAAAGGCTGAGCGAGCGGCCACGATGGGAAGGTATTGGTCGAATAGCGGGAGTGCACCAGGGCGAGCTTGGATGCGAACCGTTCATCGGAGAGGTCCGGATAGAACGGCTCAAGCTGGAGGGTCGTCACCATTCCCTTGTAGACGAGGGTGCGGCAACTCAACGATGGGAAATATGCGTACAGCTCGTGCTCGGCGCGTTTGCGCAGGCGGAATACCTGCCGTTCCAGTTCGATCCCACCGAGCGGCCCTTTCGCATCGTTCCGGGTGGAACGCAGGAACATTTGCTCGAACACGGGCATGGCATTCCGAGCCAGTGTGCCCAGGTGTCCGGGTTCGGTCGGAACCTCGCGCCAGCCCAGCACGACGAGATCCTCTTCTGCGGCGAGGCGCGCGACGCCACTCCTGACAGCCTCGCGCTCGGCCTCGTCGGTGGGTAGAAATGCCATGCCCACCGCATACCGCCCCGCCATCGGCAGCTCGAAGTCCACCACAGCCCGGAGAAAGGTATCGGGAATCTGCGTGACGATTCCCGCACCGTCACCCGTACCGGCATCCGAACCCACGGCTCCGCGGTGTTCCAGATTACGCAGCGCACCGAGAGCGGTAGCGATGATGTCGTGGCCGGCCGTTCCTCGAAGCGTCGCCACCATCGCAAGCCCGCAGGCATCCCGTTCATTGCGCGGGTCATAGAGCCCGGTCGCCCCAGGGGCAGATCCGAAGCGCTGAAAGGGTGGCGTGAGAGCCAATCGATACCGTCCTCGCGAAATAATGGTGCAGCCGATGCGATAGGCGTCGTGCTGATTCGAAAGGGACGTCGGCGGCCCAGAGGGTTGTGTGTCCCGATTGCGAAGACTTTTGCCCCGTGTGTTAGGACGCGATGCCTGCGCTATTGAGACTATGCCTGGCCGCTTGTGGCGAGCTGTTCAGATGAGACGAGGGCGCCATCGTTAGGCTCATCAGTGTCCGAATAGGTGTCATCCAAGCCTAGCGCACCGTCCGGTTTCCACTCACGACCGGGGAGATACGGCCCGGGCTCCAGTCCCGGATGACGACGCGTCTGCACGACGAAAAGAATGATGCCGAGCACTATCGCCAGTAGTGCGGCCCACGTGTTCGTGCGCAGCCCGAAGTAGACATCGCTCGGGTCGACACGCAGCTCCTCGAGCCAGGCGCGACCGATTCCGTACCAGATCATGTACAACGCCCAGACCTTGCCCCACTGCAGTCGGATCTCGCCGCCCTTCGGTGCCAAGACGCTGATGCCCGCAATTGTTCGCTTGACGAGGCTGTACTTGCGCTCGAGGGCGAGGAGCAGCACGATACCCACTACATTCCAGATCATCTCGTAGAGAAATGTCGGGTGGAAGAGCGTTCCTGGCGGCAGACCAACCGGGATTGCGGTGTTCGGAGCCGGGATATCGAGCCCCCATGGCAGGTCGGTCGGCGCCCCGAAGAGTTCATGGTTGAAATAGTTGCCGAGGCGACCCAATGCCTGGGCGAGAAGCATTGCAGGGGCGAGGGCATCCGCAAAGCTCCAGAACCGTATGCCCACGAGACGGCACCCAATCCATGCGCCGACCGCACCACCAATCAGTGCACCGAATATCGCGTTGCCACCGTCCCAGATGCGCACGACCTCCCATGGGTCGGCACCGGGATAGAAGTAATTGCCGGCGTGGGTGAGCACGTGGAAGGTGCGTGCACCGACGAGTCCGAGCGGTACCGCCCAGATGATGACGTCGAGGACCACGCCCGGTTCTGCACCGCGCGCGCTCAGACGGCGTGAGGTCACAATGGTGGCGAAGATGATGCCAGCCAGAATGCACAGCGCATAGGTATGAATCGCGATGACCTGGTCTGCGGGAATTGTCGCGATGAGCCCGTGCAGCCATTGGCCGATCGGGATGGTGATCGGAATCTGCCAGTCTGGTGGCGGGCTGGGGATGCTGAGGATGCTGAGCGGCAGTAACGACAAGCCCGTCACCTTTCTGCGTTAGGACTACGCGAGTCTAGTACCGGCGGCCAGTGCGGACGCGGTGCGAGCGACCCCGCTGACTCCGTGCTCCGCGAGTGCGGTGACGAGTGCCGAGCCGACTATCGCGCCGTCGGCATAGCTGATTACCTCGCGCACCTGATCCCTGGTCGAGATTCCGAGACCAACACACGTGCTGGTTGCTCCCGCGTCCCGCAGGCGTGCCACAAGGGTGCGAGCTGCGGAGTCCACGTCACTGCGCGCGCCAGTGATACCCATCGTGGAGACGGCGTACACGAAGCCTCTGCTCCCGCGCACCGCCTGCTCGAGCCGGGCATCCGTCGACGAGGGTGCGGCGAGAAAGACGCGGTCGAGCCCGGTACGATCGGACGCTTCGAGCCAGGTCGCTGCATCGTCAGCCACGAGGTCCGGGGTAATGAGACCGGCACCGCCGGCAGCGAGCAGGTCCTCGGCGAACCGGTCGACACCGTATTGCAACACGGGATTCCAGTAGGTCATCACGAGGACGGGCGCAGAGACCCGCGCGGTGATCGCTGCCACGGCCTCGAATCCGTGCGCCAGGCGAAATCCGCCGGCCAGGGAAGCCTGAGTGGCCTTCTGGATGACCGTACCGTCCATCACGGGGTCGGAGTACGGCAGGCCGAGCTCGATAACATCGACCCCGTTCTCGACGAGGGCAACCGCCGCGTCGATGCTCGTGGCGAGATCGGGAAATCCGACCGGAAGGTAGCCGACGAGCGCACCCGATCCCGCGGCCTTGCGCGCAGCGATCACCGATTCGACGGCACTCGTGCTCACAGTGGAGCCGAGTCGTCGGCCGCCAGCGCAGCGGTGTCGAGGATATCGAAGTACTTGCCCGCGGTCTCCATGTCCTTATCTCCGCGACCGCTCAGATTGACGAGGATGATCGCCTCGGGCCCGAGTTCGACGCCGAGTTTCATGGTGCCCGCGAGGGCGTGCGCAGATTCGATCGCCGGGATAATTCCCTCGGTGAGGCTCAGAAGCCGAAGTGCGGTCATTGCCTCGTCATCGGTGATCGGCAGATACGTGGCGCGGCCAATATCGTTCAGCCAAGCGTGCTCCGGCCCCACGCCCGGATAGTCGAGACCAGCGGAGATTGAATGCGACTCGACCGTCTGGCCGTCTTCGTCCTGCAGCAGGTATGAGCGCGCGCCGTGGAGTATTCCGGGGCGCCCACGGGTGATCGTCGCTGCGTGCCTCTCGGTGAGGTGGCCCTCGCCGGCGGCCTCGTAGCCATAGAGTGCGACCTCCGAGTCATCGAGGAATGCGTGGAAGATGCCCATCGCGTTACTGCCGCCTCCGACGCAGGCGGTGACGGCGTCAGGAAGCCTGCCGGTGAGTTCAAGCACCTGAGACCGTGCCTCCTCGCCAATGATCTTGTGGAAGTCGCGCACCATCACCGGGAACGGGTGCGGGCCCGCGACAGTACCGAGCAGGTAGTACGTGTTGTCGACGTTTGCCACCCAGTCACGAAGTGCATCGTTGATCGCGTCCTTGAGTGTGCGCGAACCGGTGACAACGGGGATGACCGTTGCCCCGAGCAGTCGCATACGCGCCACGTTGAGCGCCTGGCGAACCGTGTCGACCTCGCCCATGTACACGACGCATTCCATCCCGAAGAGCGCGGCAGCTGTGGCCGTCGCCACTCCGTGCTGGCCGGCACCGGTTTCGGCGATCAGGCGGGTCTTGCCGAGCCTGCGAGCGAGGAGTGCCTGTCCAAGAACGTTATTGATCTTGTGTGAACCGGTGTGGTTGAGGTCTTCGCGCTTGAGGATGATCTGCGCTCCGCCCGCGTGTTGCGCGAAGCGCGGAACCTCAGTGATGATGCTCGGGCGACCGGTGTACGTGGCGTGCAGCTGAGCCAGTTCGGCCTGGAACACCGGGTCGGTGCGGGCCGACCGGTATGCAGCTTCCAGCTCGTCAAGGGCCGCGATGAGCGACTCGGGAACAAATCGTCCACCGTATTCGCCGAAGTATGGGCCAACCTCATCGCGCAGCATGTGCAGCTCCTCTGGGCATTATGACGCCGCCAGGAACTCGCGGAGTGTCGCGATCGGGTCGCCGCCCGTCACGAGAGCTTCGCCCACGAGAACGACGTCTGCGCCCGCACGGCGGTAGTGCGCTACATCCGCGGTCGTCTTCACGGCTGATTCGGCAACCCTGATCACGCCACTCGGGATCAGGTCGGCTAAGCGACCGAACAGGTCAGGGTCGAGCTCAAGAGTGTCAAGGTCTCGAGCATTGACGCCGATGAGATCTGCGCCCAGATCGAGGGAACGTTCAACTTCGTCGGCGCTGTGCGTCTCCATCAACGGGGTCATTCCCATGCCGTTCACCAATTGGAAGAGGGATTTTAGGGTGGCCTGATCCAGGGCGGCGACGATCAGCAGCACCATATCGGCACCCGCGGCGCGAGCCTCGATCACCTGGTACGGCTCGGCGATGAAATCCTTGCGCAGCAGAGGAACGGATGCGGCCGCCCGAACCGCCACCAGATCCTCCAGCGACCCCCCGAAACGCCGTGCTTCGGTGAGAACGCTGATCGCGCTCGCGCCGCCGAGCTGATACGCCTCAGCCAATGACGCGGGGTCGGGGATATCGGCAAGCGGCCCGCGAGAAGGGCTCGCACGCTTGATCTCGGCGATAATCCGCACGTGATCTCGGGGGCTCAGCGCCTCGAGCACATCGAGCGGCGGGCTCGCCTCGAGGGCGGCCCGTTCGACTTCAGCCATGCTGCGTACAGCACGACGCTCCGAAGCGTCGTGGAGCGCTCCGGCTACTAGTTCGTGAAGCACCCTAGCTGTGCGCCTTCGGCGTAATCCTCGCGCCGTTCACGCCGTACCCCATGCGCTTCAGGACCAGCCCAAGGATGCCGCCAATCACGAGAAGCCCCACAGAGGCCCCCACAAGCCACGCCATGTTGAACCAGAAGGCGAGGGTTCCTAAGACGATCGCGACGAGCATAACGATGACGGCGGTCCACGCTGCCGTCGAGTTTCCGTGGCCGGGGTCAGAAATGCTCATCGTAAGTCTCCATTCTTGTTCTGCTACCTAAATTCTAACCCGATGCGTCGGGGCTCGACGCGTAGGTCCGCTCTCACGTTGGATCCTTTCCGGCGCTCAAGGCATCCCAGCTGCCCGCGGTTGATTCGCCGGGCCCAGCGGTCGCTTCGTACTTGCGCGTCGGGCCGGGCCAACGGCGCATGGTCGCAAGGATTGCGAACCCTGCGAGCGTGGCGAGTATCCCGAGTACGACGGTGATGACCGGCCATGCACTCGCTCCAATCGATGTCACGAGCGCGGCAACGGCACCGGCGCCGCTTTCGCCGACGGCATCCGTGACGGCCTTCAAGGATGCTGACACAGGGTCGGCCAGTGCGGTAATCGCCGAGCCCGCAACGAGTAAGCCGATGAGAACCTGCACAACGCCGAGCACCGCGCGAAAGACTTTTCCCGCGATACTTAAAGCGGCTCCGAGTGCGAGCGAGGCCAGCCCAAGGGCGGAAAGTGCCGGTGCGGCAACCTGGCCCGTGACCGACAGCAGCTTCCCCCCGCTGAGGGTCAGGGTGAACCACGGCTGCGTCCAGGCGACGAGGGTGAGTGCGCCAAGCACAACAGCGGCGAGAATCAGGTGGAGCTTCGCCCTCGTCACGGAATCCGCCGCATGGCGTTCGCGACCGCAACCGCGCGCAGAGGCGCGGCCGCCTTATTCTGGGATTCCTGATGCTCGGCAACCGGCTCGGAATCGGCCACGAGGCCCGCACCCGCCTGCACGCGGGCCAGACCGCCCACGATGGTTGTCGTGCGGATCGCGATTGCGAGGTCCGCGTCGCCTGCGAAATCGAAATATCCCACGACTCCCCCGTAGACCCCGCGCTGTGCCGGCTCGAGCTCATCGATGATCTCTAGTGCCCTCGGCTTGGGTGCGCCAGACAGTGTGCCTGCGGGGAACGTGGCGCGGAAAACATCCACCGAGCTCGCGTCGGCGTCCAGGTCGCCCTCGACAGAGGACACCAGATGCATGATGTGGCTGAACCGCTCCACCTGCATGAATTCGGTGACCTCGACGCTGCCAGGCACGCAGACTTTGAGCAGGTCGTTGCGGGCCAAGTCAACAAGCATGAGGTGTTCTGCCTGCTCCTTCTGATCAGCGAGCAATTCGAGGCCCAGGTCCAGATCTGCTTCGGGGGTCTCACCGCGCGGTCGTGAGCCCGCGATCGGATGCATGTAGACGCGCTGGCCGGACACCTTGACCAGCGCTTCCGGGCTCGATCCGACAATCGCGTACGGCTCCCCGGACGGATCGACGAGGGTGAGCAGGTACATGTACGGCGATGGGTTGAGAGTGCGGAGCACGCGATACACGTCGATCGGATCCGCTGTGATTTCATGGTCGAAACGCTGCGAGATGACGACTTGGAACACGTCGCCGTCGCGGATGTACTGCTTCGACTTCTCGATCGACTGCGCGAATTCCTCCGGTGTCGTGCGCGGGATAGGTTCGGGCGCGATCGACAAATCGACCTCAGCGAGCCAGGTCTCGCTCGGCTTCGCGAGGTTCGCCTGCAGTTGATCGAGACGACCCTGCGCGTCGTTCCAGAGCGTGTCCCGCGCATCGACTCCGTCGTTCAGTGCCGCCGCAATCAGCTGCACGGTGCCGAAACGATGGTCAATGACTACGAGTTCTGACACGAAGCTCAGCGCCTGGCCGGGCACGCTGAAATCTGCCGGCGGGATGTTCGGGAGGCGCTCAATCTGCCGGATCGCCTCCCAGCCGATGAAACCCACGAGTCCGCCGGTGAGGGGTGGGTGGCCCGGCACATGCGGAGTGCTCCAGCGTTCGTAGAGGTTCGCGAGCGCGTCGAGCGGCCCCGGCAGCGGGTTGCGGCCGAGCGCCCGGTCAACGGAAAGCCCGTAGTCGAGCCAGGTCGTTGCTTCCCCCGCCTGCGTGAGCACGCCGAAGCTCCCCACCCCCACGAAGGAGAACCGCGACCAGATGCCACCTTGCTCGGCCGATTCCAGCAGAAACGTGCCCGGCTTCCCGACTGCAAGCTTGCGATAGATGCCGATCGGTGTCTCGCCATCGGCAAAGATCTCGCGGATGACCGGGATGACACGGTCGCCGGCATCAAGTCGCGCGGTAAAGTCCTGTTCGCTGGTCGAGTTATTCATTGCCCTCACCCGCGTACGGGCTCAGCGGATCGACGTCGAAACAGGCATGTGCACCGGTGTGGCAGGCCGGACCATGCTGGTCGACGGTCACCAGGATCGCGTCGGCGTCACAGTCGAGAGCTGCACCGCGGACGTGTTGTACGTGACCGCTGGTGTCACCTTTGCGCCAGAACTCCTGTCGGCTGCGACTCCAGAACGTGACGCGACCCTCGGTGAGTGTGCGCCGCAGTGCTTCAGAGTTCATGTACCCGAGCATCAGCACATCCTTCGTGCCGGCCTCCTGGATGATCGCAGGCATCAGGCCATCCGCCGCGAATGTTACGCGATCGATGACCGAGTTCACTGTCGCATCGGTCAGGACCTCACTCATCGAATCACCAATCCCGCTTCACCCAGCGCCGCCTTGACATCGCCGACGTTCAATTCTCCATTGTGGAAGACAGATGCCGCGAGCACGGCGTCTGCGCCCGCAAAAATTGCCGGGGCAAAGTCACCGGCCGCACCGGCGCCCCCGCTCGCAATGATCGGAACGCTGCTCAGTTGGCGTACCGCGGCGATCAGCTCCAGGTCGAATCCCCGCTTGGTGCCGTCAGCATCGATCGAATTCACGAGCAGCTCGCCCGCCCCGCGCTCGATGGCCTCACGCGCCCAAGCGAGCGCGTCGATGTTCGTCTCGGAACGCCCGCCGTGGGTCGTCACCACGAAACCACTCGGCGTTCGCGTACTTCGCTTCACGTCGAGGCTCAGTACGAGCGCCTGCGCGCCGAAGCGGTCAGCGATTTCGGTGAGGAGTTCCGGGCGCGCGATCGCCGCGCTGTTCACGCCCACTTTGTCCGCCCCGTTGGCTTGCAGGCGCGCGACATCGTCGACGTTGCGCACTCCACCTCCGACAGTCAGCGGGATGAATACCTGCTCCGCGGTGGCGCGCACAACGTCGTAGGTGGTTTCACGATCATCCACGGTTGCCGTCACATCGAGGAAAGTGATCTCGTCTGCACCCTGCTCGTAGTAGCGGCGGGCAAGTTCGACCGGATCGCCAGCATCCCTCAGGTCGAGGAAGTTGATGCCCTTCACGACGCGACCGCCTGATACGTCAAGACAGGGAATCACCCGCACACTCAGCGACATCAGAGGCGGGCCGCGTGGATCGAGCTGATCAGAATCGCTCGAGCACCGAGCTCGTACAGCTCATCCATCACTTGGTTTGCGTCCGCTCTCGGGACCATTGACCGCACAGCAACCCACTCCGGGTCGTGCAGCGGTGAAATCGTCGGACTCTCGATCCCGGGCGTGATCCGGGTTGCGGACTCGAGCAGCGCGATCGGTACGTCGTAGTCGACAAGCACGAATTGGCGCGCGACCAGGACCCCCTGAAGACGACGTTGAAGAGTGGCAATGCCCGCGAGACCGATGTTCGCGCTGACCAGTACTGCACTTGATTCGAGGATGACCGGGCCGAAGATCTCGAGGCCCTGCGCGCGCAACGTGGAGCCTGTCGACACGACGTCAGCCACCGCATCGGCCACGCCGAGCCGCACAGCTGACTCCACAGCACCATCGAGACTCACCAGCTCTGCGTGCACTCCCGCCTTCTTGAGGAACGCGCCCACCAGGCCCGCGTAGCTCGTCGCCACACGAACACCCCCCAAATCGCTGAGAGCGGTGAACTTGCCCGCTGGTGCGGCAAAGCGGAAAGTCGACTGCCCGAAGTCCAGACTCGCGATCTCGGTGGCACTCGAGCCAGAATCCAGCAGCAGGTCCCGGCCGGTGATTCCAACGTCAAGCGCACCGGACCCGACATACGTGGCGATATCGCGGGGGCGTAGGTAAAAGAACTCGACATCGTTACGTTCATCGCGCACACTGAGCGCGCGCAGGTCACGACGTCCGGCGTAGCCGGCCTCGTGCAGCATTTCAGCAGCGGTTTCGCTCAGCGAACCTTTGTTTGGAACTGCAATTCTCAGCATTGTGGTCTTTCGATCGACGGGGACGGTCTGGCGTAACGCTCTGTTTAGAGGTGTCGCCAGACGTCCGAGGGGGTGAGACCCTTCGCGACCATGAGCACCTGCAGGTGGTAGATGAGTTGCGAGATCTCGACGGCGGTCTCATCGTTCGTCTGGTATTCGGCAGCCATCCACACCTCTGCGGCCTCCTCGACGATCTTCTTGCCGATTGCGTGCACGCCCGCATCGAGCTGAGCCACGGTTCCCGAACCCGCGGGGCGCGACTGCGCCTTCTCACTGAGTTCAGTGAACAGGCGCTCGAATGTCTTCACCCGCTAAGGCTACCGGTGCTGATGCAGCCGGACCGGCGGTCGCTGTGACGGGATCACGGCGCTATAGCCCCATGCGGGTGAAACGAACGCCCGAGTCACGACGGGACCGATTGATCGTGAGTTGGAAGACATCGGGGCGCGCGTAGTGACCCGCCACGTCAAGATCGAGCAACTCCTCGTACCGTCGCTCGAGGTCGAGAGTCGCAATGATCGTGCGTGCCTCGCCGACGACGGGTTCAACGATCCACGAGCCGTCCGGACCGACGACGTTCGAACCTCCGTCGAACAAGAGTCCGCTCTCTGGCGCCTCCGGTCCGACCCCGGCTCGATAAGCATCCAGTAGGTCCACCGGGAGGTCGTCGGTTGACACGATCTGCGCCGCAGAGACCACGAAACACCGACCTTCGAGCGCGTAAGAGCGCGCAGCGATATTGTGCGACTCCGGAGAGTCCGGCCAGGCGGCGACATGGATTTCCTCATTCTGGGCGTGGAGACCGTGTCGAGCGAGCGGGTTGAAATGCTCCCAGCAGATCAGGCCCCCGATACGGCCGGCCGGGGTATCGACAACGCGGAGCCCCGCACCATCACCGGCCGCCCAGACGATCCGCTCGGTGTGCGTCGGCGAAAGCTTGCGGTGCAGGTTGAGCGTGTGCCCATCGCGCCCGATCGTGAGCAGCGAATTGTATAGGGATCCGCTCGCGTGGTCGGCTCGTTCGTTCAGACCGATCACGACTGTAACGCCCGCGTCGCGCGCCGCCTGCCTGATGGGCGCGACGTCATCGCTGGTTCCGCCGTCATGATCAAGTACTGCGCTCTCGCGCAAAAGCCGAGCATGCCATTTGCGGGCGGTGGCATCCCGCCATCCCGCCATCCCGAACACCCACGCCGGGTAGCAGGTGAGCCAGGTCTCCGGGAAAACCACGAGGGATGCGCCCGCCGCCGCTGCGTCGGTGATGTGGGTGGCGGCGCGAGCCAGCGATTCAGCGAGATCGAGGGGCACTGCCGGATGCTGCACGATAGCGACGGTCGTCTGGGTCATGTGCGCCTCCGCGAATCCTCGAGGTACAGTTCGGGACGCCGGTCGCCGTGTACGTCGTTCTGCGGGCTGATGGACTTGTCCCGCGCCTGTGCGAGATCGATGGTTGCAACGGCGACGTGTTCTGAACCCAACAGGATCGGTGTCACCGGGTATCCGTCGGCGTCGACTATGACGCTGCCACCTAGCCAATCCTGCCCGCGCTCGGGACCGACCCGGTCGGCGGCGGCGATGTACATCCGGTTTACCGCGGCATCGGCCTGAACTCTGATGATTTCTCCTGGACGCTCGCCCTCTGGTCGCGGATACAGCGGCCAGTTCACCGGCGCACACACCAGCTCGGCACCGTCGAGCGCGACGGTGCGCACCCATTCCGGAAACTCGAGGTCGTAGCAGATCATGAGCCCCAGACGTCCATATTCCGTGTCCACGACCGGGGGATACTCGCTCCCGGCCGTAAAGCCACAAGATTTCTCCGCGTTCCAGAGGTGCGCTTTGCGATAAACGGCGCGCACCCCATCCCGATCCACCATGACTGCGGAGTTGTAGACGTCACCAGCCGAGCCAAGCTCAGCAAACCCACTCGCGATCAGGATTCCGAGAGAGGATGCCGTCTCCGTCAGGTAACGCAGGTATGCACCGTCGAGTGGCTGGGCTGCCGAACACACCTCATCCAATCCGGAAAACATGTAGCCACTGTTTGCGAGCTCGGGAAGTACAACGACCTGCGCGCCCTGACCCGCCGCATCCCGCACCCCCGCGTCAATGCGCGCCAGGGAGACCGACGCGTCACCGATCACAGGCGCCAGCTGGATGCAGGCGACCGTGACCTGTGAGGAGTCACTCACCGCTCCGGGGCCTCCAGTATCGCGTCGCTGGCTATACGGGCCTTCTCTTCCACGGCGTGATCGATGCTGCGCGCGAAGATCAGGTACAAGCCACCGGAGACTACAAGGCCGATCACGAACGAGAAATCAGACCCACCAAGCAGTTGGGCGACGGGGCCCACGAAGAAGCTCACTGAGAAGAACGGGATCATTGCCAGGAACCCCACGGTGTAGGCGACGACACCGCGCCACGCCCAGCGGCCGTAGAGCCCGTTCGGTTTCAGGATTTCCGTGATCGCATACTTTCCGCGCCGCACGAAGTAGAAGTCGACGAGGTTGACCGCCGTCCAGGGCACGAGAAAATACAGCATGAGGAGCACAAAGTTGTTGAAGCTTGCAACGTAGTTATCGGGGATAACCAACGCGATGATGAGACACGCGACACCGACCACGATGAGGCCGACAACGCGCAGGCGAACCGTCGGCCGCACCGCCTTGAATCCGTCTATTGCGCTCGCACCCGTGAGCATCGCGCCGTATGCGTTGACTCCCATAATGGAGATCAGGGCCAGAACCGAGACGAGCACAGTGACCGTCCCGAATCCTGGGAATATCAGGTCACCGATCTGCTTGAGCGCAAGTATGGGGTCAGCACTGGGGATGTAACTGGCGAGAATCGCCCCCAGCGACATGAGCCACACCGCAGAAAGCGCGGCCCCCGCGTAAACCGAGGTGATCAGCTTCGGCGCGGAAACATTGGCAGGCAGGTAGCGCGTGTAGTCGGACACATAAACCGCGTAGCTGATGTTGTAGCCGGCCGCGATCGAGAATTGCACGAGGAACGCGACAGTGTTCCATCCGGCCGTCGAGGCGGGAGCCGCAGGATCGACCGGTGCTGACGAGAAGTGCACAATCGCGACAACGGTGATGATTGCGAACACGATAACGAGGATGTACGTCAACCAGCGCTGTATGAAGTGCAGCAGGTCGTGCCCCACCACGGCGATGACGATCGAGAGAGCGATCAGCAATGGGTACCAAAGGATCTTGCTGTTCGGCGCGATAAGACCAATTCCCTGGGTCGCCAGAATGGTGTCGAACACCAGGAAGCCGACATAGACGAAGACCGTGGCCGTGAACGGCACGAGCGCGCCGCGACTGCCGAACTGCGCGCGCGATTGAATCATCTGCGGCAGGCCCATCCGGGGGCCCTGGTTTGCGTGGAACGCCATGAAGAATGTGCCGAAGCACGCACCGAGGAACACCGCCAAGACGCTGAACCACACGCTCAGGCCGAGCGAGGGCCCCAGGAACCCAACGACGAGAGTTGGGAGCACGAAGTTGCCCGTGAACCAGAAGGGCCCCTGGTGCCAGACTTTACCGTGACGTTCGGCATGCGGGATGTAGTCAATCGAGTGCTGCTCGATGATGGTTTCGCGATCGGTCGCGACCTCAGTGCTAGACATCATTGTCCTTTCGCGTTAGTTCCTGTCAGCGGCCGGCTGACGCGGTTTCTTTCGTCATAGCCGAGATGATTTCGTAGGCGATATGTGATGCTGCGATCGCGGTGATCTGCGCGTGGTCGTACGCCGGTGCCACCTCGACCACGTCCGCGCCCACCAGGTTCACGCCACGGAGCGCACGGATCATCGCGAGAAGCTCGCGGCTGGTCATCCCGCCCGCTTCCGGAGTGCCGGTTCCGGGTGCGTGCGCTGGGTCGAGTACGTCGACATCCACCGAGATGTAGGTGGGACGGTCACCGAGACGTGTGAGCATCCGATCGATCGCTCGCGGCAGGCGTTCCGACTCAATCTCCGCGCTCGAGATGATCGCGAAACCAAGCCGGGCGTCATCACGCAGGTCCTCGGGCCCATAAAGCGGACCCCTGATACCAACGTGCGTGCTCGCAGTCAGGTCGATCAACCCCTCCTCAGAGGCGCGCCGGAATGGTGTGCCGTGCGTGATCGGAGCACCGAAGTAGGTATCCCAGGTGTCCAAATGCGCATCGAAGTGAAGCACGGCAACCGGCCCGTGCTTTCTCGCGACGACGCGCAGGAGTGGGAGCGCGATGGTGTGGTCGCCGCCCAGGGTGACAAGTCGAGTTCCTCCTGAGCTCAGCTCCGTGGCGCCGCGCTCGATCTGATCTACGGCTTCAAGGATGTTGAACGGGTTCGCCGAGATGTCCCCGGCATCGGCAACCTGCTGCGAAGAGAATGGTTCGACATCTTGCGCAGGATTGTACGGACGCAGAAGACGTGAGGCCTCGCGGATGTGCGAGGGCCCGAATCGGGCGCCCGGACGGTAGCTCACCCCGCTGTCAAAGGGCACCCCCACGACGGCGATGTCTGCATGCCCGACGTCGCGAAGCTGCGGGAGCCGGGCAAATGTAGCGATACCCGCGTACCTGGGGTTGAGGCTCGCATCAGACGGGCCAACGGGCTGATGTGACATCGTCGCCCTCCTGTTGGTTGACCGAGAAATTACCTTTGGACAACTTCTGATGCCTTGCAGACAACTTGAACGGCTTCAGTTTGCTCGCCCGTAAGCATGCTGTCAAGACGTATGTGCGACGGTGTACGCGGGCGGGCGTCACTACACTGAAAGTGGATAATCGCCCCCGAAATGCGCGAGAGGTGGCATGGTGCGCCCGGTCCCGCCAGCTCCGTCGTCCTTGCCAACCCGTATTGGCCCGCGCCTGCGCGAGACGCGAATGGCGCAGGGCCTCACCATCGGAAACGTCGCGGATGCAACCGGCCTCACCAAGGGATTCATCTCGAGGCTCGAACGCGACGAGACCTCACCGAGCGTCGCGACGCTGGTAGTCCTGTGCCAGGTGCTATCGCTGCCGATCGGCGCACTTTTCGAACCGCCGCAACACGAAGTTATTGAGTTGGCGAGCGCGCCGCTGGTCAACTTCGGGGGCACTGGCCTTGTGGAACGGATGCTGACGCCGCGCAATGAATCGCGCGTGCAGATCCTTCGATCCCAGCTTGCGGCGCGCGCAAGCGGTGGAGATGACTACTACACGATCAGCTGCGACGTCGAAGTCGTTCATGTGCTTCACGGGGCGATCACGATGCGCTTTCCGCACGGCGATATTGAACTCAAAACGGGCGACTCCATGACCGTCCCCGGACGGGAACCACACACCTGGGTCAACCAATCCGACATGCCCGCCGAGCTCATCTGGACGATCATTCCCGCTTCATGGAGTGGATCGTCGCACAACGTGTCGTGAAGCGAACACCGAAGGGCTGCTCGACGGCGGCACCCGAAGTTCGCACAATGGGGTGAAGGAGGACCATGGTCGAGGCAAGGTCGCACCAATACGGCAATGACGCACGAGTCCGGGTGACTCAATGGAGCTTTACGAGGTCGGGCGAGGCCACCGGCGCACACGTGCACGAGTTCGACTACGTAGTGATCCCGGTCACCGGGGGTGAGCTGACGGTGTTAGCGGCGGATGGGGTCGAGACAACCATGAGGCAACTCCCGGGCGTCCCGTACCGTGGCACTGCCGGAACGAGCCACAACGTCGTGAGCGCGAGCGGAGACGCGATCATCTTCGTCGAGGTCGAGCTCAAGGCACCGTCAAATCTGAACGCGGCCGCGCCGAGGAGGAAAACAATGGCCGAGACGGACCGTGCGTGTTGACCTTCTTGGTCGGCGACCCAGTGTGGCCAGATCGCCGACGCGCGCGTCTTCAGTCGATGGCGAGGAGGTCGATCACGAACGTGAGCGTCCGACCAGAGAGACGGTGTCCACCACCGACAGGGCCATACGCGAGGTGCGGGGGGCAGATCAGTTCGCGGCGACCGCCAACTTTCATGCCAGGAATACCGTCCTGCCATCCCTTGATCAGTCCTGCAAGTGGAAAACTGATCGACTGTCCACGGTTCCAGGACGAGTCGAACTCCTCGCCGGACTCAAAATCGACGCCGAGGTAGTGCACCTCGACGGTGTCGCCCGGCTTCGCCTCCTCGCCGGTGCCGACCTCGAGGTCGATAATCACCAGTTCGATAGGCGCGTCGCCCTCGTAGAAGTCGACTTCGGGCTTTGAGCGTTGTGAATCTGCCATGATGCTATCCAAGCAGATCGCACGGATTCACTGTGCAATGCGAAACCGGATGTTGACACCGACTGAACACGAATCCCTCACGATGGCTGTGGAGGCAGCACGTCTCGCGAGGGATCACGGCAATCATCCGTTTGGCGCAGTTCTCGTGACTAAAGATGGCCGCACGGTCACCGCGGAAAACACGGTGCTCACCGACAGAGACCCGACCGGACACGCCGAGACCAACCTGGTACGTCGAGCGGCAGCCACCTTCAGCGCGAGTGAACTCGCGACGAGCACCCTCTACGCGAGCACAGAACCCTGCGCGATGTGCTCGGGAGCGATCTTCTGGGCCGGGATACCGCGCGTCGTGTATGCCTTGCCAGAACGGGCTCTCGCCGCGATGGTGCCACGCGATTCAGCGGAGTTCACCATGGCGCTTCCCTGCCGTGAGGTGTTTACGCGAGGAGCCCACGCAACCGTCGTGATTGGACCAGTGGATATCGCTGGTGCCCACGAAGTGCACGAAGGCTTCTGGGGCTAGTGGGCGTGCGCGGCTGCCGCCGCTCGCAGCAGTTCGACCTGCGCGTTGGGGTCAGCGGAGCGATATACCGCTGAACCCGCGACGAACGTGTCGGCACCGGCATCCCGAGCAATCTCGATGCTGTGCGCATCGATCCCGCCATCGACCTGCAGCCAGATGTCGGTGCCCAGCGCATCAATTGCTGCGCGAACCGCACGCACCTTGGGCATGGTCGACGCCATGAAGCCCTGCCCACCGAACCCCGGCTCGACGGTCATGACGAGAACCTGGTCGAACTCCGGGAGCAAGTCGAGATAGGGCTCAACCGGAGTATTCGGCTTGATCGCGAGCCCGGCGCGGGCGCCGTGCCCACGCAACACGCGCGCGAGTTCGACCGGAGTTTCGGTAGCCTCCGCGTGGAACGTAACCGAGAACGCACCGGCAATCGCGTAGTCTGGCGCCCAGCGGTCAGGGCTATCGATCATCAGGTGCACATCGAGGGGGCGCTCCGACACCTCCTGCAGGCGCTGCACCATCTGCAATCCGAAGGTCAGATTGGGTACGAAGTGGTTGTCCATTACGTCGACATGAATGAAATCGGCCGAGGGGATGCGAGCCAATTCGCGCTGCAGGTTTGCGAAGTCTGCCGCGAGAATGCTCGGGTTAATTCGCACGGACATCTAAGAACCCAATCTCTGCGCCCGGAGGCTGTCCGGCGGCCTTGCCGAGCAACTGGATGAACATGGCATCAGTATTGTGCCGATGGGGCCAGAGCTGCGCGTGGCTTGCCGTGGGCAAGTCGAGGGGCTCCATGGAGATCGACTGGATGAC
>JAYSPT010000122.1:0-3683 GCA_043721995.1 Salinibacterium sp. | reverse complement strand
AACTATGCCCGGCAGAGGATCGTCCAATGTGCGCACCCCGTCACCCTGCCAAGTACGAGAAAACCCCGCTACCGCGAAAGGGTCTCCCGAAAGCCGGACCTATTGCGGACGGCCAAAGGGCGAAGGTTGCTGGTCTGGCCTATTTCACGAGAACTAATCGCAGGCGCAACGGTCGAACGATAGCCTTTCGGCATGTCGGTAGGCAGATGCGGGCGCGTTATCGCAAAGAGGGGTATTGCATGGCGAATTCAAGTTCGGTCTTCTTCTCCGGCTTCCTGCTGCTTACCGTGCGAGGCCTGCTGCTGTGGGTAGTGCTACCTCTCGGTTGTGTTGCGGGGGTCCTTGTCGCCCCATGGCTGCATAAGCGGGGCATCAAATTTGGGCAGTTCCTGGGTTGGATCGACATCAACCTCATCGTGCTCGTCCAGCGCAGTCTGCTCCGACCGTTTTATCGAAAAGTGCCGCCGCCTTGGGTTCCAGCAACAGAAATGTCGGGCGTAAAACACCGTGTCGGCATGATCGACCTGTACTAACCCGGAGGTTGCTTCTCAGAGCGATGAGACGAACTCGCCCGTAAGCGGGACCGCGAACGCGACACGTCTGAAGTGAATGGCCCCGCGGCCGTGCGGGCCGGCTTTGTGTGTCACTCGGGAACCCCCACCGAGACATAACGACTAATGCATTCACGCGTGAAAGTTCAAACATCTCGGTGGAAGTACCATGGCGCATGATCAATCCTTTGAGGCGCAGGTCCAACGAGCTGATTTCGGCGGACCTCAGTTCTGGCCAACCCTGGGATTTGGGTAGGTGGAACGATGGCGAGCGAGTGAACATGGCTCGATGGCGGACCGGTCTTCGTGTCCCCGAACGTGCGCGTCCGGTCAAGATCATGGTCAAAATCGGGTACACATCGGATCGCCCAGATGGCCTGCCGTCAGCATCAACGCTTGATCAGCTCGAAAAGATCGAAGGCACCCTCATCGGCGAATTGGCCGAAAATGACGCCGCTCTTGTGCTAATTCTCACCGGTTACTCAGCCCGAGAGTTCATCGCATACGGCAGCTCTCACGCGTTTCTTCAGAGTTGGGGTCCAACTGTTCTGGAACGATGGGAAAGCACTCATCCTGGTTCTGGAGTCGAAGCAGAACTGGACCCAAAATGGCGAACGTTCCGCAGCTATTCGAAGTAGGAGATCGGAGCCCGTCCGCCGGGTGAGTGTGAAGTCACGCCGACCGACGACGCCGATGTTCTGGGTGACGACTGTTGTCCCGCGAGCCGGACCTCCAGAGCGACACCGCGCCGAGTCTTTTGAGGAACCGTCACCGGGACACACGGATGGTGAAAGTTCGTTTGGGGTCACTCGATCCGGCGCTCGGCGATGTGTGTCGCTACGCTCGGCCCATGTCTTCCCCGTCTCAATCCCGACGCGATCGCCTCCGTGACCGAATCCGACGCCATGTCGGCCCGGATGTGACTCTTGACCGTGCCCGGAGCCGCACATCCGCTTACGTCTACGGCAACATTCTTGTCCTCACCGCCGTTGCGGGGGTGGACTCGGGAAGCATTCTGGATTGGACCGCTCTCTTCGTGGTCGCCGGAACAACGATTACAACTTTTTTGGCCCATATTCTCGCCCACTCGATCGGTCAACAACTCGGTCGCACCAGCGAGGAGGCGCAATTGCATATCAGGGACGAGGTTCGTGACTCATTGCCGATCGCGAGCTCGGGAAGCGTTCCGGCGCTGATGATGCTCCTTGGTGCAGGGGGAATCGTCCCACCGCTCTGGGCTCAACTGATCGCGGCCCTGATCATCGTGGGACGGTTGGCGTTTTTGGGGATCTTGGTTGAGAAAATGACAGCCCGCAAATCGACGTTCGGCATGCTCTGGTCCGGTGTTGTGCTCGCCGGGTTGAGCGTGATCATCGTCGGTGCGAAGATCTTCATCACGCACTGACTCGTTGGCGTTGTTCCCGGCTGAACATCCTCGATAGTCTCCGCGACCAGCACCTGATGCCGAGCACGATTCACTTAGGGAGGATGCGCTAACCGGACCGGTGTTGGTCAGTCGTAAGCAACGGATGGAACGCGACCAACACGGTGTCCCCGACGGTCCGGACATATTTGTCTTTTACGTGTTCTTGGAGTTGTGGCAGTTCGTGCAGCTGTCATCGCACTGCTTCCGTGCGATGCCCGATCAGAGACTGCACCTGGAGTCGTACCGACCAACTCAAGCCGTCATTCGGAACCTCAGCGGCCCGCCTTTTCTTCGCATCATGCTCAAATCTGGGAATCATCGGCCGCGAAACACAACCGATCGAAATTGATTGTCGGCCACCGCGCAGACAGCCTCACCCGCACGAAACAAATGAACCCTAAGATTCGAATCGTGGGGCCTTTTCGGCACACTCAACCCCTGATCGAAGGCTGAACGTGAAATACCTTGTACCTGCGTTACGAACGGCTGTCGCACTGCTGGGCTTGACAGCGATTGTGTCGACATTCTTCGACACGGCCACCCGGGCGACGATTAACCCGTTCAATTTCTTCGGGTTTTTCACCATGCAAAGCAACATCATTCTGGTCATCGTGCTCCTGGTCGCTGCTGGTGTTTCCCTCTCCGGGAGACGTCAGTCCAACGGGTTGGTGCTGGTACGGGGATGCGCCACGACCTACATAGTTATTACGGGCGTCGTCTACGCCATTCTGTTGTCCGGACAAGAAGGGGGCGTGACACTCGCTTGGGCCAACTCGGTGCTGCACGTGGTCCTGCCCCTATACGCTGCGCTGGATTGGGTGCTCTTCAGCGACCGCAGTGCCCTCCCGTGGAACAAAATCTGGGTCGCGCTCATCTACCCGGTCGTCTGGATCATCGTTGTCCTCATCCGCGGTGCAACCGATGGATGGGTCCCTTACCCGTTCCTTAACCCTGCACAGGGTTATGGTGTCGTCGCGCTTTACGCTGTGGCCATCGCTGTTGCCGCTGTGGTGTTCGCGTCATTCGTCTGGGCTGCCAGCCGATTGAATCTTGTCCGCAGCCCCCGTGCGCGCGCAACTGCGACCTAGCCTGCAGCACGCCGGAACATCGACACACCGGTGTGCAGCAACGGCAAAAATCGGGCAACAAAAAAAACTCGAACTGGTGACACCGCCTTCGCGACGCCCGACTTCCAGTGCGAGAGATCTGGTGCCTGGCCACCCGGCGGTCGATTGCGCTGAGACTGTGTCCCTCAAGAAGGGACTGCTGTCGGTCGTATTGACGCCCTTGTCGGTCGCATTGACGCCCTTGTCGGTCGCATTGACGCCCTTCGTGGTGGCCAGCAATAGTTGGCAGATGAGTTCTTGTTCGCCTGCAGGCGGCCGTGGTGTTATCGACGTCTGCTTTCGACGCTGATGGGCCTCTTGCCTGACACGGAGCCTGCGGATGCGTTTTATCGAGTCGGCGCCACCGACCTGATGGGCGAACATGGTGACGTCATCCGTGTGCGCACACTGTCGGGACCTGCCGCGTTGGAGTCCGCCGCAGCGTGCGAGCTTGTGATCTATCAGTCCACGCGTGTGTCTGATGGGGCGCCGATAGGTGTTTCGGGAATCATTGCAATCCCCCAGGGGAACCCGCCAACGGGTGGTTGGCCGGTCGTGAGTTGGTCGCACGGGACCGTCGGTGTTGCAGATCGCGGCGCT
>JAYSPT010000121.1:0-4059 GCA_043721995.1 Salinibacterium sp. | reverse complement strand
TTCCTCGATCTTCTCGGCCTCGGTCTGCGGGGCCTCAGACGTTGCCAGCAACTCGGCCTCCCATGCGGCCAGGGGCTCGACCTCGGCCCCGTCTTCTGGCTTCTGGTGGCGCTGGATTAGGCCCTCAGCAGCCGCATCCGCAATGATGCGGGTGAGGAGGCCTACCGAACGGATGGCGTCGTCGTTACCCGGGATGGGGTACTGAACATCGTCGGGGTCGCAGTTGGTGTCGAGAATCGCGATGACCGGGATGCCGAGCTTGTGTGCCTCGTCGATGGCCAGGTGCTCCTTCTTGGTATCAACGATCCACACCGCAGAAGGGGTCTTCGTGAGGTTGCGGATGCCGCCCAGGCTCTTCTGCAGCTTGATCAGTTCGCGCTTCTGGATCAGCAGTTCCTTCTTGGTGTATCCGCGCGTGGTGTCGTCAAAGTCGACCTCTTCGAGTTCCTTCATGCGCGCAAGACGCTTGGAAACCGTCTGGAAGTTGGTCAGGAGGCCGCCGAGCCAACGCTGGTTGACGTACGGCTGACCGACCCGGAGCGCCTGCTCTGCGATCGCGCCCTGAGCCTGCTTCTTGGTGCCCACGAAGAGGATCGTGCCGCCATGTGCGACGGTCTCCTTGACGTAGTCGTAGGTGACGTCGATGTGCTTCAACGACTGCTGCAGGTCGATGATGTGGCTACCGGAACGCTCGGTGAGAATGAAGCGCTTCATCTTCGGGTTCCACCGACGGGTCTGGTGTCCGAAGTGAACGCCGCTATCGAGCAGCTGGCGGATTGTGACGACGGCCATGGCCGTGCTCCTTTACTGGCGCGCCCGTGTGTGCACGGTTTTCACGCCTACTCAGTTGTCTTCAGCATCCGATTGGATGTTGAACCTGGTGCCCGGTGCACGCCCGCCTACGAGTAGGACTGATGGGTGTGCTGCCCGCATGACAAGGCTCGATGCAATGCAATGATCGAAGCAGTGGCCTGCGCGGGGGCACGCGTAGTCGCCCGGATTGCTCCGAACGCTTCGTCAAGGATAGCAGAGGGCGGCTGCTGTCCACAGATCGCCGCTCGAGCCCCTTCCCGCGGCCACGGCCGGGAAAAATGAATGGATGCTTCGCGCGACTATCCTCGTCACTATTTTGCTTACCGCAGTCGGCGTCCCGGGCTCCACTACGGCCGAGCCGGCCGACACCCGCACCCCGAGCGGTGCCGCGTCGGAGACTCGATGGGTGTGGCCCGTCGATTCTCCGCATCCGATCCTTCGACCGTTCATAGCCCCCGCGACGCCGTACTCGGCGGGACACCGGGGTATCGACGTGGCCTCGCCCGGATCGAAGGTCTACGCCCCCGCTGCGGGTGTGGTGACGTTCAGCGGGGTGGTCGTTGACCGCCCGGTCTTGAGCGTCAGGCATCCAGGTGGCCTGGTCTCCAGCTTCGAGCCGGTCGAGTCACCGTTGGTTGCGGGCGACGAGGTTGCTCCGGGGCAACTGGTGGGCACGTTGATTCCCGGACACTGCGAGGGCCTGTGCCTGCACTTCGGGGTGCGGGAGAACGGCGAGTATGTGTCTCCGTTGAACTTCCTCGGCGGCATTCCGCGGTCTGTGCTGCTGCCGACGCGGCTGCCGTAGCCTTCGTCGCCGGTGCTGGCGTGCGCTGCTAGGGCTTGGTCCCCTGCTCGTGCTGGCGTGCGCTGCTCGGGCTGGCGTGCGTCGCCGGTGCTGGCGTGCGCTGCCAGTGCTGGCGTGCGCTGCTCGCGGTGGCGTGCGCTGCTAGGGCTGGCTTGCGCTGGTAGGGCTGGCGTGCGTCGCCGGTGCTGGCTTGCGCTCGCGGGACTCAGCCAATGCTTGCATCGACCACCTGGACCTCGCCCCGAGCTCCGACAGCCTTCGCAACTGCCCGACCTGGCCACCAGAACTTCTCGTCAGCAATAAAGGCCAGCGCGGGAACGATGAGGGTTCGCACAATGAGCGTGTCGAGGAGCACGCCGATGCACACAATGATTCCGATTTGGGTAAGCGTGATCAGGGGCAACACCCCGAGTACGGCGAAGACAGCTGCGAGCAGGATGCCCGCGCTCGTGATCACCCCACCGGTCGACGAGAGGGCGCGAATCATCCCTGTTCGGGTGCCATAGGTCAGGGCCTCTTCACGTGCTCGCGTCGTGAGGAAGATGTTGTAGTCCACACCGAGCGCCACAAGGAAGAGGAAGCTGAAGAGCACCACGTTCGTGTCAATTGCGGGAAAGCCGAACACCGACCTGAAGAGCAGCCAGCTGGCGCCGAGGCTCGCGAAGAAGCTCGCGACAACCGTGGCCAGAAGCAGCACGGGAGCCACCAGCGCCCGCAGGAGCAGCACGAGCACGAGGAACACGAGCCCAAGGATGAGCGGGATCACGAGATCCTGGTCTGCCTGTTGTGCCTTGTTGACGTCCAGCGTTTGGGCATCCAGCCCGCCCACGAGGGCATCCGCACCATCAAGCGAATGCAATTCCGTGCGCAAGGCAGTGACCGCTGCGAACGATTCCGGGGTCTCAGCAGCAGTATTCAGAACTACGTTCACCTGCGTGATCGTTCCGTTTGACTCCCCCACCTTTGCGGAATCGACGCCCTTAACCGTTTCGGCGGCGGTCACCACGGCATCGGCATGCGAGGGATTGGTGATAACCACAACGGGAGAGCCGCTGCCAGCTGAGAACGCGGCGGCGATGATGTTCTGCCCCACCACTGATTCCGGCACAGCGGTGAACTTTTGAGTTTGAGACAGTCCGATTTTGATTTGTGGCACTCCCGCGAAGGCGAGGCCGCCCAGGATGACCGC
The DNA here is from genome assembly GCA_043721995.1 of Salinibacterium sp. Lineage (GTDB taxonomy): Bacteria > Actinomycetota > Actinomycetes > Actinomycetales > Microbacteriaceae > Rhodoglobus. Next base: position 1,252 of record JAYSPT010000121.1, on the reverse strand, counting down.
GCCGACAATCACGACAATCACCGGCTTGCGGGACACAGCAGTTCCCAACCGGTGCCAGACGCCGCGTTCGGTACTTCCCTCGGTTCCGAACTTGGGAACGTAGGGCCAGAAGAGCCGCCGCCCGAAGAGCACGAGCGCCGCGGGAAGCACGAACAGAGCGAAGATCATCGCCAGCACGATCCCAGTCGCGCAGGCAATTCCGAGGGCGCGGTTACCTTCCAGTTCCGCGAAGACCAGAGTGAGCAGGCTCAGCGCCACGGTACTTCCACTCGCGACAATGGTGGGTCCGGCCGCCCGAAGTGCTCGTGCCATGGCGTCACGGCGATCCTCGTGCAGCCGCAATTCATCGCGATAGCGGGCGATCAGAAGAAGCGCATAGTTCGTGCCTGCGCCGAAGACGAGCACCGAGAGGATGCCCGTGACCGATGCGTCCAGCGTGATTCCGGCAAGAGCGGCCACTCGGGTTGCCACGACACTCGCGAGTCCGTCGGCAAGGCCGACTACGGCCAACGGCACGAGCCAGAGCCACGGGCTGCGGTAGGTAACGAAGAGCAGCACCGCGACCACGACCACGGTGGTCAACAGAAGCGTGAAGTCAGCCCCCTTGAAGACCGCGGCGATGTCAACTGCGAACCCCTCGGGGCCGGTTAGGAGTGCTTTAAGCCCGTCGGGCAGGTTGGCATTGGCAGTCGTGCGGATGTTTGCTGCGCGCGTGTTTTGCGCCGAAACATCCGACTTAACTGCGAGAGGAACGATCACAATGGCAGCTGTGCCGTCGTCGGAGATAGTCGGTGGTGGCATGAACTGAGTGTTGGCGAAGGTTGCGAGGCTCTGGGCAGACTTGTTTACCGCGTCGATGTCTGCCTTTGTCAACGTCGCTCCATTGCGACTGAAGACGAGGATAGCGCTGGTGGTGTTTGCGCTCGGAAGCTGGGTTTGCGCTGCGGCCGCGCGAGCTGACTCTGCCGACGCCGGGAGTCCGACGCCGGGTGAACTCTGCCCGTTGCCGCCCGCACCGAGCCCAAATATCGCTCCCGCGACCACCAGCGCTCCGACGAGCACAATCCAGGAAGTTTTGCGGGCGGTGATGAATGTCGTGAGGCGATGCATGGGTCAGGGCACTCTTTCGGAGAGAAAATCAAATGGTCGAATTCGTATCGACAGTGGGATTTTATTATTAGATTATCTAATTACAATCTAGTCGAACAATATAGCGCTAAACTGGCGAGGTGCCAAATAAGCGAACCGGAGA
>JAYSPT010000120.1:0-3027 GCA_043721995.1 Salinibacterium sp. | reverse complement strand
CCGAACTCGCGGCGCAGTGCCATGAGACCCGGCATCTCGTGCTCGGCCAGCCGGATCTGGTGGCGACCGGCCTCGGCGAGGGACAGGTCGGCAACCTTGAACGGCAGTGCCGTAGCGAGAAGAGGATTCATGGCCCCATTCTCTCAGATGGCGCTGGATGTCCGCGTCGGCCTGTCGTCGAACAGTGTGCGCTGGAGCGTCAGGCGACGTGCAGCGGCGACGGGGACATCGGTTCTAGCGGGAACGGCTGGCTCGTATCATCCAGCCACTTGACGAGTGTGCGCACGACGCCGAGAGTGTCTCTCCACCCCTCCACGTCGATGGATGGCACCCCCATCGCGAAGACGGGGTAGTCGTTGCCGGTCTCGTCCAGCCGATCGCCGATGAAGAGCAGCTCGTCAGCTCGGGTGTCGAGCTGATCAATCAGGCGACGCACGCCGTAAGCCTTGTCGATGCCCTTGCGCGTGACATCGATGGATGTCGACCCGCCGCCGCGCACTTCAAGGTCGGGCAGGCGTGGGGTCGCGTATGCCCACAGCGCACGCTTCTTCGAGCCGTCGATGTCCCATACCGCCTTCTCGGCGACCGGAGCTTCCTGGCCGAGGGCCGAGAATGTAATCTGGCTCCCCCGATCTTCGATCTTCTCGCCCCACGGCGTGTCCTGCCAGTACCCGAGGGCGCGCGCGCCCTCCTCGAGGACGGCGATGGCTCGGGACTTCTCATCTTCGGTCAGGTCTTCGGCGTACTGCAACGTCCAGGTGCCTTCGACCCACCGGTAGTACCGAGTGCCGCAGGTCGGCATCAGGTACAGGCGGTCCAGCGCCGCCGGTGAAGCGGTGAGACCTGCGATCGCCTGCTTCTCGAATTGCTCGAACGCGCCGCCCGAAATGATGCACACGTCGATTCGCTCGAGCAGATCATCGAGTGCTTGGCTCATCGAGGGGTCCATGGGCGATTTCGACGGCGCCAGCGTGTCGTCGAGGTCGAAAACCACGGCTCGGATGTGCCTAGTCGGGGTAGGAAAACTCATGCCCCAAAACTACATGGCGCACGACCTGCCAACCTTGAGGTGCGGACAAGCGCTGCGCGTGACGTTCGCACAGGTCGTAGCTGTGCGGCTCGGAGCACGGGCTCAGGGGGCCCAACACGGCCATCGAATCCGCGTAAACGTAGGTGAGCGTAGCTGTGGCCTCCTGGTTACAGGCGACCTTGCTGCAGGCGCGATCACTCATCTCGTCTCGAGCGTATGGGCAGGGCGCGGGGCAACGCCGTTGCCTCGCCGTAGACTCAATGCGTGGCAAAATCGGCGAAGCGCAGTGTTGCGCCGTCGGTGCGGCCGGGCTGGCGTGACCGTCATGGTCGCGGCATCCGCGCAGCCGTCACCGGCCCGCATCTGCCGCTCTTGCGCAGTCGCGCAGACACCTTCGAAATGACTGTCGCCTCGACCGCCGAGTACCTGAAAGACCTCTGGCCAGAGGAGTTGGCGGATGTCACCTTCGAGGTAGCGGGCATGCCGTCCGAACTCGGCGCATCGCCCGCAGTCGACCGGTGGCGTGTCATCGCCCACCAGCGCCGGGTCATCCTGTTCCGCCTGCCGATCGAGCGCCTCTCGCGGCTGCACCGCTACGACGACCTGCATAAGCGGATGATGGTGGAAAGTTGCGTCTTCAGGGCCGTGGCCGAACTACTGGGTAAAGACCCCTGGGATCTCGCGCCCGACCGTTTCCGGCACCTCTAGCGGAAGACGGTGATCGGCGCCGAGCCAACACCCAGCGGATGCACTGCGTAGCGCGCGATCTGCCAGTCGTCGGACAGGGTCACCGCCGCGTACAGCGTCGTGAAGCCGCTCAGCCCGTAGCTGGCGCCAGGATTTACGGGTACGACGCTCGACGCACCGGCCGGCACCGTCACGGTGGAGGTAAGCCCGCCGCTGTCGGTCAGCGTTACGGTCGCCGGCGTGGTGGCCGGGTTGTTCAGGTGCAGCACGGGCGAGGGGCCGAATGCCACGGTCAGATGCGCTGTGGCATCCAGCTCGGATACAGCGCTGAGCCAGGCAAAGTCGGTCGCCGATGCAAGCGCGGACGACACTCTCGCGGAGGCGAGCACCGGGGAGGCGGACTGCACCCGCACCGTGTAACTGCCGTTGTCGAGGTCGGCGATCGGTACGTCGACCACTCGTCCGGCGTCGAGATTGTATGCGAATGACGCGCCAACACCCGCGCCGTCCTCGGGCACAATACTGATTTTCGTGGCGATCGATCCCGATCCGGGGGCATAGAGACGGATTACTGCACGGAGGTCCGTGAAATCCTCCCCGCCCACCTGGAGCGCCTGCACGTCAGCAATGTGGGATACCGATAGTCCTGGGATGACGTTCAGCAGCGAGGGGGCGGTCGTGGCGGAGACGACGTCGATTCCGCCGGCATCCAGACCTCGCACGATCGATTCCTGCAGCTCGGCCACGATCTGGCCACCGGTGCTCGTGACGTGAACGACCGGGGAGAGAACGTCGGGCTGGAAGCCGGCCAGCGACAGCACACGCTGGCCGCTCGCCGGAACGACGATGCCGCTCGTGCCAGGGGCAGAGATCTTGCCGTTCTCCCCGAAGAGTCCGACGCTGACTGTCGCCGCCACCGCACTGGGGTTGTTCAGCATCAGAAGCGTGGTGCGACCGACCGCTGTCGAGCCACCCGCGAGCCAGATATCGCCGCTGGCCACGCCACATTCGGCCGCGGTGAGCCCCACGAACTCGGACTCGTTGACTGCCTGCACCTGGGCGCCACTGAGCACGAGCTGTTCGGTCGGGTCGGCTTGGTTGGGCGGCGTGCTGATGACCGTCGGTGCCGCCGGCGTGCCGCCGGTAGAAGCATCCGATTGGCCGAGGGGTGAGCTGTCAATCTGACCCGTACTGGAGTAGGACCGCACCGTGGGATGGCCGATCGCCGAGGCGGTCGTCGCACCCTGGCCGGATTCGTTGGCCAGGCGCAGCACGGCCCCCGGGCATACCAACTGCTGTGCGGTGGGTAC
>JAYSPT010000119.1:0-9675 GCA_043721995.1 Salinibacterium sp. | reverse complement strand
GGCACCGCCCAACCCTCCGGGTTGCCGCTCTACAAACCGGTGGATCCGGTCTCCCGCCAGGCGATGGCCGCATTCCTTTATCGTCTCGCCCACCTGCCGACGTAAAGCACAGAGGTCGAAACGCTGGGGCGCAGCGGATAGTGCTGTAGCGATGAAAACGGCCACCCCGCCCACCACACCGCGCGCTATCGGCTCACCCAACTGGGAGGGTTTGGTTGTTCTCGGTCGGCCGTGAAAGCGGGTGTCGCTGCGCCATGAGTTCGCGTCTCTGCTGATCGCTTCGGGACTCGATATAAAGATTGTCCAGGCACGACATAGCCACGCGCATCCGGGCAGACCACGCTGGACACGCACGGCAGCCTGTTGCCAGACAAAAATGAGCCCACACAAGTGGCCATCGCGGTCGTTTTTCCGAACCGTTTGGCCACTCGTGCGGGCTCATGCCGCTCCTAGGCTGTGATCGCCGCTACACCGAGAAGTACAGCTCGTACTCGAACGGGTGCGGACGCTGCGCCATCGGGATGATCTCCGCTGACCGCTTGTAAGAGATCCAGGTCTCGATCAGGTCTTCAGTGAAGACGTTGCCCTCGGTGAGGAAAGCGTGGTCAGACTCGAGTGCGTTGAGTGCCTCGGCGAGCGAGCCGGGCACCTGCGGGATGAGCTTGGCCTCTTCCGGCGGCAACTCGTACAGGTCCTTGTCGACGGGCTCGTGCGGCTCGATCTTGTTCTTGATGCCATCGAGGCCAGCCATAAGCTGCGCGGCGAACGCGAGATAGGGGTTTCCTGAGGCGTCGGGCGCGCGGAATTCGATGCGCTTCGCCTTCGGGTTGGTGCCCGTGATCGGAATGCGGATCGACGCCGAACGATTGCCGGCCGAGTAGACCAGATTGACCGGCGCCTCGAATCCGGGAACGAGGCGGCGGTATGAGTTCAGTGTGGGGTTGGTGAAAGCGAGTACTGCCGGGGCGTGCTTGAGCAGGCCGCCGATGTACCAGCGCGCGAGGTCGCTGAGGCCGCCGTAGCCCTTCTCGTCGTAGAACAGCGGCTCCTTGCCGTTCCACAGTGACTGGTGGGTGTGCATCCCGGAACCGTTGTCACCGAAGAGCGGCTTCGGCATGAACGTGGCGACTTTGCCCCACTCCAGTGCCGTGTTCTTGACGATGTACTTAAACTTCAGGATGTCATCTGCCGCGTGCACCATCGTGTCGAAACGGTAGTTGATCTCAGCCTGGCCACCGGTGCCCACCTCGTGGTGTGCGCGCTCGAGGATCAGGCCAGCGTCAATCAGTTTGAGGCTGATGTCGTCGCGCAGGTCGGCCTGCTTATCGACCGGGCTCACGGGAAAATATCCACCCTTATAAGGCGTCTTGTTGGCGAGGTTCCCGCCCTCCTCGATGCGACCCGTGTTCCACGCGCCCTCATCAGAGTCAACGGAGTAGAAGCTCGCATTCTGCTGCACGGAGTAGCGCACGTCGTCGAAAATGTAGAACTCGGCCTCGGGCGCAAAGTAGGCGGTGTCTGCGATTCCGGTGGAGGCGAGGTACTTTTCGGCCTTTTTTGCGACCTGGCGCGGGTCTTTTCCGTAGATTTCGCCGTTGCGCGGGTTGTAGATGTCGAAGATCATGATGAGCGTGCGTTCGGTGCGGAACGGGTCGACGTATGCGGTCGTCACATCCGGGATCAGCTGCATGTCGGATTCGTGGATATTAGCGAAGCCACGAATCGACGAGCCATCGAACAGCTGGCCAACGGAGAAGAACTCCTCATCAACCGTTGACGCCGGGATGTTGAAATGCTGCTGAACACCGGGCATGTCGGTGAAGCGAATATCAAGAAACTTGACGTTGGTGTCCTTGATGAACTTGAGCACTTCTGAAGAATCACTGAACATGCGACGAACTCCAAAGGGTTGGTGCTGAGCGGCAGCAGACGCGGCCACGCACGACACTATGCGGAGGGGGTTTCCTCAGCGTCACGCATTTGTTTCGCGCATGTTACGTCGTGCGGTCGCTGGCTAGAATTGGGGGGTGTCTACCCCGTCAGCGAAGCCCACCGAGTGGCCGGGGAAGCGGCTTGGGCTGCCGGCCTCGGGCCCTCGCTCGGTGGCTCGGCTTGGGCGCCGGATCATCGCTCTCGCGATCGACTGGGGAGCCGCCGTTCTCGTCTCCCTCGCGTTCTTCCGCTACAACGAATGGGCGACGCTCGCGGTATTTGCCTCCGCACAGTTGGTTTTCCTGCTCACCGCGAACGGTAGTGTCGGACACCTCGTGACGGGCCTGCGCGTCGTGCCGCTCGCCGGTGGCTACCTTGGGCTCTGGCGACCGTTCGCCCGCACCGCACTGCTGTGCGTGGTCATCCCCGCAGTCATCTGGGACCGCGACCAGCGCGGTCTGCATGACCGCCTGATTGGGACTGTGCTGGTACGGCGCTGAGCGCGCGAGTGCTAACGCGGACGCGGTGCCCGTGCCCGGTAGGGGTCGATGCCTTTGGGAATGGGCAGCCCAGTCTTGCCGAGCGAGTTGAGCCGGTTCGCGACAGCAAGAATCTCGGGCTTGCGCAGCGCCGGCTTAATGACGCGAAGTTTCGCTGGCAGCTTGTACAGGGGAGTCGATTCGACGTCCGGACCCACGTAAAGGAATGTCACCGGCACATTCGGAAGTACGCGGCTGACCACCTTCCGCTCATCTTCAAGCATGCGTTGGGTGCGGCTGCGCGGCCCCTCACCAATGAGGGCAACACCGCCTCGTCCTACTGCGCGGTAGACCGCATCCTGCGTCTTGGGGCTTACGGAGACAGGCATCTCGCTCGCGGTCCAGCCGCGTCGAAGCGAACTCTTGAGCACCGCTCCGACTGCGCCGGGCTGGCCTTCGATCTGTGAGTAGGCTGCACGTTCGGCACGGCGACCCAACACGATCAGGAACAGTAGGACGCCGCCGAGCGCACCCGAGATGATGTAGAGCACGAAGCCGAAAATCTGTTCACGAGCGAGTAAGAACGCCAGAACGAGGCCTGCAAGCACGGGCAGCAGGAACGCCAGGAGCAGCCACCAGATCGCCGTCCTGTCGTAGCGCCGGGTCATCTGGAAGACCTGGTACATCTGCTTCAGGCGACCGGGCTCTTTGGGCGGCTTCGGGGACGTGGTGGAAGTTCGTGCCATCTGACTAGGATACGGCCTGAGCGAAGGTCAGGCTTTTGTCGGCAAGGTGCTTCAGGTCATCCGGGATGTCGCGGCCCTTCGCCAACATCGAACGCGCCCACAGACGACCCGCTCGGTAGCTGGAACGTACCAGCGGTCCGGCAAGAACGCCGAGGAAGCCGATCTCGTCAGCCTGGCGGCTGAACTCGACGAATTCCTCGGGCTTGACCCACCGGGCGACGGGGAGATGGCGAGGGGTCGGACGAAGATACTGAGTGATGGTGATGATGTCTGTGCCGGCGTCGTGCAGGTCCTGAAGCGCCTGCGTGACCTCCTGCGGCTCCTCGCCCATTCCCAGGATCAAGTTGGACTTCGTGATGAGGCCCGCAGTCCGCGCCTGGGCGATGACATCCAGCGATCGCTCGTAGCGGAACGCCGGACGGATGCGCTTGAAGATGCGCGGCACCGTCTCGACGTTGTGTGCGAAGACTTCCGGGCGCGATTCGAACACCACGCCGAGCAGGTCAGGATTGCCCGAGAAGTCGGTCGCAAGGATTTCGACCCCGGTACCCGGGTTTTGCTGATGGATCTGGCGCACCGTTTCGGCGTGTAGCCATGCGCCTTCATCGGGCAGGTCATCTCGGGCTACACCGGTGACGGTGGCGTAGCGCAGTTTCATCGATGTCACGGATTCTGCTACCCGGCGCGGCTCATCAGTGTCATAGTCGGCGGGTTTGCCGGTATCGATCTGGCAGAAGTCGCAGCGCCTCGTGCATTGGCTACCACCGATGAGAAACGTTGCTTCGCGATCTTCCCAGCACTCGAAGATGTTCGGGCAGCCAGCCTCCTGACAGACCGTATGGAGGTTTTCGCTCTTGACCAGTTGCTGCAACTCGCGGTACTCGGGACCCATCCTGGCCACCGTCTTGATCCATTCGGGCTTTCGCTCGATTGGTGTTTCGGCGTTGCGCACTTCCAGCCTGAGGAGCTTACGACCTTCGACCTGGTTAGCTGCCGGATGATTGCTGAGCGTGTCGGTCATGCCGTGGCCATCGCGGCGGTGAAGTGTTTCTCGATAAGTGGCACGACATCAGTCGGGGTCACCTCACGACCCAGCTCGCGGGAGATGGACGTGACTCCGGCATCGAGGATGCCGCAGGCGACGATTTTGGCGTATGCCTCGAAGGAATTACTGCAGTTCAGGGAAAATCCGTGCATGGTCACACCCTCGGCGACCCGGATACCGATGGCGGCGATCTTCTCCGCTCCCACCGGCTCGTCATACCTGATCCAGACGCCGGAGCGCCCGGCAACGCGGCCGGCTTCGATTCCCAGCTCGGCGAGGACGCCGATGATCACACCTTCAAGCTGGCGTACATAGCCGACGACATCGATAGGCTCCGCGAGCCGCAAAATCGGGTAGCCCACCAGCTGGCCGGGGCCGTGCCAGGTGATCTTGCCACCGCGGTCGACGTCGATAACGGGCGTTCCGTCTATCGGCCGTTCGAAGTCCTCTGTACGCTTGCCCGCGGTGTAAACCGACGGATGCTCCAAGAGGAGAACTGTGTCAGGGATACTCCCACTGACGACGGCACGATGGGTTGCGCGTTGAAGCTCAAGGGCTTCGACATACGGCACGGAGTTGGCGCTTAGCCCCGTGACAACAAAGTCGATCACTTCGCAAGTCTATGCAGTTATCCACCGGTTACTGGGCGAGACAGTCCCAGTCTCCATGGCCCGGCGACACTAGAGCGGTGAGCATTGACTCGAACCCGGCGAACGTCGTGGGCGGATATCGCATAGTTCGCAAGCTTGGCCAGGGCCCACGTGCGAACGTCTTTCTCGGGCATTCCCAGCGCCAAGGCAGCGGCCCGGTCGCCATCAAGATCTACCAATCGGGTGTTTCCGATGCGTCGATCGGTTCCGAAGCCGAAGCACTCGTGCGGGCTGACGGTGAGCATTCCCTGCGGCTGCTCGACGTTACGACCGCTCCCGACGGCGCACCGGCGCTGATTCTGGCGCGAGTCACGGGCCCGAGCCTCGCCCGGCTTCTCGCGGATCGTGGGCGCGTGCAACTCGGCGAGGCGATCACGATTCTCGCTCCGCTCTCGGGTGCACTCTCGAGATTGCACGGGCGCGGTGTGGTGCACGCTGGCCTTGGCGCCCACTCCGTGCTTTTCGACTCCGCAGGCGCGCCCGTGCTCGCGCGCTTTGGCCGGGCATTCCTTATCACTCCGGATCAACCTCCGGCCTTGCTGAACGCCGTACCCGGGATCGCACTGGATATCGAGGCATTCGCACGTCTTACCGCAGAGGTTCTCGGCCGGGTCGATCATCCGCGCGCGCGTGAGATCGCCGACTGGACGCGGTCCAATCCGGCGCTGGAGGCCGACGCGTGGTTCGGGCAGCTTGCCAGTCGGCTGTTTGACGCCGGTGCGGCCGAGCCGGTAGACACCTCGCCAGATCTTGTACAGCGCCACCCGGCGGGTGTCCCTTATCCGCTCCGATTCGTGACGGACGGGGAGCTACCGGTGGAGCAAATGCGGCGTTTTTCACTACGCGAGCGGGTCGGGCGGCTCATTCCGACGGGGGTGCTGCCGACCGCGCCCGTGGCGTTGGAATCAGCGGTCGCACGGCTTCGCGCTGCACTTGCGGTCGTGCGAGCGCGAGTGTGGTTCGTCGGTGCGGGTGTGGCGGCGTTACTGGTCGTTGGGATCATTGCGGTGCCCCAGACGGTCGAGGAAGGCGCGCACGGGTCCCTCGCAGTCACCAGCACAACGCCGACCGCCGCAGCGGTGCCGCAGTCGCCGGTTGATGCCGATGATCCGATCTCGGCTCTGGTCACCCTGCTCGCTACAAGAGATCGGTGCCTTCACGACCTGTCCGTCCTCTGTCTGGACTCCGTCGGCCAGGAGGGTTCGTCCGCGTTAGCGGATGACCAGCGGCTGGTTCGATCGCTCCAGAGCGGCGGTCAATCGCCAGAGTCGTTGTTGGTCACCGCGTCACAGGTCACGCTTGACGAGCGCTTGGGTGACTCGGTTGTACTCAAACTCGGTGATGTCGCCGATACTGCACCAGCATCTGTGCTGGTCATGAAAACGCCCGTTGGCTGGCGAATCCGCGATTACCTGCAGAACTGACCCGGGGCGGGTCAGCGCGGCTAGAAGCAACTAGATGCCGAGCTTGCCCGCGAAATCTCCGCCTTCAAGCCGATCCTTCACCGCGACCAGGAAGCGAGCGGCATCTGCGCCATCCACGATGCGGTGGTCGTAGCTCAAGGCTAGATAGACCATCGAGCGAATCGCGATCGCATCTCCAGCAGCGTCGCTGACAACCACTGGCTTCTTGTTCACGATGCCGGTTCCGAGGATTGCGGACTGCGGAAGGAAAACTATAGGCGTGTCGAAGAGCGCTCCACGAGAACCCGTATTCGTCACCGTGAAAGTGCCGCCGGCTAGTTCGTCGGGCTTGAGTTTGTTCTCGCGCGTCCGCTTGGCAAGATCCGCGATCTCTATCGCGAGGCCGGCAAGGTGCAGCTTCGACGCGTCACGGATGACGGGGGTCAGCAGCCCCCGCTCGGTGTCAACAGCGATGCTGATGTTCTCGTGCGCCGGGTAGACGATCGAATCGCCGTCGATTGACGCGTTGACGACGGGGAATGCCGTCAGTGCCTCTGCCGCAGCAAGCGTGAAGAAGGGGAGGAAGGTTAGCTTCACACCTGTCTTGGCATGGAAGTCGGCCTTCACCCTGTCGCGGAATGCCGCCAACAGCGTGACGTCGACCTCCACGACCGACGTCAGTTGCGCGGAACTCTGCATCGAAATGACTGCACGCTCGGCGATGACCTTGCGTAGGCGTGACATCGGAACGGTGGTGCCGCGGAGCGGAGACACTTCGAGTGATTTCGCTGGCGCAGGAGCCGCTTCCGGGACTTCGGATGCGGGGGCGGAGTTCGACGCGGCGGCGGCGAGCACATCCTGTTTGCGAATGCGGCCGCCGACTCCGGTTCCGCTCAGGCTGCCGAGGTCGACGCCCGACTCGTGAGCAAGTTTCCTTACGAGAGGCGTGACATAACCGGCGTGGCCGTCGGTGCCCGGGGAAGCACCCGTTGGCGCTGGTTCGGCAGCGACGGGCTCGGGAGCTGTTTCGGGAGCGGACACCGGCTCCGAAGGCACAACCGACTCGGTTGCCACGACGGGCGCGGAGGGAAGGACCGGCTCGGCGACCGGCGCGGCCTGTGGAACAGGAGCCGGGACCGGCTCCGCCACCGAGACCGCTTCCGGAACAGGAGCGGCGACCGGGACAGCTTCCGGAACAGGAGCGGGGACCGGCTCGGCGAGGGCAACTGGTTCCGGCATCGCTGCTGGTGCGGGCGGTGCAACAATCGCAGGTGCAACAGCCGCAGGTGCGGCGGGGGCCGCCTCGGCTGCACCAGAACCGTCACCGATGGTGACGAGGGCGGTGCCCACTTCGACGGTCTCATCCTCAGCGACGAGTATCTGCTCGATCACGCCAGCGATGGGCGAGGGAATTTCGGTGTCGACCTTGTCGGTGGACACTTCGAGCAGTGGTTCATCCACCTCGACCCGGTCGCCAACCTTTTTCAGCCAGCGTGTGACCGTGCCCTCGGTGACACTCTCCCCGAGTGCCGGAAGGTGGACGGATTCGCTCATCAGTGATGCTCCTTCGAAACGCTTCTGCTCGTTAGTTTAGTTATTGGCACACGGTCGAGCCGTCAGACCGCGTGAAGCGGCTTCCCGGCGAGCGCCATGAATGCCTCACCTAACGCCTCATCTTGCGTCGGATGCGCGTGAAGTAAGGGTGCGATGTCCTCGGGATACGCTTCCCAGTTCACAGCAAGTTGAGCCTCGCCGATCAGTTCACCGACGCGTGCGCCAATCATGTGCACTCCAACAACCGGACCTTCTTTGACTCGCACGACCTTCACGGAGCCCGACGTGCCGATGATGTGACTCTTGCCGTTACCGGCGAGGTTGTAGTCATATGAGGAGATGTTCTCGGCACCGTACTTCTCCGCTGCGCGCACCTCTGACAGGCCTACGGATGCAACCTCCGGGTCGCTGTAGGTGACCTTCGGGATGTTGATGTCTTCGATTACGACGGGCGACATCCCGGCGATTTCCTCAGCGACGAAAATGCCGTGCTGGAAGCCGCGATGTGCCAGCTGCAGGCCGGGCACGATATCGCCGACGGCATACACGCCCGGCACACTCGTGGCGAGGCGCTCATTGGTAATGACAAAGCCGCGATCAGTGGTCACGCCCACCTCTTCGAAGCCGAGGCCAGCAGTCGCAGGACCTCGTCCGACTGCCACCAGCAGTAATTCACCGTCGAAGGTCTGGCCGTCTTCGAGCGTCACCACCACGCCGTTCTCGTCCTGTGTGACGCTTTGGAAGCGCACGCCGAGAGTGAAGTTGATGCCGCGCTTGCGGAACGCGCGCTCGAACTGCTTGCTGACAGATTCCTCTTCGCTGGGCACAAGGTGGGGCAGCGCCTCGATAATTGTCACGTCCGTGCCCCAGCTTCTCCACACGCTCGAGAACTCGACCCCGATGACACCGCCACCGAGCACGACGACCTTCTTCGGAACGAAATCAAGATCAAGCGCCTGCTCTGAGGTGATTACTCGCCCTGCAATTTCGAGTCCGGGAAGTGTGCGCGAGTAGGAGCCGGTTGCAAGGATCACGTTCTTACCGATGACGGTGTCGTCACCGACCTGAACTGTCGTTGGAGAGACGAGCTTTCCCTCGCCTAAAATCGTCGTGATGCCACGCATCTTGATGAGGCCTTGCAGGCCCTTGTACTTGCTGGCTACGACCTCTTGCCGGTAGGCAGTGACCGCGGCAATGTCGATGCCCCCAAACGTCGAGGTGACGCCGTACCTCGCTGACTCGCGCGTGACGTCCGCCACCTCCGCCGAATGCAGCAGCGCTTTGGTCGGAATGCAGCCGACGTGCAGGCAGGTGCCACCGACCTTGTCCTTCTCGATCAGGCCGACAGTCATGCCGAGTTGGCTCGCGCGCAGTGCTGCCGCGTAGCCACCACTTCCGCCGCCGAGAACCACGAGATCAAAATTGTGCTCTGCCAATCCCAGCAACTCCTCAATCAGGATGTCGGCACCGGCACGCCAAAGAGATGTTTGGTTCGGCCGGGCTGGACGGATTTGCCCGCCTCAAAAACCTTACTACGGTCGCGAAAATTCATCGGCCAGCTCGATGAGTGTGCGAATCGAAACCCCCGTTGGTCCCTTGCCGACGAATCCCCATCCCGCGCCGCCGTTGTTCGCCGCATTGGCGATGTCGAGATGCGCCCACGGGATACTCCTTTTCTCCTCGCCGTCGCCGAGGCTTCCCACAAACTCCTTGAGGAATGCGGCCGCAATCATCATGCCGCCCGCCGTATTGCCGGGCTTCACATTTGCGATATCGGCGATGTCTGATGCCAGCATCGGCCGTAGCTCACTCGGGATTGGCATGGGCCACAGTGTTTCGCCGACGCGTTTGCCGGCCTCGACCACC
>JAYSPT010000118.1:0-11629 GCA_043721995.1 Salinibacterium sp. | reverse complement strand
CCGGGGTATCTCAACCGGGACGGTGCAGCCTTCAGGTAAACCGTTGTTCAAACCGGCGGATCCCGTGTCCAGGCAAGCGATGGCCTTGTTTCTGGCTCGCTACAAGCACATTGATGTGTCTACCGCTCCGACCACACAAAGTTTTGCTGATGTGCCCACAAACCTTCCCAACTTTGCTGCCGCGATCGGGTGGATGAAATCCACTGGCATCTCTACCGGCACCGCCCAACCCTCCGGGTTACCGCTCTACAAACCAGTGGATCCGGTCTCCCGTCAAGCGATGGCCGCATTCCTCTATCGCCTGGCCCACCTGCCGGCATAAAGCACTGAGGTCGAAACGCTGGGGCGCAGCGGATAGTGTCGTAGCGATGAAAACGACACCCCCGACTACCGCACTGCGCGGTATCAGCTCCCGCAACAAGGACGGTTTGGTTGTCTTGGTCGACCGCGAAAGCGACTACCGCGACGGCTCTGAGGCGAGTCTGCTCGAGAAGCTGGCGGCGGCTTCAGACCTGACGTCCACGAGCGATGAACTCGCCGCAATGGCCATGACCTGGGCCGAGCGATATCACCTCGACCCGAGCCGCGCGAACGTCATTCGAGCGCTTGCGTTGCCTGCCGAGTCCCGCGTTCTGGAAGTGGGCGCGGGCTGTGGCGCGATAACCCGCTACCTGGGCGAAACGGTGGCCCTGGTGGACGCACTTGAGCCCGTCGCATCCAGAGCGATCATCGCGCGGGCAAGATGCCAGGACCTCGATAACGTTGAAGTGGTTATCGGTGAGATTGGTGATCTACCTGTCGCAGCCGACTACGACGTGATTGTCGTTATCGGTGTCCTCGAATACGTGGGTAGCGGCAGCCACTCTGACGAGCCCTACCTGGGGTTTCTGCGCGCTATCGCCGAGCGACTCGCTCCGGGCGGGCGGCTCGTACTTGCCATCGAGAACAAGCTCGGCGTGAAATATCTCGCTGGCGCACCAGAGGACCACTACAACGAGCCCTTCGTCGGGGTCGAAGGGTACCCGGGGAAGCGAACGCTGGCTCGAACGTTCAGTCGGGACGAGTTGGGCCGATTGCTGCAGGCGGCCGGGCTCCACTCCCGCAATCTCAGTGCATTTCCGGACTACAAAATCACCCGAGTCGTGATGGATTCCGAGAAGCTCATCGGCAGTGAATGTGAAGACTTGCTTGAGAACCTTCCGATCTTTCCGAGCCCCGACTGGACGGGCACCCGCGAAGACGGCGCCGACGAAAATTTGCTCTGGACGAGCCTCGTGCGGGCGGGGCTGGCGGCGCAGTTCGCTAATTCCTTTGTCGTTCTCGCGGGGACAGATGCGCCAGATTCCGGCCTGTGGCCGGAGAATCGACTGGCCTCCTATTTCTCCTGGGACCGAAAGGCTGAGTTCACCACCGTTGCTGTCGTTGAGCGCGCCGCTGATGCGCGCGGGGTGACTATTGCCCGTACCCCGCTCCGAGAGTCCCATGGCGATTCGGAGTTGCGCCTGGTCGCTTCGTCTTCCCCGTACCTGCACGGTACGGGTCTGATCGCCGAGTTGCTGCGCAGCAATGCTGATCGGGCCCGGGAGCTCATCCAGGAATGGGCTCGCATCGTGGGGGAGCGGCACCAGGCAGGAACGCTCAATCGCGATCTTGTGCCCTCCAATATCCTTGTCGACGCGGCGGGAGCACTGGTCGTGATAGACCAGGAGTGGTCGCCAGACGGGGGAGACCCAGTTGCCGTGCTGCGGCGCGGGGCCGTTGTGACGGCGTTACAGCTAGCGCAGGCCGCGATGAGGCCCGTCTGGCTTGAAGAATCAGAGACACCGTCCGATATCGCGGGGCGCCTTGCGAGCTGGGCCGAAATCACAGATAGTGGTTGGCTGGATCGTACGCTCGACCGGGAGTCGGAACTCCAGGCCATTGTCGGCAGGCCCCTCGGCAGCGTGAAGGTCCGCAGGCAGGGGCTGATCCGCACGGAATTGGCCGCTGCCATGGCTGAACGGGTTCGGCGAACGCCGGTGCCCTTCTCGCATCCCGTCGACTCCACGATTCCCTCGGAAATCATCGCGAGAATAGCGTTAGGCGCGGCCGCGATGAGCAGGCTCGCGACGCTAGAGACCGAAATGGCCGCGCAACTCGCTGAGCAGCAGCTTCAGCAATTTGCCGCCCTTGAAAACCTGGACATGCACAGTGCGATGCATGTCGCGAACCTCCGCAACGAACTGGACGCGGCCGGCGCCGATCGCGTTCGAGTTCAAGCAGAACGAGATGCCGCTACGACCGACTTGGCGGCATCCAGAGCTGAACTCCTCGTCGTGCAGGCTGATCGAGAGGCGCTCGCCATCGAGGCCAGGGCGCAGGCGGGGCGTGCGCGCAGCGCCGAAGACCTCAATGACGACCTACGGGCGTCTTTGAGTTGGCGAGCTACGGCCGGCCTTCGAGTCATCCGAGGTGCATTCGGTCGGAAACCCCAATGAAGCTCGCTCTCGTGCATGCCTCGCAATCGAACAGTTTCATGCGAGAGATACTCGAAGGAATTGCCTGGGAAGCGCGAATCGCCGGCGTTGACGCCGAAGTCATAGACGACACGTTTCCTGATGACGATGACACGGTTTTCATCGTCATCCCTCACGAGTACTTTGCTTTGGTACCCAAGGCTGAATGGCCAGAACCGCGCCTGCTGGCGCGTACTTTTGCACTGACCGTGGAGCATCCGGGAACCCAATGGTTCGAGATTTCAGCGGAACAGGCTCGGCGCTGCGGCCAGATCATCGACATCAACCACGACTCCACACTGGAGCTTCGCCGTCGGGGGCAGCCAGCGACTCACTTCCAGCTCGGCTACACGGCGTACAACGACCGCTGGCAGCGTGCTGACAACCTTCGTTCCATCGACATTGCCTATCTCGGCTCGACCGACCCGAAGCGAGATGCACTCCTCGTCGACTACTCCAGGCTCTGGTGGCAGCACGACGTGCGCCTGCTCATCCCAGAACACCATCCCAAAACAGGCGATGGCACCGATTTTGTCTCTGGCGAAACGAAGCTGGAACTCTTACGTGACACTCGGATTCTCCTGAACCTGCACCGGGACCAGTCACGTGCGCTCGAGTGGGTACGCGTACTCGAGGCGATCACGAATGGAGCGGTCGTCTTCTCCGAGCATTCCGTTGACGCTTTCCCGCTCGTCGCGGGGAAGCATTTCATCTCCGCCACGACGTCATCGCTGGGTATTCTGGCGGCCGACATGGTGGATGACGACGCGCGCTTAACGGAGCTGCGAAATTCGGCCTACGACTTCATTACTACCCAGCTTCGATTGGCCACCGCGGTCGCCTCACTGATCCCCGTCGCCGAAAACCTCCTGCAGAGGCCGGGAATTGTGGCCGACCCTGACTCGGTGTTGGATCCCCCGAGGCCGCCCGCGCGCCAGCCCGCCTGGACACTCTTGCCCGCGAATTCGATCCAAACCGCAGTGCAGCGAAGGCCCTCCGGTCCCATCCGGGCAACGCAGAGGATTGAGTCGTCCTCGTTCGCGGATGCCGCTCCGACTGTGTCCGTGATCATCCCGGCCTTTGAGTCGGTGGGCTTCATCTCGGATGCCTTACGGAGCGTTGCCAGCAGCCGTGGTCTGAGCTACGAGATTCTCATACACGACGACGGGTCCATGCTTTCTTCGGCGGCCGCCGTGGAGACCTTTGTGATTGAGCATCCTGATACACCGCTCTCTTTCGTCGGGGCGGCGACGAACCAGGGCGTGAGCGCTGCGCGGAACGCCCTGCTGGCGCGGGTTCGCGGGGAGTTCGTCTTCACGCTGGATGCCGACAACGGGGTATACCCATCCGCTCTCTCGCGGCTTCATGCCGCTCTGGTCGCGGACCCAGATGCTGCGTTCGCGTATTCAGCAATCGCCGTCTTCAACGGCACACGGCCTCAGAACCTTCTCAGCGCGCGCTCCTGGGACCCCACCCTCTTCCGCTACGGAAACTACATCGACAACATGGCGATGTACCGCGTCAATGAATTGCGTGAGCGCGGCGGTTGGGACGAGACACTACTCAATTGGGAAGATTTTCACCTGTGGCTGAGATTTGCGGAGGCCGGGAAGCGCGGCGTCTTCATACCGCAGGCCCTGAGTTGGTATCGGGTTTTCTCCGGGTCCCGAAGCCAGCATCCACCCCACCGCCTGCACTCCCTGTGGTCTGAGATGCGTGCAACAGCCCCGACCGTACTCGCAGACTAGACGTACCGCTCGTCACGGAGCGGTTCCAGGTTACCGGCCCGCGTCTCGCGTTCATCCCGCTTGGTCTTCACCGCGATCACTGCGAGGAACAGCATGCCGAATTCCACCAGCAGCCGACTCTCGGCCAGGCTCTGCACCAGTAATGCGACCAACACGAGCAGCGGCAGCAGGGACTCGGTCGCGAAGGTGCCGAATGTACGGGGCGATAGGCGTGGTCGATCCACCGCGAACCACCACGACCGCGAGAGTGTCGAGAGCACGAGCGCGCCGAAAATCACGAGACCGATGATGCCGAGTTGGAACCACACGTCAAGCCAGGCGTTGTGCGCGTGCAATTGGCGCACACCGTTATTTTCGGCGAGGTGGTCGAACGGTGCGACCCAGGGCACCCAGTAGCTCACCCAGCCCCAGCCGAACGCCGGGCGTTGAGTGGCCAGTTGGATGACGCTGTGCCAGATCTCCGCGCGGTTAGTGAGGTCTGACGACTTCCCCAAAAATGCCAGTACCTCTTTGGAGAAGACGAGCGCGCCCACCACTGCGGCGAGCAGGGCCACGATGATGCCGCCATAGGTCAATCGTCGTGCCGTCGCGCCGGTGGCACGGCGTACGAGCAGCACGGCGACGGCCACAACCGCCACGGCGACGAACCCGATGAAGTTCGTGGCTGACCGCGTGAGCACAAAACACAACGCGGCAACGGCGAGCCAGAAGATGATCGCCGGTTTGCGACGGGTCTTCTCGAATAGCTGGAGGCCGAACACGATGATTCCGACCAAAGCGACAAACGACAGCAGGGTCGAGTTGCCGGCGATGCCCTGGATCTTGCCGCTGGCGAAGAGCTCATTGCGCGACCAGAACAGCATCGGGGGAATCGGGTTGGGCAGGTTTGAGTAATCGATGCCCGGTTCCGCAACCGGCGGCAGCACCGGGTGTCGGATGATCGTTGAAACGACTAACTCGAACAGCAGCGACAGGCCGAGCACGAAGCGCAGGGCCACCCCGAGGGCCCGCAGAATTTCGGCCCAGCTGTAGGTGACTGCAACAGCGACACCGGTCACCAAAGTGAGCCAGGTCGTGGTTACCCCGAGCGCGGAAGCGCCAGGGTAGAACGACCACGCGATCGAGAGGGCGGTCAGCACCATGAAAGCGAGAAGTGGGAACGGTAACGACTTGAACGTCCAACGGTGGCGCTGCACGATCAGCAGAGTGACGGATGCCGCGGCCAGGAGCCCGACGAACACGCCCCAGCCAGCCCATCCGATCGTGTACCGCCAGGCATCCCCGGCGAGGAGCGTAAACAGCAGCAACACCAGATAGATCCCGCGTGCGGTGCGGTTCTCGATCAGTCGCATGCTCCACAGGGTAGTGGGCCGATCTGTGCATACTTGGTGCATTGACCGTTCTGAGAGGGCACACCGTGTTTGTAGGCATCACCAACACTCCGCGTGACTTTGCATGGGGAGCGCCCGGTGCGATCTCCGCACTGCTCGGGGGTGCGCGCTCCGATGCGCGCGAGGCGGAACTCTGGCTGGGGGCGCATCCCGGTTCACCCAGTCGCATCCTTGAGTCAGCTCACGTTGACGGCACGCCAGACCTCGCCGCGTGGATCGCGGCAGCGCCTGCCGTGGCGCTCGGACCCCACGCGACCCGCGAGCCTCGCCTGCCCTTTCTGCTCAAAGTGCTTGCCGCGGCATCGCCACTTTCGCTTCAGGCTCACCCGAACGCGGAGCAGGCCGCGGAAGGGTTCGCGCGGGAGAACGCCGAAGGCATCCCAATCGACGCGCCCGAGCGCAATTATCGCGATGCATACCCGAAGCCCGAGATGATCTACGCCGTCAGCGAGACGATGGAGGCGCTGTGCGGATTCCGGTCCGCTCGCGACGTGCATCGGTCAATCCAGCGCCTGCTCGAGCTGGATGCGACAACGACCGACCCAGAACTCGCCGCGGGACCGCTGCATCGCTGGCTCGAGTTCACCGTCGACGACACCAACATTGGCCCAGCGTTCGAGTGGCTGATCTCCGGCGGTTCGGATGTTCGCGAGCTCGTAACCCGGGTGGTGGCCCTCGCTCGCGCCAATGCGCGCGAGTTCCCTGATGTTGTGCTGCTGGCGGACGCCTACCCGGGGGATCCGGGAATCGTGATCTCGCTGATGCTCAACCGGGTCTCGTTGCGCCGGGGTGAGGCGATCTACCTGCCGGCTGGCAACATCCACGCGTACCTCAAGGGCGTCGGCGTGGAGTTGATGACCGCCTCCGACAACGTGCTGCGCGGCGGGCTCACGGGTAAGCACGTCGACGTGCCGGAGTTACTGAGGGTGCTGGACTTCCGGCCGCTTCCCGTGCCGTACGAGACGGCTACGCGCGAGGGCGACTCGATACTCGCATTTCATCCTGCCGGTGTCGACTTCGAACTCGAGGTCGTGACCGGCGCCGGTGCCACTCGCATCGACCGCGCTGCCATCCTGCTGTGCACCGAAGGGCACTTCACCGTGGCCGGCACGAACTCTGCGCAGTCACTCGCCCGGGGGGAGTCGCTCTATGTGACTCCGGATGAGGGTGAGCTCGCCTTCACCGGGCAGGGCACGGTGTTCCTCGCAACGAGCCGCTAGCCCGTACCCGCTAGCGTTGGGTGCATGGCGTGGTTGGTAACTGGCGGAGCGGGATACATCGGGTCGCACGTGGTGCGGGCGCTTCGGGAGGCGGGGCTCAGCTCGGTCGTTCTCGACGACCTGTCGACCGGGCATCAGGAGTTTGTTCCGGAAGGTACCCCCTTCGTCCGGGGCTCGGTGCTCGACGGATCCCTGTTGCTCCAGACGATCTCCGATCACAGCATCACCGGGGTCATCCACGTTGCCGGCTTCAAGTACGCTGGCGTCTCGGTTAAAGAGCCGCTGCACACCTACAACCAGAACGTGACCGGCATTGCGACACTGCTCGCCGCGATGCAGGAGAGCGGGGTTGATCGCATCGTGTTCTCTTCCAGCGCCGCGGTCTACGGAACGCCAGACGTGGCATCCGTCACCGAGGACACCCCGAAGAACCCCCAGTCGCCCTATGGCGAGTCGAAGCTGATTGGCGAGTGGCTGCTTCACGATCAAGCGGTCGCGCAGGGCCTTCGCCACACCTCCCTGCGGTATTTCAATGTCGTCGGCTCTGGAGACATCACCCTCTATGATTCGAGTCCGCACAACCTCCTGCCGCTCGTATTCACGGCACTTCTCGAAGGCCGTACACCCCAGATCAACGGGGACGACTATGAGACCCCCGACGGCACAAACGTGCGGGACTACCTTCACGTTGTCGACCTGGCCGCCGCCCACGTGGCAGCTGCCCAAAGACTGGATGCCGACGAGAGCGTCGAACCCGCATACAACCTCGGCGGCGGTGAGGGCATCTCGGTCGGGCAGATCATGGCCACGGTCGCGAAGGTCACGGGTATCCCGTTTACGCCGGTTATCGCCCCACGACGCCGCGGAGACCCGGCACGAATTGTCGCTTCGGGCGCGCTTGCGGCGCGCGATCTCGGCTGGAAGATGAATCACACCCTCACGGAGATGGTCGATTCGCAATGGCAGGCAACACGCCGGGCGCTGCAACACTGACTCAGTAGTTGAACCATTTATCATCTGCGACTTGACGCGGGGGTAACTACAACGGTGTAATTATTCCTAACGCGGAGGCACCGGTCCCCGTGAAGCAGGGGAGACAATGGCGATGGTGGACAACGGGTACCGTGCCGGTGTTCCCGACGACTGGTTCGTCGATCCAATCAGGCTGGGTGTTCCCGGGGTGCGGCAGCATGTCGCCGATCCCGATGAGAACCCGCTCGCCTGGCAGTCTGACTCGCTCTGTGCGCAGACCGATCCCGAGGCGTTCTTCCCCGAGAAGGGCGGATCGACTCGTGATGCCAAGCGCATCTGCACGTCGTGCGAAGTACGCTCTCGCTGCCTCGACTACGCACTCGAGAACGACGAGCGGTTCGGCATCTGGGGCGGCCTCTCCGAGCGCGAGCGCCGTAAGTTGCGCAAGCGCGCATAGCGGCCCCGCGGATTGCTCCCGCAATCTCCGCAGCTTTGCCGCTGGTTTTCGGGCGCACGAATATTGCTGCCGTCCAGACTGGGCAGTACGCCGCGAGTCAGCCGTGCTGCCCGCGGCGCTCGCCATAGTCTCGAACGGTTATGCAGCCGAGAGTCACAGTGGTACTCGTTGCCCGAAACGGGGCCAAGTACCTGCCGAGAACCCTTGCCGCGATCGCGGCGCAAGTCCGGCGACCCGACGATGTGCTGTTCATCGACGTGAGTTCCTCCGACACGTCCGGTGACATCCTCGTCAGTGCGGCACCCGGTCACGTCTTCACCACTCCCGGCCGTCGTTCTTTCGGGGCTGCAGTAGCGCACGCGCTGCAGGTCTCACCCCCGCAGGCCAGCGACGATGAATGGCTCTGGTTGCTCGGCCACGACAACGCGCCAGACCCACGCGCACTCGCTGCGCTACTCGGAGCAGTCGAAGTCGCCCCGTCCGTTGCGGTCGCAGGCCCAAAACTCATGCGGTGGGATGACGGGTCCGTTATCGCGGGCTTCGGTGAGACCCTGACCCGATTTGGGCGTTCGATCGCGATTGTCACCGATGAACTCGACCAGGCCCAGTTCGATGTGCAGAGCGACCTGCTCGCGGTTGCCGCGGGCGGCATGCTGGTGCGCCGCCAGGTCTGGGGCGCCCTCGGCGGATTCGATCCAGCGTTACCGAGCGCCGATGCCGCCCTCGATTTCTCGATCCGCGTGCGCCTGGCCGGGCATCGCGTCGTCGGAGTTCCGACCGCAAAGGTTGCCTCTGCGGGCACCCCCGAGTTGTTCGGACGCCGCTCGGTCTCCGCGGGATCGCTCAACCGCATCCGCCGATCCGCGCAGCTGCATCGCCGATTCGTGTACGCGCCCCCGCTCGCGATCCCGGTGCACTGGCTCAGTGTCGTGCCGCTGGCGATTGTTCGGTCGGTGGTACATCTCATCTCCAAGCGACCGGGACTCGTGGGCGGCGAACTCGCCGCGGGCGTCGCCGGCGCATTCGACGGCGGGGTTCCCGGCGCGCGGACGCGCATTCGCCAAAACCGCGCGCTCGGGTGGGCATCGGTTGCACCGCTGCGCATGCCCTGGTCGGATGTCCGCGAGCAGCGAGCCCACGACCGTACGACCTCGAGCGGGCCAGCGCCAGAGCGCGTCGGCCCGGGCTTTTTCGTGGGTGGCGGCGCCTGGATGGTGCTCCTCGCGGCGATCGCGAGCGCGATCGCGTTCGGCCGATTCGTGAATGCGTCGGCCCTTACGGGTGGCGGGCTTGTGCCTCTCAGTGCAACCGTCAGCGAGCTGTGGTCCCACGTTGGTTACGGTTGGCGCGACGTCGGGGCCGGTTTCGTGGGCGCGGCGGACCCGTTCACTTACGTTCTGGCGGTGCTTGGCAGCCTCACGTTCTGGTCGCCGTCGTTCAGCGTCGTTCTTTTCTACTTACTCGCCATCCCGCTCTCCGCTCTCACCGCGTGGTGGTGCGCTGCGCGACTTTCCGAGCGGAGCTGGGCACCCGCGTTCGCCGCCTTGGCGTGGGCTGCCGCCGCTCCGCTGCTCGCATCACTCGGGGGCGGCCACCTCGGCTCCGTGATCGCGCATGTGCTGCTTCCCGTGCTCATCCTCGCCATAGTCAACGCCGCGCGCAGCTGGGCGGGGACTGCTGTCGCGGCGATCGTGTTTGCCGCGGTCACGGCTGCCGCGCCCATCCTCACGCCGGCGCTCTTGGTGGCCTGGCTGCTGTGGATGCTCGTGCGCCCGAAGAGTATCCATCGCCTCATTGGCATTCCAATTCCGGCGGCCGCCCTGTTCGCTCCGCTCGTCGTGCAGCAGCTCTCCCGCGGCAACTGGCTCGCCCTGGTTGCCGAACCCGGCGTGCCTGTCGTCTCGGTGCCCGGGTCGAGTTGGCAGTTCTCGATCGGTTCGACCGACAGCGGCCTTGCGGGATGGGACGCTTTCGTCGTGGCACTCGGGCTTTCCCCCGCGCTCGCCCCCGTGATCGTCGCGATCCTGATCGCGCCACTCGCCCTTCTCGCCCTCCTCGCCCTCTTCTTGCCGAGCTCCCACCGCGCCATCCCTGCACTACTTCTTGCACTGCTCGGGTTCGGCACGGCGGTCGCGGGCAGCCACATCCAGGTGACCGTTATCGGTTCGGCGACCACGCCGGTGTGGCCGGGAGCCGCCCTCAGCCTCTACTGGCTTGGACTTGTGGGCGCAGCATCCGTCGCCATCGAAGTGTTCGGCCGACGCGCCGGTGCACCCGCGATCATCGCGTCAGTTGCAGTGTTGCTGCTGGCGGTCCCGCTGTTCGCGGCGTCGGCAACCGGTGCAATTGCGGTGAGCGCGAGCAAACCGCGACTGCTGCCCGCGTTCGTTTCGGCGGAGGCGGTCTCGCGCCCCATGCTCGGGACCTTACAACTCGATGCCCAACCAAACGGTGCCATGTCGGTCGGCGTGCAGCGCGGCCTCGGAACGACCCTCGATGAGCAGTCAACACTGGATGCGACAGACGTCTCCATGAGCGCGGGCGATCTGCGTCTCGCGACCCTCGCCGGCAACCTGGCATCGCGGAGCGGGTTTGATGTTGCGCGAGAGTTAAATGCCCTGCAGCTTGGATTCGTGCTCGTGCCGCACACTGCGAATCCAGCTGCGGCGACCACTCACGACCGGCTAGCGGATGCGCTGAACGGCAACCGCGTGCTTTCACCCGTAGGCGACACAGCGAGTGGATACCTCTGGCACTACGAGAACCTCGCGGCTGGGGAAGCCCCCACCGGTCCGTCAGCTACCGCGACCATGACGGGAATCGCGATCCTTGTGGGACAGGGCCTCGTGTTCCTCGTAGTGCTGCTACTGGCCATCCCATCGCGCCGGCGGCGACGGGTGCGCGCTGCGGTCGCCACCGACAGCGATGACGCGGGGGTGGAGTCGTGAGCGATCCCAGCACATTCCCGGAACAATCGAGCCCCGAGAATCCAATTGTCGAGCAGCCGGGCACCCCTCCCGACCAGCTGCAATCCCTACCTGAGTCGCAGCCGATTTTCCCCGAAGACGGGGATGACGACGCCCCCGAGCCCAGGAAGCCGGTCACGGCGAAGGGTGTCGCGATTGCCAGCGCGCGTGCCGTCACCGGCGCGATCGGTATCGGTGTCGCGGTAGCAACCCTTGCTGCGGCCGCGTTCCTGCCCCTGCCCTCGCATACCGCAATTCCGGCTTCCGTACTCGTGACGCCAGTACCCACCGCACAGCAGTTGGTATGCCCGGGGGCCGTGCTGCGCCTGGCCAACGAATCCGGCCAGGGTGCGACGACCGCCTCGGCGATCGGCCATCCC
>JAYSPT010000117.1:0-22311 GCA_043721995.1 Salinibacterium sp. | reverse complement strand
GGGCATTCGCTTGGCGGAACCGGTGGGATTTGAACCCACGGTGGGCTCAACACCCACACAACTTTTCGAGAGTTGCACCTTCGGCCGCTCGGACACGGTTCCGGGGGAGAGTTTAGTACAGGGCGCGGGCACACCCGCCATCCGATCGGTATCGTCGAGATGTGAGACGTGCGGCGATCGTGGGCGGGCTGCTCGTGGCTGCGATGAGTGCCGCGCTGTGGTGGCGGTGGATCACACTGCGACAAAAGGCATGGAACATCCGCCTCGCTGATGCTATCCCTGTGCACTCGAAGTTTTGGCGCGAGCGTCGGGGCGACGACGGCGAGCTCCACTACGTGGCGATCGGCGACTCCACCGCGCAAGGCATCGGCGCGAGTCGGCCGGCGCATGGGTACGTCGGCAACGTTGCGAGGCATATCGACCAGGTGACCGGGCGGATGCCCAAAGTCACGAACCTCGCGACATCCGGTGCCACCGTGCGCATCGCAATCGACAACCAGCTGCCCGAGTTCGCAGGGCTTCAGACCGACATCCTGACGGTAAGCATCGGAGCTAACGACATGGCCAACTTCGATGCCGCGCGATTCGATGCGGATATCCGAGAATTGTTCGATGCGTTGCCCGACCATGCGATCGTGGCCGACCTGCCGAGCTTCTACTTCTTGCCGCGACAGAAGCTGGTGCGCGTCGCTAACCGGCTGCTGCGAGAGGCGGCCCGCGAGAGAGGATTAACGGTGGTGCCGCTGCACGCCAACACTGACAAGTGGGGCGTCTGGGGCGTGTTGCGGCAGTTCTCGGGCGACCTCTTCCACCCAAACGACCGCGGCTACGAGATGTGGGCCGACACCTTCGTGCCCGCGGTGGATGTGCGTCTCCACACGTTGGCACGTCGCTGAGGTCAGTGTCCGCGGCCCCGTTTAGACTCTCGTCATGGCTCGAGCGACCACCAACTTCCGCTGCATCGAATGCGGCTGGACGAGTATCAAATGGGTGGGCCGCTGCGGCGAATGCCAGGAGTGGGGCACCGTCATCGACGGCTCCCAGCCCACCGGCATCATTGCTCGCATCACACCGATCACGATCCACGAAAGTCGGGCGGCCCGATCAATCACAGACATCGGTGCGGAGTCCGTTGCGTTCTGGCCAAGCGGGATCGCCGAATTCGACCGCGTACTCGGCGGCGGGATCGTGCCGGGTGCCGCGATACTGCTGAGCGGAGAACCGGGAGTCGGCAAGTCCACACTCTTGCTCGAAGTGGCGTCGAGAGCCGCCGCATCCGGCCAGCGGGTCTTGTATGTCAGCGCCGAGGAGTCGGTGAGTCAGGTACGCCTGCGCGCCGAACGCACCGGTGCTCTGCAGCCTTCGCTCTTTCTCGCGGCGGAGACCGATCTCGCGACGATCCTCGGCCAGATCGACCAGGTCCTGCCCCAACTCGTTATCGTCGACTCGGTGCAGACCGTCTCATCAGGGCTGACGGATGGCCTGGCCGGCGGTCCATCGCAGGTACGTGAAGTGGCGTCCACTCTCATTCGTGTCAGCAAAGATCGCAATCTGCCGGTGCTCCTTGTCGGGCACGTCACGAAAGACGGCTCGATTGCCGGCCCTCGACTGCTCGAACATCTCGTGGATGTCGTGCTTCAGTTCGAGGGTGACCGCCAGACGGCCCTGCGGTTCGTTCGCTCCCACAAGAACCGATTCGGCCCCACCGACGAGGTCGGCTGCTTCGAGATGACCGGGGATGGCATCTCGGAGGTGGCCGACCCAAGCGGCCTGTTCCTCTCGCGCGCTCGAACACCGGTGAGCGGCACCTGCGTGACGATCACGGTGGAAGGCCGCCGCGCGCTGCCGGTCGAGGTGCAGGCACTGATCGTCAAAACCCAGGCTCCGCAGCCACGACGGGTCGTCAACGGAGTGGACTCCTCGCGGGTTGCCATGCTGCTGGCGGTGCTCGAGCGAAGGGCGGGTCTGGAACTCTCCGGATATGACGTGTACGTCTCAACCGTGGGGGGCATCCGCGTGACAGAACCGGGAGCAGACCTGGCGATTGCCCTCGCCATCGCCAGTGCTTTCAAAGACAAGGCGTTCCCGGTAACGCTCGCAGTCATTGGTGAGATCAGCCTCGCGGGCGAGATCAGGCCAGCCTCGAACTCGAAGCAGCGCGTGGCCGAAGCAAGGCGGCTGGGCTTCACAACCGTGATTGACTCCGAAGCGTGCCACCTACGCGAAGCCGTGCGGCTCGCCTTTGCTGGTTCAACGCAGGAACGCGTTGATATTCCCGAGTTCTAGATTTCCTCGAGCGGGTAGACCAGAGTCGAAACTATTTCCCGCGGGCCATGACCGAGAGGCCCCAGTCATCGACTCGCCAAGAGATCCAACCGTTGAGCCGCTGAAGGCTGACTGCAACCGAGTCCGTCTTTCCGCCAGGGCTCGTGCGAATGCACGTGAAACTATCGCCAATGACCACCGGCGGAGCGGGACACACGACTGAAATCTTGGCTTGAAGGGCCAAGGCGTCCGATTCCACGGAGATGGCGGCCTGGTCCGCGAAGGCGCCAGGGAGCGCGGCAATCGCAATGCCGGGGAAGATGACGATGCCGACCAGAAGCGCGCCGATCGTGCCCGACCAGACTGCGATGGGAAGGAAGCCCTTGCCGGTCTCACGCCACGTGCGCACCGCGCGCACGATCACGTAGACAGGCTCGGTCAGCAGCGCCCAGAGCGCGCTCGCCGGCTTCTTATGGCCCCAGGTCATGAGCAAGAGCCGGTCATACGCCGCAAAGCCGATCACCAGGAAGTACGGCGCGAGCAGCGCAGTTAACACGAGAGGAAAGTTATTGCCCTGTCCGAGCACCAGAATCAGCAGGAGCAACGCAATCAGCGTGAACACAGGCATGAGCGCGATGATCCAAATCGCACCGGTGTAGGTCTTCATCCGCTTGGGCGCGCGTTGCGGCATCTCCTCCTGAGCAAAGTCACTGAGGGCTGGGATGTTCGGAGAGGCGTTAGTGTGGGCCGCCGCGCGCTTGGGGCCGGGCGTGAAGTCATCGACGGTGTCGGTGAGCGGAGGCTCGAGTTCGCGGAGGGTCATCGCGAGCAACGGCTGGGCGCTCAACTCCTCCTGCTCGCCGGCCGTCTCCGTGAGGTATTCGGGCTCGTAGTATCCACCCTTGTCACGACGTTCGCGCTCGCGCTGCTCGCGACGAGACGGGAGGTCGTTGTCGTAGTTGCGCTGGCCATCAACGCCGTCAAAGCTGGCGCGCTCCGAGAGACGCTCTTCGTATTCTTCGCGTGTCGGCAGCTCGTCGTCCGCGAAGCCAACGCGCGCGGCAGGCTGAATGATAATGGGGGCGCGCGCCTCGGAGGTGTGCTCCGTCCACGCCATAGCGTCCCACCAGCGCAACTGGGGAAGCCCCAGGGGATCCGGATACCACCCCGCGGGTACACCGAACTTGTTCTCGTCCACAGACTCAGCGTAATGGTGGAAGTTACAGGATAGAAAGTCTGGTTGATACCAGAAACACGCCCAATCCGGGGGGTCGCCGGTGGCGGCCCAGCGTTTTAGCGGGATTCGCGAAGGAAAGTTTACGTAATATCATTTATGAAAGTTCACGAGGGCGGAATAATACCGGCCCAAACGCCGAAATTGCGGGGAACACGCCGATGAACCTTCAACTATCTAGCGATACTTTACGGGTTGCTTGTATTTGTCTTCGGAGTAGATTCTTCACTACTGGAGGGGGAAACCCCGAAGGTAAAGGCTCGAAGGTCTGGCCGGATAAAACCGGGTGGGTTTGAGGGCACGCCGCAGGTGAAAGCCTGAGGCACTCGCCGGAGGGGTCAAACCCGAAGGCGGCCGACGAGGGCAACCTCGAAGGCAAATGCTGGAGAGAACCGTCGGGTCAAACCGGAGGGGATTGAAGGCACCGCTGGAAGTCTCCGTCGGGTCATACCGGAGGGGTCTGAAGGCATCGCTGATGGGGCAGGCCAGGTCACACTGGAAGGCGCCGGAGGCACCACCGATGAGGGCAACCTCGGAGGTAAATAGAAAGACCCTCGAGGCCCGCAAGGGAATCGGGGGCCTTTCGCTTTAACGGGAGTGCTTTCGGTTGCGTGGGAGCGATCGAGTTATTGCGGCCGCTCGGTCGCTCGCCGCCCTAGTGCCGCAACGCGCGCAGATACCGGTTCATGCCTGCGGTGAGCGACGCATCGACCGGCGTGCGTGCGCCATCCAGTTCGCACACGGGGGCGGCAAGCCTGACGCTCGAGACGAGCCATACGGCATCCGCGGCTCGGAGCATGTCGGGGGTCGCGAGCTCAAACGCGGACTTCATCCCAAGCGATTGCGCGTACCGGAAGACATTCGCCTGCGTTGTCCCGTCCAGGATCCCGAGACCGGTTCCCGGGGAGAGGAGCATGTCGCCGCGGCGGAACACGACGGTCGAAGTCGGCCCCTCCAGCACGATGCCATCGCTTGACACGAAGATCACGTCGTCGGCGCCCCGTCGTGCGGCCTCACGCACTGCAGCCCGGTTGATCGCATAGCTCAGAGTCTTTGCGCCGGCCAGGAGCCACGGGGAGGTCCGTTCGATGTCGTGTCGGTATCCACGATCGAGCATGACCACACGGATGCCTTCGGTGCGCTGGTGTGTGAAGTCACCCGAGTGGGATCCATACGCCCAACCCGTAGCCCGATTGCTCCCCTCGATGCCACGTGTGAGCACCAGCTTCACCCAGCTTTCAGGTGCGGGATCCAGCTCGGCGACCACAGCAAGCACCGCGGCGTGCCACGCGTCATGGTCCGGCATCGGCAGCTCGAGCGACGCCGCGGACCGAGTAAACCTGGCCAGATGATGCTCGAACGCCTGCGGAACTCCGTCACCGACACTGATGGTCTCGAAGATGCCGTCACCGCGGGTTGCCCCAAGGTCGGTCATGGTGAGGTGAGGTTGATCGGGGTCGACGAACCGGAAGGGCGCGGCGTCCGGCTGCTCGGGCGGGGCATCCGCAGAGGGCTGATTCAGGATCGCAAGCACGTGGCTGGACATCGCATCTATTCTCGCAGCTTGTCTGCCCGGAGCGTACCCGCCCGGTCTTGTCTGCTTGGTGTTCGCCCTCTCAGCCCTGCGACTGGATCGGGATGCTCGACGTGTCGTAGTTCGGCGTGCGTCGCGGAATGAAGAGCGCGAGCACCACTCCGGCGAGCATCACTCCCGCTGCCATCACAAACACGACAACGAAAGCCTGCCGTGTTGGCGCACTGATACCTCCCACGAGGGTGCTGTTGACCGACAGGATGACAGCGACGATAGTCGCCGCCATCGTTGAGCCGAGCGTGCGCATCACCGAGTTCAGCCCGTTGGCGGCCGCCGTCTCGGTCGGCGGAACCGCCCGCATGATGATCGTCGGCATCGCAGCATAAGCAAACCCCGCGCCGAGCCCGGTAATCGTCGAAATCAGGATGAGGTGCCAGACCTGGTCGAGCAGCGCGATCGCGATCAGGAATCCCACCGTGATCACGATCAGGCCAAGCAACAGGCTGGAGCGCGGTCCACGTGCTGCCGTGAGTAGAGCGGAGAGCGGGGACGTCAGGAACATTACGAGCCCGAGCGGGGCGAGGCAGAAACTCGCGGGGATCAGTGCGAGACCCAAGCCCACCCCGGTTGAGACCGGTAACTCGAGCACGATGGGCAGCGCTGCCGTCACCACGAAGAACGCGAAGCCGACGGCGATCGAGCTCAGGTTGGTGAGCAGAACGGGCCGACGCGATGCCACGCGCAGGTCGATCAGCGGACTCGGCATACGCAGTTCGATCAGCCCCCACCCGAGCAGCACCACGACACCTCCAATGAGAAGTCCCAGCGTTACGGCACTCCCCCATCCCCACTCGGAGCCCTTTGAGATTGCCAGCAGGATGCACACGAGACCGATCGCGAGCCCGACCGCGCCGATGAAATCGAAGCGACCGCCGGTGCGGAGCGTAGAAACCGGAATGAACAGAAAAACCGCGCCGAAGGCGACGGCCGCCAGGGCACTGGCGAGCCAGAAGAGCCAGTGCCACTCTCCCGATTGCGCGATGACCGCCGCGATGGGCAGTCCAACCGCACCGCCAATGCCGAGAGTTGCGCTCACCAGTGCAATGGCGCCACCGAGGTTCTTCGGGTGCACAACATCCCGAAGAATACTGATGCCCAGCGCGATTACGCCGAGTCCGATACCCTGCAGCGAGCGCCCGACGATCATGGGAACGAGTGTGTTCGAGAGTGCGCTGACCACCGACCCCACCAACATGATCACGATCAACACGAGCACGATTCGGCGCTTGCCGTACATGTCGCCCAGACGCCCGCTGATCGGAATCGAAACGCAGGCCGCCAGCAGGGTCGAGATCAGCACCCATGAGGCGTCGGCACTGCTGGTCCCCAAATACTCAGGCAGGTTCGGGATGATCGGTGTGACGAGGGTCTGCATGAACGCGGCGATGAGACCGGTCAAAGCCAGCACAAAGATCTTTGTGCGGTCGCTCGTGACGCGGGTGAGCGCACGCTTCTGGCGGGGTGTGAGGGAGCCGGTCGAATCGTCTTCACTCACGAGTGTTAAGCCTACGCTTGCTCGCCAGTCACGGCGCAGGTTGCTACTCGAGCAGGAATTGCGGCGAAGTCGACGTCACGCCACTCACAATCACCTGCAGGTGATAGCTCGCTCCGCCCGCGGTCACGGGGGTCCGTGCAGTGTTGCAGGTGTCGGTCGCTGACCTCGTGCGGTCCCACGGGAGCGACGCACCCTGCATGGGGATGAACGGCTGCAGCGTTACCGTCGCCGCGACCGGTGCGGTCTGGCAGTCCTTGGAATTCCAGATCAACTCACTACCGCTGGTGACTTTGAACTGCTGAACGTCCGAGCCTGCGAGGAACGTGCACGCCGTCGTCTCGCTGCTCTTCAGCGCAAATGACAGAACGGGGTTCACCCCAGCGGCGTAGGAGTTCGAGTCGGTCATTGCTGTGACTGTGACCTTCGCCGGGTCGCACGCCGTCGAGCCCGCTGCGTTCGTCGACGCACCCGACGGCGATGTGGTGGGGCTTTTACTCGAGGTGGGCGGAGGCGTGGGAGCAGGGGTGCCACCCGGTCGCCCGACGATCAATACGATGATGACGATGACGGCAATCCCGCCGAGCAGCACGAGGAGTCGGCGACGCCAGTAAACGCGGCGTGGTTGCGGGCCGACCGGATTGCGGATGCTCGACATGATGCAAGGGTAAGCGCGAGTTCCGACGGAGCGGTTAGGGCACGCCCAGCACTCAGGCTTCGGTAACCCGATCGATGAAATCCAGATATGAATCCACGGATGTCGCCCCGGTGATCGCCCGGAGCACGAGTTCATCGACATGGGCGAGGTACTCGGCAGCCCGACCCGAGAGTGCGCCGGGTGAGCTTCCGTCGATCGTCGTTTCGAGCGGGTCGGTGCCCGTCCGTGCGAAGTTCGCGGCGTACGCAGGGTAGGTAGCGTAGCGGCGCGCCTCGGCGACCAGTTCTGGCATTCCGTCGGGCGTGAGCGCGGTTCGGGCGTAGAGCACACCGCGCACTGTGCGACCTGATGCGTCGCGCTGGAGGTCGCGCATCGCCTCGCCGGCTGCCTCGGGTTTGAGCCAGTTGAAGAGTAGACCGTCTGCTTGAGTGGCGGCGAGGTGGCGCATCTTCGGTCCGAGGGCTCCGAGGTAGATCGGCACGGTCGTGAGTTCACGCAACCGAGTGATCCCGTCACTGACCCGGGTCACGCTTTTCGGCGAACTGCCCGACCCGATGCCGAGCACCAATCGACGCTGCGGCAGGTGATCGGCAGCCGCAGCGATCTCGGTGGGCGTTCGGCGGTCGAGGGCGATCACACCCGTTGCTAACACGAGGGTCGTCGTGACCTCGGCTGCAGCAGCGAGGCCCGCGAGGGAGTCACCGTCCCCGCCACTGACGGCTGCGGTGTCGTTGAGCCACAGCGCGTGGAAGCCTGCGGACTCGACTCTGGGCGCCAGCATCCTGATCGCATCATGCGACGTGGTGCCGGGGATGCCGAGCGAGATGCGATCGAGTTTCACGGGGCGAGCGCCCTACGCCCGAAGATGTTTCAGCATGCGGGTGTTGCCCAACGTGTTGGGCTTCACGCGGGAGAGATCGAGGAACTCGGCGACACCCTCGTCTGGTGAGAGCGCGAGTTGCGCGAAGACCTCCGGCGCCACGATGTCTTCCCCGATTGGCTCGAAGCCGTGGTGGCCGAAGAATGCCGTCTCGAACGTTAGGCAGAACAGCCTGCTGAGCCCCAGTCCGATCGCGTTGGCCTCGATATGTTCGAGTAGCGCGTGACCGACGCCGCGGTTGCGCGAGTGATCGGGCACGGCAAGAGTCCGCACTTCGCCGAGATCTTGCCACATCACGTGCAGGGCGCCACATCCGATCAACTCACCGTCGTCGGCCTCAGCGACCCTGAACTCCTGCACAGCTTCGTAGAAGACCACGAGATCTTTACCCAAAAGGATGCGCTCCTGCACGAGCGGTTCGACGAGTTGCTGCATGGCGGGAACGTCGCTCGTGCGAGCGTTGCGAACAGAGAAGTGCACGTAGCTACGCTAGCGCGAGCTACGGTCTGGCATGCTGCGCCGCAATGCGGGAATTAACGAACAAGGGGTCCGGATTGCTCCGGACCCCTTGTGTTACAGCGTGCTTATGCCTCGACCTCGACCGGCTCCTTCTCGGGGAGTTCCGGCAGTCCGGCCTGGCGCGACGTGGTCAGGATGAACTCGCCATCCACGTAGTCCACGTGCACGTGGTCGCCCGCGCTCAGCTCGCCGTGCAAGATCTTCTCGCTCAGGCGGTCTTCGACTTCGTGCTGCACGGCCCGGCGCAGCGGTCGGGCACCGAGTGCGGGATCGAACCCAACCTTGATGAGCTGCTCCTTCGCGGGGAGGGTGAGCTCCACGGTCAGGTCGCGATCCATCATCCGCTCGCCCAGGCGCTTGATGAAGAGATCAACGATCTGCAGCAGTTCAGGCTGCGTGAGCTGCGGGAACACGATGGTCTCGTCGACACGGTTCAGGAACTCGGGCTTGAAGTGCTTCTTGAGCTCCTCGACGACCTTGCCGCGCATGCGGTCGTAGCTCGTCTGGGTGTCGCCCTCAATCTGGAAGCCGACCGGGCCACCGGTGATGTCCTTGGTACCGAGGTTGGTCGTCATGATGATCACGGTGTTCTTGAAGTCCACTACGCGACCCTGGCCATCCGTCAGTCGTCCCTCTTCAAGAATCTGGAGGAGCGAGTTGAAGATGTCGGGGTGGGCCTTCTCGATCTCATCGAAGAGCACGACGGAGAACGGCTTGCGGCGCACCTTCTCGGTGAGCTGGCCGCCCTCTTCGAATCCGACAAACCCGGGAGGGGCACCGAACAGACGTGAAACCGTGTGCTTCTCGCCGTACTCAGACATGTCGAGTGCGATGAGTGCGTTCTCGTCGTCGAAGAGGAACTCGGCAAGAGCCTTGGCGAGTTCCGTCTTACCGACACCGGTGGGGCCGGCGAAGATGAACGAACCACTGGGTCGCTTCGGGTCCTTCAGGCCTGCACGGGTACGACGGATGGTCTTGGCGAGGACAGAGATGGCTTCTTCCTGGCCGATGACGCGCATGTGGAGCGCCTTCTCCATGAAAATGAGCCGACTCGACTCCTCCTCGGTGAGCTTGAAGACCGGGATACCCGTAGCAGCGGCGAGAACCTCGGCGATCAGGCCCTCATCCACCACAGCGGTAGTCGAAACGTCGCCCGACTTCCACTGCTTCTCCAGGCGCAGGCGCTCACCGAGCAGCTTCTTCTCCTCGTCTCGAAGCGATGCTGCCTTCTCGAAGTCCTGATCTTCGATCGCCCCTTCCTTCTGGCCGCGCACGGTCGCGATCTTCTCGTCGAACTCGCGCAGCTCCGGCGGGGCAGACAGGATCGAGAGACGCAGGCGTGCGCCAGCCTCGTCGATCAGGTCGATCGCCTTGTCGGGCAGGAAGCGGTCGGCAACATAACGGTCTGCCAGGTTCGCTGCGGCCACGATCGCACCATCCGTGATCGACACCCGGTGGAAGGACTCGTACTTGTCGCGCAGCCCCTTGAGGATGTTGATGGTGTGCGGCAAAGACGGCTCGTGCACCTGCACCGGCTGGAAGCGGCGCTCGAGGGCGGCATCTTTCTCGAAGTGCTTACGGTACTCATCGATCGTGGTCGCACCGATCGTCTGCAACTCACCGCGGGCAAGCAGCGGCTTGAGAATGGATGCGGCGTCGATCGCGCCTTCCGCAGCCCCCGCGCCGACGAGCGTGTGGATCTCATCGATGAAGGTGATGATGTCGCCGCGGGAGCGGATCTCCTTCGTGACCTTCTTGAGGCGCTCCTCGAAGTCACCGCGGTAACGGCTGCCAGCGATGAGCGATCCGAGGTCGAGCGTGTACAGCTGCTTGTCCTTCAGGGTCTCTGGAACGTCACCCCGCACGATCGCCAGGGCGAGGCCCTCGACAACTGCGGTCTTTCCGACGCCCGGCTCACCGATCAGCACTGGGTTGTTCTTCGAGCGGCGGGAGAGGATCTGCATGACCCGCTCCATCTCCTTCTCGCGCCCGATCACGGGGTCGAGCTTGCCGTCGCGGGCAGCCTGGGTGAGGTTGCGACCGAACTGGTCAAGAATCTGCGAACCCTTGTCGGGTGCCGCATCGTTGCCGCCGACGGCGACTGCTTCCTTGCCCTGATAGCCGGAAAGCAACTGGATGACTTGCTGACGTACCTTGTTCAGGTCGGCGCCGAGCTTGACGAGCACTTGAGCGGCGACACCCTCGCCTTCGCGGATGAGGCCGAGCAGGATGTGCTCGGTACCGATGTAATTGTGGCCGAGCTGCAGCGCCTCGCGCAGTGACAGCTCGAGCACTTTCTTGGCGCGTGGGGTAAACGGAATGTGCCCGGTCGGCTGCTGCTGGCCCTGTCCGATGATGTCCTGAACCTGTTCGCGCACCGAGTCGAGCGAGATGTTGAGAGACTCGAGGGCTTTGGCTGCAACACCTTCGCCCTCGTGAATCAGGCCGAGCAGGATGTGCTCAGTACCGATGTAGTTGTGGTTGAGCATCTTGGCCTCTTCCTGGGCCAAGACAACGACACGGCGAGCTCTGTCGGTAAAACGTTCGAACATTTCCACTCCCTAAGTACCGGGTGGGACTCGATACCAATACATTGAGCGTAACCAGCGGAGGCCGAGAATGGTCGGCTGTTCGCCCTCGGCGTGACGG
Organism: Salinibacterium sp.; assembly: GCA_043721995.1. GTDB lineage: Bacteria > Actinomycetota > Actinomycetes > Actinomycetales > Microbacteriaceae > Rhodoglobus. Next base: position 11,020 of record JAYSPT010000117.1, on the reverse strand, counting down.
CGTTTTCAGTTGCCGCGCAGGGACAGGCTCAGCGAACGCAGCGTCTGCACTCAGGAAAGCTAAGTCTGTTTTTTTCTGGTCTTGTAGAGGATTCCCGTGTCCGTCACGTCGCGCCGTCGTCGCAAAGTCACCATCTTGGTCGACACCGTGATCGGACACGGAGCCAGTACCTCAGAAGCAGGACCCAGCCGCGGCGTGATGGGCCGACCAGTCGATAAGCTCACGTGCATGGCGAACGAAGATTCCAGCCCAGTCGGCTTCCTCGGTAAACTCCGCGACCAGAAATGGCTGGCCTGGCTCACTGTCGGCGCGCTGGTCGTCCTGACACTGGGCGGCGCGATCGTCCTGTGGGTACTCGAGACTCTCACGCCCAGCGGCTTCTGACCTCCACCGTCATGGCGGCAGTACTTCGGGATTTTGTCGCGCCCTTCGATCGGATGGCCGTGGCCGAGGCCTCCGCGTTACTCGCGTCCGAATACGGAGTCGCAGCCGTCTCGCTCACCCTGCTGGACACCGAGCGGGACGACAGCTACCGCGTCACCACGGCCGAGCGCGAGTTCGTGCTTAAAGTCGCCCACCCGGCGGATGACCGCGCGGTGATCGACCTGCAGGTCGCGGCGGTGATGCACGCTTCTCGTGCCGGGCTGCCGGTGCCAACCGTGGTGCCGGCCGTTTCGGGTGCGCTGACCAGTCGGTGGAACGGGCGGTCAGCGCGGCTGTACTCGTGGCTTGACGGGTCACTGCTGCGGTCGGTTACTCCCACGGCGCCACAACTCTTTTCCTGCGGCGCGATGCTCGGCGCGCTCAGCGTGGCACTCGCTCATTTCGAGCATCCGGCGGCCGACCGCGTGATCGTGTGGGACCTGGCGCACCTCGACCTGCTCGCGCCTCTCGCGCGCGATCCGCTGACCCGCGTTGTGGTTGCGCGGTTCGCTCGGGATGTCGAGCCTCGGCTGGCCGGGTTGCCGCGGCAGGTCATCCACAACGACTTTCACACTGGCAATGTGTTGGTGGAAGAGGCTGCGCCGTCATTCGTCGTCGGGATCCTGGACTTCGGTGACACCGTGCACACCGCGCGGGTATGCGACCTGGGGGTGTCACTCGCCTACCTGCTGCCAGCTCACGGGCCGATCTGGTCGGCGGTGCAACCATTCATCGACGGGTACGCGAGCGTCGTGCCGCTGCAGCCGGAGGAACGGGAGTTGTTGCCGGACTTGGTGGCTGCGCGGCTAGTGCAGCGCATCCTGATCCACACCGCGCGTGACCCGGAGAATGATTCTGCGCCGAACCGGGCGCTACTTGAGAGACTTCTGGCGGAGAATTAACGCAATGGCCGGACCCAGCACATACTTCGACCCGCGAACCGTTGGCGACCTACCGCCCGCGATGGGCGACCTCGTGGAGCGACGGGCGCGTGCGATGGGATCCGCCTACCGCCTCTTCTACCAGGACCCGGTGCAGCTCGTGCGCGGGGAAGGCACGAAGGTCTACGACGTGAACGGTGTCGAGTACCTCGACGCGTACAACAACGTGCCCTCAGTCGGGCACTCGCATCCACGGGTTGTCGCGGCGATAACGAAGCAGGCAGCGAAGCTGAACACGCACACGCGCTACCTGTCAGAGCCGATCGTCGCCTACGCCGAAGACCTCCTGTCGACTCTTCCCGCGGAATTGGCAAACGTCATGTTCACCTGCACGGGATCGGAAGCCAACGATCTGGCGCTCAAGGTTGCGAAGCTGGCGACGGGCGGCACCGGAGTGATCGTGTCGCGTAACGCGTACCACGGGGTCACTACTGAGGCCGCCGCAATATCCCCGTCACTCGGCGGGGTGGAGTCGCTGCCTCCATGGACGCGCGTCGTCGATGCGCCCGGCACGGAGGTGGACTTTGCGTCGGCTGTCGAGGGTGCACTGGCCGAGATGGCTGCGCTGGGTATCCGGCCCGCTGCCTTGATCATCGACACGATCTTCGCCTCTGACGGCGTGTTCCCGGATGTTGCGGGGCTGGAGCGCGCGGCCGACCTCATGCGCGCGGCCGGCGGCCTGCTCATCGCCGACGAAGTTCAGCCCGGTTTCGGGCGCCTCGGCACGAGCATGTGGGGATTCGCGCGCTACCGCCTCGAACCCGACATCGTGACCATCGGCAAGCCCATGGGAAACGGGCAGCCCATCGCGGCGATGATCGCACGCCGCGAACTGGTGGACGAGTTCAATCGGCACTCGCGCTACTTCAACACCTTCGGCGGCAGCTCGGTGTCGATCGCCGCGGCGCAGGCGACGCTCGACGTGCTGCGCGATGAGGGGTTGATGGAAAATGCTCGGGTCGTCGGCGAGCGCCTGCTCAATGGGCTGGCTTCCCTGCCGTTCGTCTCGGTGCGCGGCGTCGGGTTGTTCATCGGTGCGCAACTCCCGTCGGAGGCCTCTGCTTTGGCTGCGGTCAACTCAATGCGGCAGCGACGGGTGCTGCTGGCTGCCTCGGGGACAGGCAATGACACGCTCAAGATCCGGCCGCCGTTGCCGTTCAGCCTCGCCGACGCCGATCGGCTCCTCGCCGAGTTGGATGCGGTGTTGCGCTAGCCCTTCGGCTTCTTCGCGCCCGGCTCGTCCGTGGCGCCCGTAGCCACCGCAGCCACCGGGTTGGGGAGCCCGAGCTTCGCGCGCTCTTCAGCCTCGATCTTCGCGTAAACGGCCCGCTCGGTGCGGTCCGCGCGGATGATCGAACGCATGATGAACCAAAACAGCAGCCCGACCAGAATCGTCGGTGTTATCGAGAAGATCGCGTTCGACCAGAAATCCGTCACCTAACCAGAATAACTCTTGATGATGAAAGCAACCGCGATCACCAGGATGATGCCGACCAGGGCGATGCCGGTGACGAGTCTCGAAGTGCGACGGTCCACTATTGGCCTTTGCCGAGCATCCCGATCACGCCGATGATAACGAGGTACACGCCGACGCCACCAACAACGATCCAGATCATGATTCGCGTTGTCGACGGGATGAACTTGGTCTTAGCCGGGTCGGTCGGACCAGGCAGTTTCGGTTCGCGTGCCATCTACTTCACGAGCGGGAACAGGATGGTCTCCCGAATTCCCAGCCCCGTTATCGCCATGATCAACCGATCGATTCCCATGCCCATGCCCCCGGTGGGCGGCATCCCATACTCGAGTGCTCGCAGGAACTCCTCGTCGAGCCGCATCGCCTCGGGATCACCCTTGCCGGCAAGCAACGCCTGCTCGACGAAACGCTCCCGCTGGATCACCGGGTCAATGAGCTCCGAGTAGCCGGTTGCCAGCTCGAAGCCGCGAACGTAGAGGTCCCACTTCTCGACCAACCCGGAAATTGAGCGGTGATCGCGTACGAGCGGACTCGTGTCGACCGGGAAGTCCATAACAAACGTGGGACGCACCAGGTCCGGCTTGATGTAGTGCTCCCACAGCTCCTCGACGAGCTTGCCGTGGGTCGGCAGCGCTACCTCGACACCGATCTTCGCCGCGTGCTCGGACAGAAAGTCGACGGGGGTCTGGGGCGTGATCCCCAGTCCGGATGCTTCGTTGAGCGAGTCATACATCGACAGCCGGTCCCACTGCCCGCCAAGGTCGTACTCGGTGCCGTCCGCCCACGTGACAACGAGCGACCCGGAGACCGCGATCGCGGATTTCTGCACGAGCTCCTGGGTCAGGTCGGCCATCTGGTTGTAGTCGCCGTACGCCTGGTATGCCTCGAGCATCGCGAACTCCGGCGAATGCGTGGAGTCCGCACCCTCATTGCGGAAGTTTCGATTGATCTCGTACACCCGCTCGATACCGCCAACAACGGCGCGCTTGAGGAACAGTTCGGGCGCGATGCGCAGGTAGAGCTCGGTATCGAAAGCATTGCTGTGTGTGGCGAACGGGCGAGCGGATGCTCCGCCGTGCATCACCTGCAGCATCGGTGTCTCCACCTCGAGGTAGCCATGCGAGGTGAATGTCGCGCGCAGCGACGCGTTCACCGCAGCGCGCGCCCGCACGGTGAAGCGCGCCTGGTCGCGCACGATCAGGTCGAGGAAGCGACTGCGCACGCGCGCCTCATCGCTGAGCTCCGAGAACATATTGGGCAGGGGCCGAAGGGCTTTCGCCGCGATCGCCCAGTCGTCGACGAACACCGACAGTTCGCCGCTTCGGCTCGCGATTACCTCGCCGTGCACGAAGACGTGATCACCAAGGTCGACCATTTCTTTCCAACGGTCGATCGACTCCTGGCCGACCTCGCCGAGTGACACCATGGCCTGGATGCGTCCGCCGTCGCCGGACTGCAGGGTGGCGAAGCAGAGCTTGCCGGTATTGCGGAAGAACACGACGCGCCCCGCGAGGCCGACCATGTCGCCCGTGTGCGTATCCACTTCGAGGTCCGGATACTTTGCGCGTACCTCGGGAATCGTCGTTGTCACAGCCACCCCGACCGGGTAGGCCTGAGCGCCGGAATCGATGAGCTTCTGCCGCTTGTCCAGTCGAACTGCCATCTGTTCGCTCAGGCCGACACCGAACTCATCGGCACTGTTGTCATCGGCCGGCTCGGGGGTCTCGTCGCTCACGACAGCTAATCGTAGCTGGCGCCGCTAGCCCAGGTAGATCGCCTGGTTGTCGATTAGCCGGGTCGACCCGAGAGTTGTTGCCACGATCACGATCGCAGGGCCGCGGTATCCGTCATCCACCGGCATGAAGTTTTTTGGATGCACGACCTTCAGGTAGTCCACCTCAACCAGCGACTCGCCCATGAGAGCAACCTGCGCCGCGGCAATTACGGCGTCGAGCCCACGGTCGGCGGACGACTCGGCGGCCTCGAGCGCCGCCGAAAGTGAACGTGCAGCGCGACGCTGTTTCGCGTCAAGGAATCGGTTGCGACTCGAGAATGCGAGACCGTCCGGCTCGCGCACCGTCTCGATCGGCTCGAGAGCCACCGGCATGTTGAGATCGTCGATCATGCGCTTTACGAGGAAGAGCTGCTGCGCATCCTTGCGACCGAAGGTAACGACATCCGGTGTGACAATATCGATCAGTTTGGCGACCACGGTGAGCACTCCGTCGAAGTGCCCGGGCCGGGACGCACCCTCGTAGAGGGTGCCGAGCTTGCCCGCACTGACGAGCGTGCCTGACGTGCGGGTCGACCCGCCCGGGTACATCTCCTTAACGCTCGGTGCAAAAACATACGCGACTCCCAGGGTCGACAGCATGGCGAGGTCCGTTTCAAGTGTGCGCGGATAGCGCTCAAGATCAGACTCGGACGTGAATTGCGTCGGGTTGACGAAGATCGAGACGACGCGAACATCCGCAAGCTCTGCGGCGCGCTCAAGGTGAGCCAGGTGACCGTCGTGCAGCGCTCCGAGCGTGGGCGTCAGTGCTATGGTCCGGCCCGCACCGCGTTCGGACGCGACGGCAGCACGCATCGCGGAAATGGTCTCTACGACGACCGGGATGGGCATTGGATCAGGGTAGCGGACGCCCAGGACGGGTCGCGCAACTCCCGTGTACCGCCTGAAGTTCAGGCTGTACGGCTCTCGTGCGCCGATGCGGGCGACATTCCGGTCGGCGCCGGTAACCTCACTATCGCGGCTATCACCCTGGGAGGCCTCGCGGCTAACGTCCGGGGATCACGTCCTGCCGATGTCGGAGTGATGATTTCTGCTCCGCAAACTGTACTTTGGCGGGCTGCTGTCCACCGGCCCAAATATGTGTCTCACGCCTCGCGTCTCGGATGCAACCGGGGAGTCTCGGGATGTTGCTGTCGGTAGCGCTGCGCAGGGCTAATTGAGACCGGGAGGAATTCAACTCCAAGCGCGACTCGAGGCGGCTGCTACTGACGCTCGGCGTCGCTGCGCAGAATGCAGAACGCGTTGCCCTCGGGATCGGCCAGGACCACGCAACCCGAGCCATCCGGCACACGTCTGTCCGCAACTTCCCGGGCGCCCAACCCCAACAGTCGCTCGAGTTCCAGTTCCTGGGTTCCGTCGGCAGGCTTGAGGTCCAAATGCACGCGGTTCTTGATCTGTTTGTAGGTTCTTGATCTGTTTGGAATCGGGAACCTCGATGAACAGCAGGCGCCGGCAGCCATCATCGGAAGAGATCATGCACTCTTTGTGACCAGGGGCATTCGGGTCGTTGGGACCTTCGGCGAAATTGAGCACCTTTCCCCAAAACACGGACTAGGCGACGGCATCGAGACTGTCGAAGGTCGTACGGGAGATCAAAGCCGTCATGAAAATCAGCGTAGGTGCCGAAAATGCGACTGAGAGAGCTTTTCGGAAGGCGACGTTACATGTAACAACAATTTATGGCAGTGAGGGAGAGAGTGGAAGCGCATCGCGCTCGGATGCGCCAGCAAGGGTTTCGCCTCATTCAGGTCTGGGTCCCGGATGTTCGATCGGCAGCGTTTGCGACCGAGGCCGCCCGGCAGTCCGCTGTCTTGAGGAAGGTCGGCCAGCACTCCGATGATCAGGCGTTTGTGGAAGCCATTTCCGCCGAGTGGGACGAGTGAAGCGTGGCGAGATCTGGTGGGTTGCCGGGGGTGTTTATGCCTCCAAACCCAGACCCGCGGTCATCCTCCAGGATGACCGATTCGGCAGCACCGAGTCGGTCACGGTCTGCCCATTCACCCCTACCGACGTCGACGTGCCGTTGTTGCGCTACCCCGTGCAGGCTGACAGATCCAATGGACTAGAGAGTGACAGCGATCTGATGATCGATAAGGTCACGACCGTGCGTCGGGGCAATGTCATCCGGCACGCCGGACAGTTGGGTGCGAAGCAACTCGTGGAAGTCGAGCGCCTGCTCATGGTCTTCCTCGGGCTCGCGGACTAGATCCGCGCGTCTACTCACGGATGTTGTGTATTTCGTTGTATCGAGAAGAGGTCTCGATGGCAGTCACATCCATTGATATCAATCCAGACGAACTGCTCATCGCCAAGGAGCTGACCGGCTCGGCCAGCAACCGCGAAACGGTCGATCTCGCCCTCCGCACGCTGATCGCCCTTCGCCGTCAACCGACCGCTGTGGGGCGCATTATCGGCCGTCGGTTTGCCGAGAATCAGATCGATGCACCCACACTCCGGCCGGACAGGAAGTAGTGGCGACCTATCTGGTCGACAACAGCATTTGGCAGAAGGCGAGCGAGAGTAGCGGGATCGCCGCCCGCCTCCGAGCATGCGGAACTCCGTGCGGACATGGGCGCTTTGTTACCCGCGCTGAAGCACCCAACCGCGATTCAGTCGCTGGACATCCAGCACGCCCTCTGGGATCACGGACTGATCCGTGCGGCAGGAGCGTTCGCCTGCCTCATCGCGGCCTACGCCGTGGTGAACGACGCCATCATCCTCAACAGCGACCATGACTTCGGCTTTATCGCGGACGCAACCAGCGGAGTCGTGCGCCTGGAGTTCGTACCGGCCCGACATCTGGTGCGGCAGGCAGGCACCGTTGCGTCAGGAAGTCGGCGCTCCCGCAGCGCGGACGTGGTCGAGAAGCATCGCGGTGAAGCGCTCCGGCTGCTCAAGGTGAGGCGAGTGGCCAGCTCCCTCGAAGACGGCCTCGACGTATGAGCCACCGTTCGTCGCGTACTGGTCCAAAACCGCACGGGTCTGGGAGATCATCAGCTGCGCTGGGGCGGCATCCTCGCCGGGCCAGCCGGGAATCGCGCCGACCTGGCCGAGGAAGTTGATGTCGAAGTAGGACGCGTCGGAGACGATCGCGTCGGCGTCGCCGCGCACCCAGAGGATGGGCGGCTTTACCGCGAGGTTCACGATCCCGGATACGTTGAAATACCCGGGCGACATCGTGTTGAGCACGCCATGAGTCCCGGCCGCGAAGCCCGGCCAATTCTCGGATGCGACGCTATCCCCGGGGTAGTTGTTGTCACCGATCTTCGTGGTCAGCATCGACTCGACCCAGGCGTCCTCGAAAGGGGAATCGAATCCGGCCGATACGTAGGAGCTCCTGTATACGGCGCGCGAGGCGAGGGGGTTGTCAGCGCCCGCATCCTTCGCCTTGATGCTGGCCACGAAGTCCTGGTTCGCACCGCCGCCACCTGTGCCCGCATCGTCGCTCGTGGTGCGCGAACCGTCGAGTCGGGTACCGCCGAAGCCGTAGGGCGAGACCGGCGCCTGCAGGGTGAGACTGAGCACGGGATGATCGAGGGCGAACTGCATCGCGACGCCGCCCCCCATGCTCCAGCCGACGAGATGTACCGTGCCGAGACCAAGAGCGTCGATCGTCGCGGCCACATCATCGCTGAAGTCGGACAGGCCTCGCGTTGCATCCACGGGTGCCGTCTCGGTGTCGCCGAAGCCGCGCAGGTCGATCGCCCACACGGAGAACTCGGCGGGCACGTCCAGCAGGACCTGCTGCCAGAACAACGACGAGGACACGTTTCCGTGCACGAAGACGATAGCGGGGGCAGAATCGTCCTGCCCGGTGCGGGTGAGTACATTCACCTTCAGGCGCGGCGTTGCCACGGTGCGCGCGGTGATTCCGTCGAATAGGGACATGGGATCTCTCCGATCTCGGATAGCTCTGACCACTGCATTGTGGACCACTGCACTGTGATCCGGAACGCACTGTGATCCGGAACGCACGGTGATCCGGACTGCACTGTGATCCAGAAGACAACGTGGTTCGGGATTAGGGTAAACCTACCGCCGGAAGGGGAAAGCGATGAGCGCGGAACTCGCAGGCCGCAGAGCACTGGTCACGGGTGCCGCGAGCGGCATCGGCGCGGCAATCGCGCGCGCATACGCCGAGCGGGGGGCGCACGTCATCGTCGCCGATCTCAACGGCGACGATGCAGCGGAAGTCGCCGATTCGATCGGAGGTGAGGCGTGGCAGGTCGACCTCTCTGACACGGCCGCCCTCGCGACCACGAAACTGGAGGTCGACATTCTGGTGAACAACGCCGGAATCCAGCACGTGAGTCCGATCGAGAGCTTCGATCCCGGGAAGTTTCACCTGATCATGGCGCTGATGGTTGAAGCGCCATTCCTGTTGATCCGCGCGGCTTTGCCCGCGATGTACGAACGCGGCTACGGGCGAATCGTGAACATCGCCTCTGTGCACGGGGTGCGGGCATCCGCCAATAAGTCCGCCTACGTAGCCGCGAAGCACGGGCTCACCGGGCTATCGAAGGTCGCGGCGCTCGAGGGCGCTGCGCACGGGGTTACGAGCAATTGCATCAACCCCGGCTACGTGCTGACGCCCCTCGTCGAGAAGCAGATCGCCGACCAGGCCAGGGTACACAACATCGATGAGTCCGAGGTGGTCGAGAAGGTGCTGCTGGCTCACAACCCAATCAAGAAGATGGTGGATGTGGCGGATGTCGCATCCCTCGCGTGTTGGCTCGTCGGCCCGCACGCATCGATGGTTACCGGAGCCTCATACGCGATGGATGGTGGATGGAGCGCACAATGATTTAGCGGGCATGGTGATTTGGAGAGCACAATGATCTGGGGGGCATGGTGACGTATCGAGCCCGACGGATTGCGGTCGACGGCGGAGAGCTTCACGTCGGCCAGTGGGGACCGGACGACGGCCCCACCCTCGTGGCTGTGCACGGCATCACCGCTTCTCATCTGGCGTGGGCAGCCCTCGCCGAGGCGATGCCCGACGTGCGTATCGTCGCGCCGGACCTCCGCGGACGCGGCCAGAGCAGCGCTCTACCTGGCCCCTGGGGCATGGAACGCCACGCCACTGACGTCGCCGCGGTGTTGGGTGCGGTCGGCCCGGCTGTGCTCGTTGGCCACTCCATGGGCGCGTTTGTCGTTAATGCGACTGCCCACCTGTTTCCCGAGAAAGTTCGTGCCGTGCTGCTGGTGGATGGCGGGCTGACCCTCGACCTTCCGCCCGGAGCGATGAAAGACACCGCAGCAGACCTACTGGGTCCCGCGGCGGCACGTCTCGAGATGACCTTCGCGGATCGCGAGACGTACCGGCAATTCTGGCGGGCGCATCCCGCATTGAAGGACGAGTGGCCGCCGACAATGGATGCCTACGTCGACTACGACCTCGTCGGTGAGCCGCCTGCGATGCGCTCGCGCACCTCTGCCGACGCCATGCGACAGGACGCGGTCGAGCTCTACGGAACCCCCCTGGTCGACGCATCCGTCGCGGGAATCCGGCCAGATACGACCCTGTTGATCGCCCCGCGCGGGCTACAGAACGAGACTCCCGGGCTCTACTCCCCCGCTGCGATCACGCGCTGGCATTCGGTACTGCCCAAGCTCGATGTGGTCGAAGTGGATGACGTGAACCACTACACGATCCTGATGGGCGAGCGCGGCGCGGCGGTCGTGGCAGCGTACGCACGAGCCCTGGCTGGCTAGGGGCGGTACGGCGCGAAGTCGATCGCCGGCGGCACGCTGCCCAGCGCAGTTTCGACCGCCGAGCGGATGAGCGGACCGAGCAACCGCGAGGGCGACTCGACGCCAACCGAGTTGAGCAGCTCCGCCGCCTGACGCACAATCTCCGCCGAGAAACTCGTCGCTGTGGCGATCGCCTCCGCGTAGGCAGCGCGATCGGCTTCGGCGATAACCACCGGCTCACCGCCCATCTCGACCACAAGCGCCTGGCCGATCGGCAGCACCGGGGTCGGCGCGCTGACGGCGAAGTAGCTTTCGTGCAGCCGCACGAGGTCCAGGCTCGTACCGGTAAAGACCATCGCCGGATGCACGGCCAGCGGGATCACGCCAAGAGCCACAGCGGGGCTCAGCACCCCGTAACCGTGTCCGGGTGAGGTGTGAAGCACGAGTTGCCCGGGCTGCCACGCTCCGGTCGCGGCGAGCCCGGAGACGAGCGAGGCGAGCTGGTCACCGGGCACCGCGAGAATCACGAGTTCGCTGCGCTCCACCAGCTCGGGGATTTCGAGAATTGGCACCCCGGGCAGCATCGCTTCGGCGCGGTCACGGCTCACCTCAGACACCGCCGAGATTCCGACGATCGCGTGCCCCGCACCCGCGAGGGCCGAGCCGAGCACCGGCCCGACGCGACCCGCACCGATG
>JAYSPT010000116.1:0-2861 GCA_043721995.1 Salinibacterium sp. | reverse complement strand
CGCGAGGTGCCGCTCGAGGAGGTCTTCTTCCTCACCCTGCTGTGCTACCTCACGATGAACGCGTATGCGGCAGCGGGTGTGCTGCTTGAGCGTCGGAACCCGCGAAAGCGGGGGAGGCGAGCATGAACTACACACAGCTCGACGTGATCTTCCTCACGGTCATCGCCGTTCTCGTGCTCGCAGGTTTCGTTGTGCGGCGAACCCCGGCCTGGGCGGCAGTCGCGCTCGCCGCGGCCCTTCTTCTGGTGGCAACAGTGGTCTTCGACAACATCATGATTTCGATTGGGCTTGTGGCGTACAACCCCGACCGCATCGCGGGCGTGTTCCTGGGGGTCGCGCCGATCGAGGACTTCGCATACACCGTCGCCGCAGTCGTAGGCCTGCCCGCCCTGTGGGCGCTGCTGTCCCCGCGAACCCGGCCGAGGGCATCCGATGATTAGGGCACTCTTTGTCTCGTCCCGGCCGCTGAGTTGGGTGAACACTGCGTTCCCTTTCGCGGCGGCCTATCTGCTGACCGGGCGCCACATAGACGCGACGCTGATCATTGGCACAGTCTTCTTCCTGGTTCCCTACAACCTGGCGATGTACGGCATCAACGACGTCTTCGACTACGAGTCAGACCTGCGCAATCCGCGCAAGGGTGGTGTCGAGGGCGCGGTCCTCGATCGGCGGATGCATCGGCCAACCATCATCGCAGCGCTCGTCACCACGGTTCCGTTCGTCATCTACCTTGCGATCGTCGGATCACCATTGAGTTGGCTCGTGCTGGCGATTTCGCTCTTCGCGGTGGCCGCGTACTCGGCGCCGGGACTTCGTTTCAAGGAGCGCCCCTTCCTCGACTCGTTTACCTCGAGCACGCATTTCGTATCGCCAGCCGTTTACGGGTTGGTGCTCGCGGGCGCAGTATTCACGCCGCAACTATGGCTGGTGCTTGCTGCGTTCTTCCTCTGGGGGATTGGTTCCCATGCATTCGGGGCCGTGCAGGATGTGATTGCTGACCGCGAGGCGAACATCTCCTCCATCGCCACGGTGATTGGGGCTCGCGCAACGGTGCGGCTCTCGGTGGCCGGGTATCTTCTGGCCGGCCTGCTTCTGCTCTTCGTGGCATGGCCGGCGCAACTCGCCGCGGTGCTCGCGCTGCCCTATGCGATCAGTTGTGCGGTCTACTGGAATGTGACAGATGCGACCTCTGAGTCCGCCCACGGCGGTTGGTCGAGGTTTCTTCTACTCAACTTCGTCACGGGTTTCTTTGTGACCATGCTGATGATCTGGTGGGCCGCGACTCACCAGTAAGCGCGAACTGGTTCAGTCGTTCCAGCCGAGGTTTCGCGCGATGCGCTCCAGTGCGGTGAGTGTGTCGTCGTACTGCTGCTGCGTGATGCCCTCGGTCGCGAGGGTGCGCTGGGCGGCAACGACCTCTGAGAGCCGGCTGAACGCGCCGCGCCCACGGTCGGTCAGCTCATAGCCGGTGGTCGTTGCGTCCACCCAGGCGCTGTCGATGAGTTCGGTGAGGTGAGTGGCCGATGACTTGGATGCCACATCGGGACGGTCGGGGGCGCTGTCTGTCGCGGTTTCCGCGGCAAGGAGTTCGGCCACGGACAAGAATGGCGCCACCGCGGCATCCAGTTGCTCCACCGTGGCGGGCCCTTGGGAGAGCACGCTCAGGAGTTGCCACTGGCGCCGAGTTACGCCGTGTTCCTCGAGAGTCGAGGCGAACTGCTCATCGATCATGCGGTCGACAAGCTTGAGCCAGTAACCAATCGGTCGAGGAGTAGCCATAAGAGATTATGCCTCTGTGCCGTCAGGATGGGCGGTGTTGGTTTCCGACAAAGCATTCTCTGCATCGTCATGAGCGGAGTGGTTGTGGTGATCGTGACCGCGGTGCTCTTGGAATCGCGCATCCGGGCCGAAGCCTGCACGACCCGAGCGACGGCGTCCGCCGGGACCGAAGCCTCGACCGAACGGCGCATCTTGGCGCTGGGACTGGTCCCACCCGAGGTTAAGGGCCATCTTCTCGAGGGTGGCCATAGTGGTGGCGTAGTCCTCGTCCGAGATGTCCTCCCGGGACTTGTCGTGCAGGGTTGCGCGATATTCGCGACCCAACTGGTGCTTGCGGAACTCAATCGCGCGAAGCCAGTAGCCCGGGCGTGTGGAGGGTAGCGAGGGGTCTTGTATGGGGTTATTCATGGTGAATTTTCCTTTTGGTTATGTATGTCATATGACATCAGTTGTAACATTACATACATGACCAACGGAAGTCAAGATGAGATCGCCGCAATCGAGCAGGCACTGATCACACTGCGCCGCGACCAGCTGCACCGGGGGTTTCGCGGACCCGGCGCTCGTGGTGGGCCCGGCCTCGGGCGGGGTGGGCCGCCCCGGGGCGACCGCCGCCCGCCGTGGGGAGATGGCCCGCCACCCGAGCGGACGCACGAACACCATGGACGTCACGACCGTGCCCTCGGTGGTGATGCGCGCTTCCGCCTCCTGGACGCTTTGGCGGCTGCCGCGGCCAAGGGCGAGCGGATGGGGGTCTCGGAGATTGCCGAGGCCATCCAGGTCGATCAGCCGCGCGCGAGCCGACTCGTCAACGACGCCGTCGAGCGCGGCCTGATCACCCGCAGGGCGGATGAGCGTGATGCCCGGCGCAGTGTTGTTGAGTTGTCGGATGCGGGACGCGCCCTCTGGGAGACGTCTCGCGCCACCCGCCGCTCAGCCGTAACTGAAGCGCTCGACGCTTTCACCCCCGACGAGATCGAGACTTTCTCGGTACTGCTCGCCCGCTTTGTAGCCTCCTGGCCGCGTTAGGCCCGCCGTGGTCGCGAACTGCAGAGTTTTCACGCCCTCCGCGCCGCGCTCGG
>JAYSPT010000115.1:0-17313 GCA_043721995.1 Salinibacterium sp. | reverse complement strand
GCGGATCGTCAGAGGACGTGATCACGATCGCCAGTCATGAGCGCAGGATCCGCTAGCCGAGCACCTGGGTGGAGTGTAGCCAGGGAGATCGACCGCATCGCTAACTCAATAGAGTGCCTGCGGTCTCGATCCGTGACGTACCAACGAGCACACGTTGCTACCGGCTTCCCCTTGAGACTCGCGTACCACCCGTAGACACCTCGACCCGACTCACTCACCATTTCGACCGTGAGTTCTTTGCCAGCCGCGACCACTTCGGTCACGCTCGCCCGCGCGTCTTCGAAAGTGTCGTGAACTTCGATGCTTCTTGCGAGTTGTCGGTTATTGGCAGATACGAGTTGCCAGACGACGATGCCTTCGGTTGAGTCGCGCGAATTCTTGGACCTGGAAGCAACTCCCACCACGCGACCGGTGTGGGCGACCCAGGGTTCGAGTTTGGGACTGTGGCTGGTCAGAAATCGCACGAAAACGATCTGCGGTCCAGCCGACATCGAGCTTGACCCTTTCTGGCTCGGGATACAGCGATGGGGAATCGCCGCCGTCATAGTGTGCGCGGGCGTGCCCAACGGCGGCCGTCAAAGACAAGAACGGCAACTCTCTCGAAGGTTAACAATCAGAGTTTTCTCGAGAACCGAATATTGCTCCGCTTCCAGGATTCGAACCTAGACCTAACAGCTCCAAAGGCTGTCGTGCTGCCGTTACACCAAAGCGGACTACATATGTCGACCTAATTCTGACAGACAACGAGAACAAGGTCGGGGTACCGGCTCCGATCGTTAAGAATCAGTTCACTTCGGTAGCCCAGTATTTGTCATCATGATCATCAGAAAGCAGCTCGTGGCGCTTCTTGTTGGAACAGCCGCGGTCCTCAGCACCGCGGCTTGCGGCATGTCCACGTCACCATCGCCAACCGCGACGCCCGGTCTGGCAGCGCCCCAGCCTGCACCAAGTGCGTCACTTACGCGGAATCCGCCGGAGCCTGACTCGATGCTCTGGATACGCGCCATAGCCACCGCCGCCAATGGGGCGTCGCTCTCGCTCGAGGCGATGGTGCACCGACCGCTGTCGTACGCCTATCCGGGAAGTCAAACCATGAACACGATCATGATTGATGACTGCGGCGCCACGCTGACTAATGCGATTTTGACCGCGAACAGTTGGAGCCTGACGCGCATGAACACCACGGCAATCCCCCCCACCGAGCCTGGCCCCGACTGGCCGTCAGATGCCAAGATCTATTTTCGACCATCAGCCAAAAGCACGTACATGTCGGCCCGCGGCATGATCCTCAGCGACGCTACGACAGGTGGGCTTGCCTGCAATCAGGACAAGTACTTTGTCGGGGCCGGAAAAGGTGCTTTCGTCGCTGGAATACCCGGCGACACGATTGATCTCGATCACTTCCACAATGGATGGTCCCAGCGCACGTGGGGCTTCACAGCACCGTCCGGAGTGACGCTCTCTAACTGCAGCTTCGAGATGACCGATTTGGCGAACCAGTACGGTGTTGGCAACGCGGGATGGATCGAAGTTAAGGACCCCCACAACTGCTATGTCGGACCCGCCAACGAACTCCCGGTCTATTGAAGCTTTGTACCGACAAGGGTTGAGCTACCCGATTTGAATGACCTCAGGCGCGATGCCGCCCAAATCGACTGCTGAGACTGATTCGCCGGCGGAAAGTCCGGTCGGAATCTTCATCCAGCTCTGCCCATTCGTCACAATCCGGTACAGCAGCTTGTCCTGCGCCAGGAAGATCTGAGCTCCCGTCGGCGTGCTGACCGCGGAGATATTTCCGCTGGCCGCAATTCCTGTGCTTTCAGTCTGCCAACCGGTTGCATCCAGCCATGATCGGAACAACATCCCGCTCTTCACGTTGAACACTTCAGGCCAGCCCTGAGCATCCACTACAGCTGAGATGGGCCCCCAGACTTCTACTCCCGTCGGTTCTGAGTGCCAACCGTCGGCGTCGCCCCAGAGATGCCACAGTGCGCCGCCCTGAGAGAGATAGACCGTAGGCCATAGGCCACCGAGGTTGACAGCTGCGACTTGTCCGGTGATCCTGAATCCTGTCGACATCCGCTGCCAACCTGAGCCGGTCTTCACCGTCATGATCAAGGCGCTGTCATCGATCGACATTACGTATGGGCGTACGCCGTCCATTGTCACGACTGAAAGTGAAGTGGCCCACGACATGGCCCCCGTTGCCGCGCTGGTCCAGTGGTCGACATCTTGATGAGACTGCCAGAGTTGACCGTTTTCAGAGTAAAACGCCTCGACGTTTCCCGCGATATTCACCGCGGCGACGTCTTGGGTTTTCGGGTTGAGACCCGATGCTCGGACGGCCCACTGCCCACCAACCAGGGTTGCGGAGCGTAACCACTTCGACATATCGCCATAGTGAATGAAGTTGCTGACGCCGGTCGACGAAATCGTACGGAATGTGAGCTGCCCCGACTGGTCGCCGCCATGCCAATAGTCTTCGGAGATGAGAATCGTGCCATCGTGGTTGACTTTCTCGACATAAGCAACGTGCCCCAACGAACTGTTGGGGTCGAGCCCTCCGTCCCACTGCGCAACGGCTCCGGCGATCGGAACATGGTCTACAAGATATCCGTCGGCCTTAGCATTGCCCGCCCAGTCGGTGGCATCGCCAGGGGTGGTGTGCGGCCTCCCAACGCCATCCTGAGTAAGACGCCACGCCACGTAGTTTGTGCAATTGTGACCAGCATCCATGCCCCAATAAGAAATGTCGTTGTTTGCACCACGCGCCGTCTGCCACAGACCCCCGTCACACAGGTCAGAGGTGCAGGTGATCGTGTCGGCCGCTGCAGCCTGAACGCCACTGAGTGCCAGAAGCACTGTGACTACCGAGATCGCAACGATGCTCGTTGGACGGCGTTGGGGCAAAAAGATGGCAGGCATACAAATGAGGATCGCATCGTGCCGACACGGTGATCGGTGCTTTAACCAGCCGCCCGCGCAATGTTGCTCAATCGGTCATTTCTCGTTAACGCGCCGGACATCGACCCTGTCGGCAACCCCGTCACCCCGCGCGCCGTACCCGACGGGGATAATGGTCGGATGCCCGAAAGCGACGAGGTCGACCGCATTGTGGAGTCATGGACGCGCGAGCGCCCCGACCTCGACTTTTCGCCGCTGCTGGTGCTTAGCCGGGTGGGTCGGCTTGCACGGCACCTCGAGCGTGCGCGTCGCACTGCCTTCGCAGCATCCGATCTGGAACTGTGGGAATTCGACGTGCTGTCAGCGCTTCGCAGGGCTGGCACCCCTTATCAGCTCAGCCCGAAGGCGCTTCTGCAGCAGACACTTGTCTCCAGTGGCACGATGACCAACCGCATCGACCGACTCGTGAGTCGAAAACTGGTCGAGCGTCGCACCGACCCCAACGATGGCCGCGGCATCCTCGTAGTCATGACCGAAGACGGTCGTGAACGAGTGGATGCCGCGATCCGCACTCTGCTCGCAGCGGAAGCCGAGCTGCTCGAGCGATTGAGCGCCGCCGACCAGGAGCGCCTGAGCGGCCTTCTTCGAAAACTGAGTCTCGACTTTGACTGAGAGCGCCGCACACGCAGGGAGCCCTGAGCCTGTCAGAAGCCCCCTCGCCGGACTCGGCCTTGCCCTCCTCGGTTTTGGCATCGCGGTGGGAGTGAATTTCGCGGTGCCGTGGATCCCGGCGCTCACGGTGTGCGTCGTTCTCGGTGTGATCTTCACGGCAGTGCCGGCCTCACGCCGGCTCGAGCCATGGGTCCGGCCAGGACTTGCTCTCGCGGGCCGTCGAGTACTCCGGATTGGCGTCGTGCTGCTGGGATTCAAGCTGAGCCTTGTGGATCTTGCGGGGCTCGGCTGGATCGTTCTCGCACTCGTTGTTGGTGTTGTCGTGGTGACGTTTTTTCTCACCTGGGGGTTGGGGAGGGCGTTCCGGTTGCCGGGTCAACAGCCGCTGCTGGTCGCCGCCGGTTTCTCCATCTGTGGGGCGTCAGCGATCGGAGCTATGAGCTCCGTGACCGGTTCGGATGACGAAGAAGCAGCAACGCCCGTCGCTCTCGTGACTCTGTGTGGCACGCTGGCAATCGCGATCCTTCCCGCACTGCAAGGACCGCTGGGATTGGGTGCCGGCCAGTTCGGCATGTGGGTCGGTGCGAGTGTGCACGATGTTGGGCAGGTTGTCGCGACAGCCCAGGTCGCGGGGGCCACTGCTCTCGCGATCGCAATCGCCGTGAAACTCACACGCGTCGTGCTTCTCGCCCCCCTGGTCGCCGTGACCGGGCTGGTATTGCGTCGCCCCGATGGCGCCAGGCCGGCACTCGTGCCGCTGTTTGTGGCAGGCTTCGTCGCAGCATCCATCGCCCGAACCGTGCTGCCTCTCTCGACCGACTTTCTCGCCGCTGCCGACGGCGTGCAGTTTCTACTCCTCGGAATTGCGCTCTTCGGGCTCGGCTCGGCGATCCGGATCGGTACACTCGTGCGCACCGGAGGTCGGCCTATCGCGGTTGCTGGCTTGTCATGGGCGGCGATCGCTGTGCTGTCGTGGGGTGCGGTCATGATCGCGACGCGCGCGGGAGTTGCCGTGCTCGCCCGGTAAAAGCTCAATCATGCGTAGTGTGCTCGTGTGAGACGTGGGACGCCAACTCAAGCTGAAACGTTGAGTGCTCGATCTGGATGTTGAAGTGGTCGGCGACACACGCCTGCAGTTGGTCGAGCATTTTCGGTGCGTGTCCGTCATAGAAGCACTCATCGTCGACGACGACATGCGCCGTCAGCACCGGCAGGCCCGTCGCAATCTGGCTCACGTGAAGGTCGTGCACCCCTTGCACGTGAGGCACGCGTAGGAGGTGTTCGCGCACGTCGACGAGGTCGAGCCCCTTTGGTGTCGACTCAAGCAGCACGTTGGTCGTGTCACGTAACAACAGCACGGCACGCGGCAGGATCAGCGCACTGATCAGGATCGCGGCGAGCGCATCCGCCAGCTGGAATCCGGTGAGGGTGATGACGATTGCCGCAGCGATCACTGCGAGAGACCCGAGCGCATCACCCAGGACCTCGAGAAATGCCGCTCGCATGTTAAGGTTCGCGCCGCGACCGCCCGCGAGCACGGCGATGGATGCGACGTTGCCAAGTAACCCGATCACCCCGAACACAATCAGCGGGCCGCCCGCGATCTCCGGCGGGTTGAACAGGCGTTGCACCGCCTCCACCAGCACGAAAATACCCACTGCGAGCAGGAGGGCAGCCTGGGCGGTCGCCCCGAGCACCTCGACGCGCGCGAACCCGAAGGTACGCCGGGATGTTGCGGGCCGCCCCACGAGCGACGCTGCAGTCAACGCGATCGCAAGTCCCGCCGCATCCGTGGCCATGTGCGCTGCGTCCACGAGCAGCGCGAGACTGCCCGTCAGCGCAGAGCCAATCAGCTCGGCGATCAGCACCGCGCCCGTGATCCCCAGAGCTACGGCAAGGCGCGCGCGCGCCGCCTCGCGTGTGTGCCCATGGTCTTCGCTCACCCCCCTATTCTCCCGTGCGCGGTGGCACGCGACTACGGCGCGAGCAGTTCTTCGAGCTCCAGCCAGCGGAACTCGGTGAGATCCAGCTGATCCTGCAATCCTTGCAGCTCCGTCGCTTGCGCGCCGAGACCCGAGTAATCGGATTGGTCGTGCTCGGCCATCCGCTCATGCACTTGTGCGACCTGACCCTGCAGCTTCTCGATCTTTCGACCGGCCGCGGCGTGTTCCTTCTGCGCGTTACGCAGCTCGGCGCCACCGAGTTTCGGCGGGCCGGACGGCTTGGTTGTCGGCTTTGCCGGTGTCGTCGCCCGCAGCGAAGCGGCACGCAGTTCGAGGTACTGGTCGACGCCGCGCGGCAGGTGACGCAGATGTCCGTCCATCACGGCGTATTGCTGGTCGGTCACGCGCTCAACCAGATAGCGGTCGTGGCTGACCACGAGCAGGGTGCCCGGAAACGAGTCGAGCAGGTCTTCGATCGCAGCCAGCATGTCGGTGTCGAGATCGTTGGTCGGCTCATCCAGAATCAGCACGTTCGGTTCGCTGAGCAAAATTAGGAGCAGTTGCAACCGCCGCTTCTGCCCACCCGACAGGTCCTTCACGGGCGTCGACAACTGGGCGCTCGAGAATCCCACGCGCTCCAACAGTTGGCCCGGAGTCATCTCCTTGCCCCCCGTGACGTAGGTGCTCTTCTGGCGGCCGATGACCTCGCTGACGCGGTCGTTCCAGATATCCTCGAGCTCGAAAAGCTGCTGCGTGAGGGTCGCGACCTTGATGGTCTTGCCGCGCTTTACCCGGCCCGTGGTCGGATGCTGTGTGCCCGAGACGAGGCTCAGCAGGGTGCTCTTGCCCGCACCATTCACCCCGAGGATGCCCGTGCGCTCACCCGGCGCGATCCGCCAGGTCACGTCCTGCAGCACCTTCAACCCGTGCGCATCGTTGCCAAGGGGATAACTCACACTCACGTTCTCGAGGTCGACCACATCCTTTCCGAGCCGCTGCATGGCCATGCTGGCCAGCGACACGCTGTCGCGAATCGGTGGCTCGTTGGCGATGAGCTCATTGGCCGCATCGATGCGGAACTTCGGCTTGGTGCTGCGTGCGGGGGCACCACGACGCAGCCACGCGAGTTCCTTGCGCATGAGGTTCTGCCGCTTGGACTCGGATGCGGCGGCCATCTGGTCCCGCTCCACCCGCTGCAGGATGTACGCGGCGTAGCCACCCTCGAACGGCTCGATGAACCGATCGTGCACCTCCCAGGTTGCCGTACAGATCTCGTCGAGGAACCACCGGTCGTGGGTGACGACTATGAGCCCACCGGCGCTCGAAGACCAGCGGCGCTTCAGATGAGCGGCGAGCCAGGTGATGCCCTCGACATCCAGGTGGTTGGTCGGTTCATCGAGGAAGATCACATCGTGGTCGCCAATGAGCAGTGCCGCGAGCGCGACCCGTCGGCGCTGTCCCCCGGAAAGATCCCCGACGAACGCCTCCCACGGGATATCCGCGATGAGTCCGCTCACGACGTCCCGCACCTGCGGGTCTCCCGCCCACACGTGCTCATCGATGTCGCCGATGACGGTCTGGTGCACGGTTTGTGTGCCGTCGAGCTCGTCAGCCTGGTCGAGCATTGCGAGGGTGACCCCACCACGTCGGGTCACGCGTCCGCTGTCGGGTTCGAGGCGACCGGCGAGCATCCGGAGCAGGGTCGACTTGCCGTCACCGTTGCGACCGACGATGCCGATGCGGTCGCCCTCATCGAGCCCGATCGTCACCCGGTCGAAGATGATCCGAGTCGGGTATTCGAGGTGGAGCGCTTCAGCGCCCAGGAGGTGTGCCACTCGCTCTAGCCTAGGCGGGCCGCGTGGCGAACCGGTTCAGGATGCGCACCCGTTCAGTGCGCGGTCGGAACTGCACTCAGCCGACGTTCACCGTGATGGAATGCCAGCCTTCGGACCCGTTCGGGATGACATTAACCCGCGTACCCGACTGGGTTTTGCCGGAGCTGTCCGTAGCCCGCACCTCAATCGTGTGGTTTCCGGATGTTGCCTCCCACTGGTACACCCACTGCCGCCAGGTATCGATCGAGATCGCGTCTGCCAGCCTCGCCATCGTCCAATCGCCGCCATCTACCCGAACCTCGACGTGATCTATGCCGGTGTGCTGAGCCCACGCCACTCCTGCGACGGCAACCGTTCCGACCGGAACCCGGGTTCCGCTCGCGGGCACGTCGATGCGCGACGAAGTCTTGACCGGTCCGTGGTCTGACCAGCCACGCTGGGTCCAGTAAGAGGCCTCCTGAGCGAAGGTCGTCACGTGAAGTTCCACCACCCACTTCGTGGCGGACACATAACCATAGAGCCCGGGTACGACCATCCGCACCGGGAAACCGTGCTCCAGCGGCAGGGGTTCCCCGTTCATTCCGACCGCGAGGAGGCATGCACGATCCTCCTCCTGGAGCACCGAGAGCGGCGTGCTGGCCGTGAATCCGTCGTAGCTGCGAGACAGCACCATGTCCGCGCCGCTCGTCGGCTTGGCCTTCTTCAGCAACTCGCGGATCGGATATCCCAGCCATGTCGCGTTACCCACCAGGGCGCCACCGACTTCGTTCGAGACGCACATCAGCGTGACAATGTGTTCGGTGAGCGGCAGCGCCAGCAGTTCATCGAAGCCGATCTCGATCGGATTCTCGACCATCCCCGAAATCTTCAACTTCCAGCTCGACGCGTCTATCGAAGGCACCGTGAGGGCGGTGTCGATGCGATAGAAGGTGCCGTTCGCGGAGATGATCGGAGCGAGCCCCGGGATACCCAGTTCTGCCCCAGTCGGAACCACTGCCGCCGCGGTGGTCGGCTTCGGCAGCATGAGGGCCTCGCGCACCGCGTTCACCGCTGTGGTGGTGGCGTTTATGGCGCGAGCGCCGAGTCCGAGGGCCAACGCCACGGCCCCAGTCACCCCGGTCATGAGCACGAACGCGCGCCGCGTCACGGTGCCACGCTGCGCGTCGCGATTGTTCGAGGTAGCCGCGCGGGCAGCATCCGACCAGGAATGGAGCCGGTCGAGGGCTGTGCGCAGCACCACGATGCCAACGATGGCGCCACCTACCGCCGGAATGGCCCACATGATCGTGGCATTGGCACGGGTGATCGCGGCGAGAGTTGCAACCGCACCGACGACCCCGAGCAGCACTGCACCGAACGGCGGCCGCCGGTACTCAACGATGCCGACCGCAACGGCCAGCAGCAGAACGAGAAGACCGAGCGCAACCAACAAGGCCACTTTGTCGCCAGTGCCGAACAGTGCGATCACGACGGATTTGAACCAGCCGGGCACCAGATCGATCACAAACGAACCGACCGCGAGCAGGGGGCTGCTCGCCGCCGCAACGAACAGCGCGATGACCTCAGCCGCAGCGAGTGCGGTCAGCGCCGAGAGCACTCCGACAAGTGCCGCCCACAGATGCTCGCGCTTTCTCGTCATTGCGTGATCTTAATATGCGCGACCCGCTATGACCTGACAGTGAGCCAATCGGGCTTTGCCGGAAGGTCAGGGAAAGTGCGGAAGGCGATGCCAGAGCCGGGCCGGAACACCACCCAGACGGTGAGAACCATCAGACGCAGATCGGTCCACAACGACTTGTGCTGCAGGTACCACATCTCCAAGTCACCCTTGTAAGGCGCGATCTTTTCGGCGTAGAACTCACGCGGGTCAAGGCCGGGCTGCGAGAGAAGTCGCTCCTCATCACGGAAGACGATGGACCCGATACCGGTCACGCCTGGCCGCACATCGTAAATGTGCTGCTGCACACCGGGGGGGTACGCGTCGAAGTCGACCTTCATCTGCGGACGAGGTCCGACAAAACTCATGCTGCCCTCCAGCACGTTGAGCAGCTGCGGCAACTCGTTGATCTTGGTCGCTCGCAGAAATCGACCGACCGGCGTGACGCGCGGGTCGTGACGCACCGTGAGGCTTCCCGTTGCCATGTTCGGGCTGTTCTTCAGCATCGTCGCAAACTTCCAAATACCGAAGGTGCCGTTCTGGAACCCGATGCGGTTCTGGCGGTAAAACACCTCGCCTTCACCCGTGAAACGCAGCGCGATCATGATGATTGCGAGCGGCACGATGAGAACGATCATCGCCACGAGGGCAACAATGAAATCGATCGTTCGCTTGAGTGCGTTGTACATGACTACCGTATAAATCCCGCGCTACATCTTCTGGTCCAGGCTTTTCCCCGTCTCCACATGGTGGAACGTGGGGACCAGCCGGCCCAGCGTCGATACGATCGTGTCCTTGGCAAGTTCGGGGCGCGCGAAAAGTGCGGTCAGCTCATCCACCATCGAACGGATGCCCGCAATGTCAACCACCGCGTCGGCCGAGACCACACCGAGGGCGCTGTACCGATCCAGATCGACGGCCTCCGTCTCGGTGTGGAACTCCTCGAAGTCCTTCTCACCCGACGTGTCTGACTCGAAGTAGTACACCGGCCAGGTGGCGTCCTCTGGATGTCGCCCCGCGGCAATGCGACGCGCGTCATTCTCGGAGGCGGTTGGCGCGGCCTCGTAGCCCATCGCCTCGAGCAGGGAGTCTGCAATACCCGAGAAGGTGAGCATGCGCGGCTCTTCGAGTCGGGGAAAGAAGATGTCGCCGGGCTTGCCGAGCAGGCAGGCGACCATGCACAACTGCCCGCTCTCCTGCGGTGACACGAAGTAGCGGCGAACGTCACGGGGAGCCGAAAGTGGCTGGTTTTTGGCGATGCGTTCGAGAAATCCAGCCGGCAGGCTGCCATTCGAAAACGCCACATTCGCGAACCGCGCAGTGGTCGCTGGCAGCACGCTGGCGTATGCAACCACCGCATCTTCCATGAGTTTCTTAGAGGCGCCCATCACATTGGCGGGGTTGGTCGCCTTGTCGGTCGAGACGCAGAAGAAGTGTTCGGGCGGCGATGCGAGCAAAAGTTCGAGCAGCTTTACGGTATCGATCACGTTGTTCCGAAGCATCGCTTCGATCGAGAAGCGATCCTTCTCGCTGCGAACGTGCTTGTGGGCGGCGAAGTGGGCGACGATATCGAAAGGGCCAAGGGTTGCGAGCATCCGTTCGAAAACTTCGTCACCGAAGCTGATCGGGTACGTGATGAACTCTTCCGGCATGAATTGGTCGGCGGTGCTACGCAGGTCGCGGGTGAGCTCGGTGAGACCGTTCTCGCTCAGGTCAACCACGACCAGCCGCGCGGGCCGGTACGGCAAGAGCGCGCGGATGAACGAGGAGCCGATCGTTCCCGCCCCGCCAATGACGAGCACCGACTTGCCCTCGACGGCCGCTCGTAACTCGCCGTCGTGCGCCGCGAGATCTGCCGCGAAGAGGCTCACCCGACGGAACACCACGTGATCGGCGATGAAGTCATCGAGCGAAAAGCTCGCCCGGGTCATGCGGTGCCCTCGGCCCGAGCGTTCACGGGAGCAGAGACGATCGCATCCACCGCTTCCGTGACAACGCGGATCACTTCATCGACCTGCTCATCGGTGAGGCCGTTGTAGAGCGGCAGGGTGATTTCGTTCTCGTAGAGTCGCCAGGTGTTCGGGTAGTCGGGCATCGCATAGCCGCGCGTGCGGAATAGCGTGAGCATCGGCATTGGGATGTAGTGCACGTTCACGCCCACCCCCGCGGCAGAGATACGCGCGATGATCTCGTCGCGTCGAGCCTCATCGGCACCGTCGATCCGCAGCAGATAGAGGTGGCAGGATGACTCGCGCGTGTCGTCGGAATCCGGGGGAAGTATCGCCCACTCGGTCTTGCCGAATGCAGCCTGGTAGCGCGCGAAGATGCGCTTACGCTCGGGCAGCAGTTCGTTCGGGTATTTGCGCATCTGTGCGAGTCCGACGGCCGCGCCGAGGTCCGGCATGTTGACTTTGAGGCCCTGATCGATGATGTCGTAGCGCCAGGCACCCGTCTGGTTCTTCTCGAATGCGCTCTTGTTTTGTCCATTCAGCGAGAACGCGCGAAGAAAGGTGTACTCCTCGTCGTTGTCGAACGGCGCGGGGAGATTGAGGCAGATGGCGCCTCCCTCCCCCGTGGTCACGTTCTTCACCGAGTGCAACGAGAAGACCGTCGTATCCGCCTGCTGACCATTTGGCTTGCCCTTGTAGGTGGAGCCGATCGAGTGCGCCGCGTCCGAGACCACGAGGATGCGGCCGAGTTTCGCCTGGCGCTCCGTGTTTGCGGTGAACTGGTCACGCACATCCTCGGCCTGAAGCACTGCGCGAATCGCGTCGTAATCTGCCGGCCACCCGCCCATGTCGACGGGAATGATCGCCTTAGTGTTCGGTGTAATGGCTGAGCGCAGTTTCGAGGGGTCGAGGGTGAAATCGTCAAGTACGTCGACCATGACCACCGTTGCGCCGATATTCATAGCGCACAGTGCAGTCGCCGCGTACGTGTAGGCGGGGATGATCACCTCATCCCCCGGCCCAATGCCGAACCAGCGCAGCATGAGCATCGCGCCGGAGGTCCACGAGTTCACACACAGTACGGGCGTACCCGTGAGCTTGCCGATCTCCGCCTCAAGCAGACGCACCTTCGGACCGGTCGTCAACCAGCCGGTGTTCACGAGGGTGTCGTTGACCTCCGCGATGACGTCAGCATCGATGAGGGGTAAAGAGAACGGGATGGTCATTGCGTAGCTAATCTACCGGACCGCCTCGAGCTGCCCGGCTTCAGTCGCCGACGATTCGCGCTCCATGAACGGGACCGGTCGCACGTACGACTGTCAGTCGTGCAGCGCTCAGCGCGATCTGCAGTTCGAGCGCCGAATCAAGGTCCGCGGTGAGGAATGCGATGGTCGGGCCCGAACCGGAGATGATCCCGGCGAGCGCGCCATTCTCCTCACCGAGTTCCAGCACCCCCGCAAGCGAGGGCATCATGTGGATGGCCGGCGCCTGCAAGTCGTTGAAGAGGCACTCCGCCAGCATGTGCGGATCTCCCGCGCGAATGGCCTGGAGCACGTCCGCATCGACTGAGGGCGCGATCTGCGCCGGGAAGATGTCCTGGGAGTGCCGGTCGCGGTGGCGGTCGAGTTCGCCGTACACCTCCGGCGTCGACAGTCCGGTGTCGGAAAGCGCGAGCACCCACTGGAACTGGCCCTTCGCCAGCGCAGGGCTTAACTGGTCGCCACGACCCGTGCCAATTGCGGTGCCACCGGTGAATGCGAACGGCACGTCAGCTCCGAGTTCGGCCGCGAGCTCGAGCATCTGCTCCCTTGGGAGTCCGGTACCCCACAATTGATCGCACGCGAGGAGGGTGGCCGCGGCATCCGCTGAACCGCCGCCCATGCCGCCCGTCACGGGAACGTGCTTCGCGATCTCGATCCGCGCGCCTCTGCGAAAGCCGGTGCGGCGCGCAAGCAGTCGCGCTGCCTTGATCGCGATGTTCGACCCGTCTGTCGGAACCCGACTCAGGTCGACTGAGCCACCCACCGAAACCGAGAAGTCATCGGCGGGGAACACGCGGACATCCTCGTAGAGAGACACCGCCTGGTAGGCGATCGCGACATCGTGGTAGCCGTCTTCGAGCAGCGCACCGACCTTGAGGAAGACATTCACCTTGCCGGGCGCCCGGCAGTGCACCATGCTCTGCGCTGCGCCCGAGGTCATGTGTTCCAACCTATCGCGAGTGGATGGCAGCGGATGCCGCGGGGCCGGGACGCTCGGCGGGGCATGATCAGCCCGCGCGTACCACGCGGAGATAGTCCGCGACCGTGAGCTCCTCGCCGCGAGCGGTGGGCGGCACGTCGGCAGCCTCCAGCCGGGCGGATGCTGTGGCCGAGTCGCCGAGCACGGGGGCCAGCGCCTGGCGGAGCATTTTGCGGCGCTGCTGGAACGCGGCGTCTACCAGTTGGAAAGTAGCGACGCGCTCGGCCTCGGTCCCCGGCTGGGGACGGCGCTCGAAGCGCACGAGAATCGAATCAACATTCGGCACCGGCCAGAACACCTGACGGCTCACCGAGCCTGCTGTTGAGAACTCGCCATACCAGGCAGCCTTCACGCTGGGCGATCCGTACACCTTCGACCCCGGGCCGGCCGCGACGCGCTGGCCGACTTCAGCCTGCACCATTACGACGCCCCGCTCGATCGACGGGAAATGCTCAAGAAAGTGCAGCAGCACGGGCACGGACACGTTGTACGGCAGGTTCGCCACGAGCACGCTCGGCTGCCCCGGCAGTTCGCGGACACTGAGGGCATCAGCGGTGATGACGGTCAGGTCGGCGCCGGGCTGCGCTTTCTCAACGGTGACGGGCAGTTGGCCTGCCAGGCGATCATCGATCTCGATAGCCACGACGGATGCCCCAACCTCCAGCAGCCCAAGGGTGAGCGAACCAAGTCCCGGCCCCACCTCCACCACGGTCTCGCCCGCCACGACGCCCGCGGATTTAACAATCCGCCGCACCGTGTTTCCATCTAGCACGAAGTTTTGGCCGAGCTTCTTCGTGGGTTGCAGATCGAGCAGGTCAGCAAGGTCACGGATCTCGGCCGCACCAAGCAACGCGCTCACGCCAGTGCCGCCGGTGGAAGCGCAGAGGCACCGTCCACCAGTACAGGCTCATCGTCCCAGCGCCCGTAGACCTCTTCCGTCGTCGAGTTGATCTGGGCCGCAAGCATCGTGACCTCTGTCCCCAAGTAGCCGGCCATCGCACGCAACGTATACGGGATGAGATACGCCGAGTTGGGCCGACCCCGCATCGGCTCGGGCGTCAGGAACGGGGCATCCGTCTCGATGAGAATTCGCGACCTCGGGATGGCGACGAGTGCCTCGCGCAGGTTGGGTGCGTTCTTGAAGGTGACGGTTCCCGCAAAAGAGAGGTACCAGCCCTGGTCAACGCACACGCGAGCCATCTCGGCATCGCCGGAGAAGCAGTGGAACACGGTGCGTTGTGGAGCGCCGACCCGCAGCAGGGTCGCGATGACATCGGCGTGGGCATCCCGATCATGGATCTGAATGGCGATGTTGTGGCGCTTGGCGATCTCGATGTGCGCCTCGAACGACCGCAATTGGGTGGCGCGATCACTCTCGCCACGCGTGCGGAAGTAGTCGAGCCCGGTCTCACCCACTGCGCGAACGCGGGGTTGCCCTGCGAGCATGTCGATCTGTGCGAGCGCACCGTCGAGGTCTGAAATCCCCGGCACTTCGTTGGGATGAAGCGCCACGGCCGCAAGAACGCGGGGCTCACGCAGAGCGATCTCGGCGGACCATGCGGAAGTCTCCACGTCTCCGCCGACCTGAACCACGCCGCGCACACCAACGCTCGATGCCCGGTCAAGTTGCTCTCGGTAGTCGAGTTTGGTCTCGGGGTCGAGTGACGTCTCGAGGTGCGTGTGGTTGTCGTACACCCCGACGGTGAGCGCTTCAGGAAGCGGTGGGTAATCCACTTGCTTCTTCAATACGCGGGAAAAGCGAGCTTTCCAGGGGCGTGACCGACGGGCCACCGGTCCACTCCCAGGCACGATCGATGCGGTGATCTTCAACCGAGCCGGTGCCGCCGAGCGCTTCCCACAGCTTCACACTGGCCTTGGTCAGCACCGGCGACAGCAGCACGGCGAGCGTGCCGAGACCACGGACCGCGGTGGCGAGCACCTCGTCGAGCTTCGCCGCATTGGCCGGGTCCTTCGCAAGAGCCCACGGTTCCTCGATGGTGATATACCCGTTCACTGCGTCGACCAGCTCCCACGCTGAGGCGAGCGCCTCATTGATCGCGAAACGGTCGATGGCTTTGTCCGCGGCATCCGTCACTCGCTGTGCAATTTCGAGGATGCCCGCGTCGGGCGCTGCCGTGGGGATCACGCCCCCTCGGTACCGAGTAACCATCGCGATCACGCGGGAGGCCAGGTTACCGAACCCGTTGGCAAGCTCCGCCTGGTAGCGGGCTGCAAGGTCTTCCCAGCTGAAGGATCCGTCTTGACCGAAAGTGATCGCACTGAGGAAGTAGTAGCGAAAGGCATCCGAACCGAACGCATCGGTGATCTGGTTCGGCGCGATTCCGGTGAGCTTCGACTTGGACATTTTCTCACCGCCCACAAGCAACCAGCCGTGACCGAACACGGCACGCGGCACTTCGAGCCCGGCGGCCATAAGCATGGCCGGCCAGATCACAGCGTGGAAGCGCGCGATGTCTTTACCGACGAGTTGTACGGCAGGCCAGCGCCGGTCGAACTGCTCGTCATCTACGCCGTAGCCGATCGCGGTGATGTAGTTGAGCAGTGCGTCGAACCACACATAGACGACGTGGCTGTCATCCCAGGGAACCGTGATGCCCCAGTCAAAGCTCGAGCGCGAAATCGACAGGTCGGCGAGGCCCTGCTTCACGAACTGTACGATTTCGTTGCGCAGGCTTGCCGGCTGTACGAAGAGCGGATTGCTCTCGTAAAGATCGAGCAGTTGCTGCTGGAAAGCACTCATGCGGAAAAAGTAGTTCTTCTCTTTCAGGATCTCCACCGGTCGGCTGTGAATCTTGCACACGAGCTGGCCTGCGTAGTCGCCGTCTGCGGTTTCCATCAGGTCGTCGAGTTGTTTGTACTCCTCGCAACCGACGCAGTAATAGCCCTCGTACTCGCCGGAGTAGACGTGGCCGTCGTCGTAAAGCTTCTGAAGGAAAATCGTGACGGCCTTCTCGTGCCGCGCGTCTGTGGTGCGGATGAAATCATCGTTGCGAATATCGATCGTTTTGAGCAACGGCTTCCAGGCGTTCTCGACGAGGTTGTCTGCCCAGGTCTGCGGGCTTGTGTCGTTTGCGATCGCCGTGCGCAGGATCTTCTGCCCGTGCTCGTCGGTACCGGTCAGCAGCCAAGTGTCCTCGCCGCGCTGCCGATGCCAGCGCGCGAGCACATCTGCGGCGACCTCGGTATACGCGTGGCCGATGTGCGGAACGTCGTTGACGTAGAAGATGGGCGTCGCGATGTAGAAAGAGTGTGCGGCGGCCATGCTGTAATTCTATGGATGATCGCGGGTGTGTTTCCGCGCGAACTCTGCGTACGGCATCGAGCTCATCAGCGGCCAGCGAGCGCGCCCTCGTAGAGGTCACGCCGGCTGAGGCCGGTCGCGTCGGCGACCTCGGTCGAGGCATCTTTTAGTCGTGACCCGCCAGCCACCAGCGCGAGTACCTGCGCAACACCGGTCGGCAGATCGGATTCGACGGCCGCCGCCCCGGCGACGAGAAGCACGATCTCGCCCCGCGCACCTTCGCTGAAGTGCGCCGCAACCGAGGCCGCACTCCCCCGAACCACCTCCTCGTGGAGCTTCGTGAGCTCGCGACACACGACAACGGCTCGGTCCTCCCCAAGCGCAGCGGTCAGGTCTACTAACGCCGCGGGCAGCCGGTTCGGCGACTCAAAGAAGATCATGGTGCGAGGTTCTCGCGCGAGTGTCCGGAAGTGGGCAACCCGGCCTTTGCGCGGGAGGAATCCTTCGAAGGTGAATCGGTCAGTCGGCAGGCCTGACACGGCGAGTGCCGTGAGCACCGCGCTCGGTCCCGGCAGCGCAGTTACCGTCACCCCGGCGGCGATGGCTGCGCAGACGAGGGGGTATCCGGGATCGCTGATTGCGGGCATCCCGGCATCGGAGAGCACGAGCACGTCAGAATCGCGAGCCAGCGCAACGATCTCGGCCGCCTTCTCGGTCTCATTGTGCTCATGAAGCGCGATCAGGCGCGGACGATTCTCGATGCCCAGCGCGCGCATCAGGTGGATCGTGGTGCGGGTGTCCTCGCTCGCTATGACCGTCGCGGTGGTGAGGGCCGAGACGAGGCGGGGGG
>JAYSPT010000114.1:0-11204 GCA_043721995.1 Salinibacterium sp. | reverse complement strand
TCCGGGACAGTGGAGTTGACAACGGCGAGCGAGTGGTACCGGGTGGCAGTAAAGGGCTGCGGGACTCCGTCGTAAAACCCGCTCCCGTCATGGGTGATGAGAGACGTTTTGCCGTGCATGAGCTCATCGGCGTGCGTCACTGTAGCGCCCAGCGCCTCGGCGATTGCCTGGTGCCCGAGGCACACCCCGAGGAGCGGCTGACCCGACTCGATCACCGCGGCGACGATCGGGATGCTCACTCCCGCCGATGACGGAGTGCCCGGGCCAGGGGAGAGAAGCACTGCATCGTATTCCGCAATTGTGTCCGCGGCAGCATCCGCGGAAAACGCGTCGTTTCGCAGCACCGTCGTCTCGGCGCCCAGTTGCAGTAGATACCCGTTCAGCGTGTAGACGAAGCTGTCGTAGTTGTCGATCACAAGAACCCGGGTCATCCGCCCACCGTAACCTGCTGTGGGAACACGTAGATCTGCATCAACGGAAAAACCCACAATACGCAGGCTCCCAGGACGGCAGCGATCAAGACAAGCAAGATGATCATCTTTAGCCAGAGTGCAGCGGGCAACACCCGCCAGAGCGCCGCGTACATCAGCCGGCTGCCGCGGTCTTGACGAGTGATGCTATTTCGGGCGGAGGGCCGCCAGCGCGCGGGTACCAAGTGTCATAGACGCCATACACGATGATGCGCTCTCCCGCAGTGGACTTCGGATTGCAACTCGTGAGGGTGATGATGCGGTCGGTGGGCTTAACGCCGTCTGCACCCGGTACCGGATCGAGAACGCCGACGCCGGTCGGCGAAACGTACTCGAAGGATCGCACGCTGTACTGGTACCAGCCCGCTTCCATCTCCACGTAAATATGGTCGCCAATGACCATGTTTCCAATGTCGCCGAACGGTTCGCCCCACCCGGTGCGGTGGGCCGCGAGGGCGACATTCCCGATGTCGCCCGGCATCTGGGTCCCCGGGTAGTGACCCACGCCGTTGTCGAGCACATCATTGACGCCAATGCCCTCTGCGACCGGCTTCTCCCACGTCGGACCGAACCTCGGAACGATCAAATTGGCGAACTGCACGGCATTAGCCGGAGCGGTACCCACGACCGGCGGGCCGGGGTCGGGCCTGGTTACTGGTGCCGGCGCTGTCGACTGGTTCTTCGACCAGTCCTGACTCACCTTCACCGCCTGCGCGGTCTGCTGGTTTCCGACGATCAGGTTATTGAGCCATAGCTGCCACCCCAGAAACAGCATGACGAGCACACCCGCGGTGATCAGAAGCTCCCCGATGACACCGACGACGCTGAGCCGACGACGCGGCCGAGCGGTCCGACCCTCCGCACGCCGACGAGGGCCGCGCGGACGAAGGGCCACGACTGACTCGATCGGCGCAAGATCCCCCGGCGTCAGCTCGTCAGTCATAGCGAGAGTCTACGGTGATGTGCCTGTGAACGGGCTCCCTCCTTCTCGATGCTGGATGGGGACAGGCTAAGATCGTCGCCATGGCCAGAACGACTGCGCGTACAAAGACTGCCCAATCTCAGAGCACCGGGGAGCAAGCTCCCAACCCCGTGTGGTTCAAGCCGGTGATGTTCGGTTTCATGCTGCTCGGCCTGACCTGGATCATCGTTTTCTACGTGAGCGGGAGCACGCTGCCGATTCCACAGTTGCATAGCTGGAACATTCTGATCGGCTTTGGGATACTGCTCGTCGGCTTCCTCATGACAACACGCTGGCGTTGAACGCGTCATCCCTAACTACAGGGCTGTAGTTATACCCACTGTGGAAAGTGCTGTGGATAACGTCGCCCGACGGAGCGCGGCTAGAAGGCGAACAGCCGTACCAGGGTGAGCACCACAAGTACCGCGAATACGCCGATCACGCAAAGCACCTGAAGCATCTGCTGGTTTCGCCGTCGTGTCGCCAGGTAAATAAGACCGAGTGCAGCACCGACGATTACACCACCGAGGTGCGCCTGCCACGCGATGTTCGTACCGGGCAGAAAGCCAATCGCGAGGTTGAGCACAATGACAATCAGGAGTTGCGTGCTGTTTCCTCCGAGCTTTCGGCTGATCACAAAGAAAGCTCCGAGCAGGCCGAAGATGGCGCCCGAAGCCCCGAGTACGGGCGTGCCGGGGGCCAACAGCAGCACGGCAACTGATCCCGCGAATCCAGTGACCAGGAAGAGCGCGAGGTAGCGCACTCGTCCCAGCATGGTTTCAACGAGCGGACCAACCACAAACAGCGAGAACATGTTGAACAGGATGTGCAGGATTGAACTTGGCGAGTGCGCGAAGACGGAGGTAATCATTCGCCAAGGCTGCGCGTACGTCAATGGGGGATAGTAGATCAGTGCCTGCGTCACGGGACTGCCTGGCAGTATCTGCAGGATCCAGACGATCCCACACACCGCGATGACAGACCACGTGACAATCGGCGTCGTGTCACCCGGCCGTAATGCCCGCGCGAGACGTGGAGTAGCCCGGGGCTGGCTGCCACGTGCTTCCTTTACACACTCCGGGCAGTGCACCCCGACGGCCGCCTGGGTCTGGCACTGCGGACAGATTGTGCGCCCGCAGCGTTGGCATAGCACAAAGCTCTGCCGGTCGGGATGCCGGTAACAGTAGTTGACCGAGGTTTTCGGGGCGGTGCTCATGGCAGCTCAGCCTGACTTAGTGAACTAAACAGAATCGATCAACACGCTTTCAATCACGACCGGGGTGCGCGGCTTGTCGCGGCCATCTGTGTCCACTGCCTCGATTGCATCCACGACCTTCTTCGACTCCTCGTCCGCCACGACGCCGAAGATCGTGTGCTTGCCCTGCAGCCACGGAGTGGGAACGGTCGTAATGAAGAACTGTGAGCCGTTCGTACCGCGACCACCCTGCGTGCCGGCGTTCGCCATGGCAAGCACATACGGTTCGTTGAAGTTCAGTTCGGGGTGGATCTCGTCGTTGAAATTGTAGCCGGGACCGCCCGTCCCTTGGCCGAGCGGGTCGCCCGCCTGCAGCATGAAGTCTTTGATGATGCGGTGGAAGATCACGCCATCGTAGAGCTTGTCTTTCGAGACCTTCCCGGTGGCTGGGTGAGTCCACTCGATCTCGCCCGTCGCGAGGCCTGTGAAGTTGGCGACGGTCTTGGGGGCGTGATTGCCATAGAGGTTCAGTGTGATCGTGCCCAGGTTGGTCTTGACCGTTGCGACGGCAGTGTGAAGTGACATGAAGACAATTCTTGCACCGGTTCCTGATCGGCAACCGCCGTGACATTATGGAAGCAGGTCGCATAACCGATGGAGGACTTGTCATGGCTTTGTCCCGTAAGCGTCGTAAGGAACTCAACAAGTTGAAGAACCAGGCCGAAGAACTCTGGGAGAACCAGAAAGAACTGCTCGATCATGCATCCAAGGTGGTTCGGGATGCTTCTCGCCAAGCGGCGAACTATGCCCGTGAGGAGGTTTCTCCCCGCATCCGGGAGACGTATGAGGATACGGTGCGCCCCGTCGTGAGTTCTTCACTCGCTGGCGCACGATCCGCCGCGACTGCCACGCGTGACAATCTGGTGCACAACGTACTCCCGGCCATGTCATCCGCGCTGGGCACGGCGCTTGCAGCGATCGAGGTGGCGAAGAACCAGCAGGTGCGCGAAGCCATCGGCCGGGCGTCCAAAATCGGGACAGACCTCGGCACCCGCGTGGGCATCATCGAGCCCAAGAGGCCGGGCATCGGTCGCTATCTCCTGATTGGTGTCGGCGTCGTGGTGGCTGCGGGAATCGCGTACGCCGCGTGGCAGACCCTTCGTGCCGACGACGATCTTTGGGTCGAAGAAGACATCGCCCGCGGCGCTTTGGACGACGAGTCCTGAGCCTTTCTTCGGTGAAGTGAATGACCCCGCCCACCCGGACGGGGTCATTTTTTGTGGAGCCTAGGAGAATCGAACTCCTGACCTCCTGCTTGCAAAGCAGGCGCTCTACCAATTGAGCTAAGGCCCCGTGTGAATTGAGGGTGG
Source organism: Salinibacterium sp. (assembly GCA_043721995.1). Lineage (GTDB taxonomy): Bacteria > Actinomycetota > Actinomycetes > Actinomycetales > Microbacteriaceae > Rhodoglobus. Next base: position 7,208 of record JAYSPT010000114.1, on the reverse strand, counting down.
GGCTACCAGGACTTGAACCTGGGACCTCTTCGTTATCAGCGAAGCGCTCTAACCGCCTGAGCTATAGCCCCCTAGACCGAATAAAAACCTACCTTACCCGGCCGGGTTTGATGTAATCAGTTGTTGGTGAATCCCACCAATAGGCCGCCGGTGACACGCACGCTGAAGTTGTACAGCATGCTTGCGATCGCGCCTAGCGCCGTACCCACCACGGTGTTCAGGATTGCCACAACAAGCGAGTACAGAGCTACCTGGGGCAGCGAGAAGCTCTTTGCGACGCTGAAGGAGGGGTCACTCAGAATGTCACGGAGGAGCTTATCGAGGCTTCCGAAGATTCCGGTTGAGTTGAGCACGATCCAGACGAAGATCGTCGCTACAACCAACACGATCCCGAGAGACACCGCCACGAGGAACGAAAGCTTGACGGCCGACCAGAAGTCGACGTACACGAGCTTGAGTCGAACCTGTTTGGTGGCTACCTGACGTTGCGACTTGCGCTGCAACTTCTCCGCGACACTACTCATCGACTAACTCGTCCTTCCCAATGCCCTCTGCGAGCTCATCCGGTTCGGAGGCGTCGAGGTCCTGATTCTCTAGATTTCGTTCACTGTTCTTGGCGATCGCGATGATCCTGTCGTCATCGGCGAATCGGGCGAACACAACACCCATAGTGTCACGGCCCTTGGCGGGCACCTCAGCGACAGCCGAGCGTACCACCTTGCCGCTGGCAAGAACCACGAGCACCTCGTCTTCGTCGTCGACAATAAGGGCGCCCGCAAGATCACCCCGCGCTTCGGCGAGCTTGGCCACCTTGATACCGAGGCCGCCGCGGCCCTGCACCCGGTACTGGTCAACGGAGGTGCGCTTGGCGTACCCACCCTCTGTGACAACAAACACGGAGCCGGTGCCGCTGACGACGCTGGCGCTCAACAGACGGTCCGCTTCACGGAAATGCATGCCGATCACACCCGAAGTCGAGCGACCCATGGGCCGCATTGCCGAATCCGATGCCGTGAAACGAATGGACATGCCCTTTCGGGAGACCAACAGAACGTCGGAATCATCTTCAACAAGCATGCCCGATACGACCTCGTCGCCTTCGCGCAGGTTGATGGCAATGATGCCACCGGTGCGGTTGGTGTCGTATTCGGTGAGCGCGGTCTTCTTCACGAGGCCACCCGCCGTCGCGAGGACCAGATACGTTGCAACCGTGTAGTCGCGGATGTCCAGAATCTGAGCGATCTCCTCACCCGGCTGCATCGCCAGGAGGTTGGCGACATGCTGGCCCTTCGCGTCGCGGCCGGCCTCCTGAACTTCATAGGCTTTCGCTCGGTACACACGGCCAGTGTTGGTGAAGAACAGCAGCCAGTGATGCGTGGTTGTGACGAAAAAGTGGTCGACGACGTCATCAGCGCGCAATTGCGCTCCCTTGACGCCCTTACCGCCGCGGTGCTGGCTGCGGTAGTTATCGCTGCGGGTGCGTTTGATGTAGCCCCCGCGGGTGACGGTGATGACCATTTCCTCTTCGGGGATGAGGTCTTCCATGCTCATGTCACCGTCAAAGCCGAATATAATTTCAGTACGGCGGTCGTCACCGTACTTTGCGAGCAGCTCGGTGAGTTCCTCGCTCACGATGTCACGCTGGCGCTGCGGGCTGCCCAGGATCACCCTGAATTCGGCGATCTCCAGCTCAATCTCGGCGAGCTCATCGTTGATCCTCTGGCGCTCCAGCGCCGCGAGTCGTCGCAGCTGCAGGTCGAGAATCGCGCGGGCCTGCAGCTCGTCTATCTTCAGCAGTTCGATCAGGCCATCGCGGGCTTCCTCTACCGTCGGGGAGCGCCGGATAAGTGCGATTACCTCGTCGAGCGCATCGAGCGCCTTCACGTATCCACGGAGGATATGGGCGCGCTCCTCCGCCTTGCGCAGGCGGAACCGGGTGCGGCGAACGATCACTTCGATCTGGTGCGTGGCCCACGCTGTGATGAAGCCGTCAAGCGAGAGTGTTCGTGGGATGCCGTCGACGATCGCCAGCATGTTCGCGCCGAAGTTCTCTTGCAGCTGTGTGTGCTTGTAAAGGTTATTCAGCACGACCTTGGGCACAGCGTCGCGTTTGAGAACAATCACCAGCCGCTGGCCGGTACGACCGGACGTTTCATCGCGAATGTCAGCGATGCCGGCGAGCTTCCCCTCCTTGACGAGGTCGGCGATCTTCAGCGCGAGGTTATCGGGATTCACCTGGTATGGAAGCTCGGTGACGACGAGGCAGGTGCGACCCTGTAACTCCTCGACGTTGACAACAGCGCGCATGGTAATCGAGCCGCGCCCGGTGCGGTAGGTATCCTGAATCCCCTTGAGGCCAAGGATCTGGGCGCCGGTCGGGAAATCCGGCCCCTTGATGCGCTGAACAAGTGCTTCGAGTAGTTCCTCGTGCGAAGCATCCGGGTTCGCAAGGTGCCAGAGCGCGCCCTCCCCGACCTCGCGCAAGTTGTGAGGTGGGATATTTGTGGCCATGCCAACCGCAATGCCCACTGATCCGTTGACCAACAGGTTAGGAAAGCGACTCGGCAGCACCGTGGGCTCTTGAGTGCGGCCGTCGTAGTTGGGTTGGAAGTCGACTGTGTCTTCTTCGATGTCCCTCACCATCTCCATGGCGAGCGGCGCCATTTTGGTTTCGGTATACCGGTGGGCAGCCGCGCCGTCATTTCCGGGCGATCCGAAGTTACCCTGGCCGAGTGCGAGCGGGTAGCGCAGGCTCCACGGCTGTACGAGACGCACGAGCGCGTCGTACACCGACGAGTCGCCATGAGGGTGGAACTGGCCCATCACGTCGCCGATGACTCGAGTGCATTTCGAGAATCCCTTGTCGGGACGGTACCCGCCGTCATACATCGCATAGATCACACGACGGTGAACTGGCTTGAGTCCGTCGCGGACCTCGGGAAGCGCACGACCCACAATCACGCTCATGGCGTAGTCGAGGTAGGAACGCTGCATCTCGAGCTGCAGATCTACTTCGGCGATTTTGTCATGGGTGGTGTCGACCACCTTGTCGGTGAAGGTCTGGTCCGGCGTATCGCTGGGCTCGGTTACATCCGCCATGTCTTAGTTACCAATCTGGGCTCGTCGGATTCGCGTCTGGGCTGGTCATGTGCGGCTCGATCAGATGTCGAGGAAGCGCACGTCCTTGGCGTTGCGTTGAATGAAGTTTCGGCGGGACTCGACGTCTTCGCCCATCAGGGTGGAGAAGGTCTCGTCCGCGGCGGCGGCGTCACCCAGGGTCACCTGCAGGAGCGTGCGGGTCGCGGGATCCATGGTTGTCTCCCACAGCTCCTTGTAGTCCATCTCGCCGAGACCCTTGTAGCGCTGGATACCGTTGTCTTTGGGCATCCGCCTGCCGGATGCGAGGCCGGCCTCGACCAGGACATCGCGCTCGCGGTCGCTGTACACGTACTCGTGTTGCGCGTTGCTCCACTTGAGTCGATACAGCGGTGGCTGCGCCAAGTACACATAACCCAGATCGATGAGTGGGCGCATATACCGAAAGAGCAGGGTGAGCAGCAGAGTTGTGATGTGCTGGCCGTCAACATCCGCATCGGCCATCAGCACGATCTTGTGATACCTCGCCTTGCTGGGGTCGAAGTCCTCGCCGATACCGGCGCCGAACGCCGTAATCATCGACTGCACCTCATTGTTCTGCAGTGCCCTGTCCAGACGCGCCTTCTCAACATTGAGGATCTTGCCGCGTAGCGGCAGAATCGCCTGGAACTCAGGGTTGCGTCCCTGCACAGCTGAGCCGCCGGCTGAATCTCCCTCGACCATGAAGATCTCGGACAGCGCTGGATCTTTGCTCGAGCAATCCCGCAGCTTGCCTGGCATACCGCTCGACTCCAGCAATCCCTTGCGACGGGTCTGCTCCCTGGCCTTTCGAGCCGCGATGCGCGCCTGTGATGCCTGAATAGCCTTTCGGATAACGTCACGGGCCTGCGTGGGGTTGCGATCGAACCAGTCGCCGAGCTGCTGGCCTGCCACCTTCTGCACGAAAGCCTTGGCCTCGGTGTTACCGAGTTTGGTCTTGGTCTGGCCCTCGAACTGCGGCTCGGCGAGCTTCACGGAGATGACAGCGGTAAGGCCCTCGCGCACGTCATCGCCGGAGAGGTTCTCGTCTTTCTCCTTGATGATGTTTTTCTCGCGCGCATATTTGTTAACCAGCGTGGTCAGCGCTGCTCGGAACCCCTCTTCATGAGTGCCACCCTCGTGCGTGTTGATCGTGTTCGCGTAGGTGTGCACACTCTCGGTGTAGCCGTTGGTCCATTGCATTGCGACTTCGAGAGAGATCTTCCGCTCGGTGTCCTCGGACTCGAAGGCAATGATCTCCGCGTGGACGAGCTCATTCTTCTTTGCCTTATTGAGGTACTCCACATAGTCAACGAGGCCGCGTTCGTAGAGATAGCTCTCGGAGATCTCATCACCCGTGCCATCCTCACCGCCGCGCTCGTCGGTGACCGTGAGTCGCAAGCCCTTGTTGAGAAACGCGTATTGCTGGAACCGTGAGCGCAGTGTCTCGTAGTCGAACTCGACGCTCTCAAATGTTTTGGGGCTGGGCCAGAACGTGACAGTCGTCCCGGTCTCGTTAGACGACTCGCCGCGGGCTAGCGGGGCGGTCGGCACACCGTCGACGAAACTCATGCGCCACACAAACCCTTGGCGGCGCACTTCGATGTCGAGTTCACGTGAGAGCGCATTGACTACGGAGACGCCGACGCCGTGCAGGCCACCAGAGACTGTGTAGCCGCCACCACCGAACTTGCCCCCGGCGTGCAGGATGGTCAGTACGACCTCGACGGTCGACTTCTGCTCCTGCTCGTTGAGGTCGACCGGGATGCCCCGGCCGTTGTCGATGACACGAACGGAGCCGTCGCGGCGCAAGAAAATTTTGATGTCATCGCAGTAACCGGCGAGGGCTTCGTCCACGGAGTTATCGACGACCTCGGTCACGAGATGGTGAAGCCCGCGGGGTCCCGTCGAGCCGATGTACATGCCAGGGCGCTTTCGTACCGCTTCAAGACCCTCGAGAATCTGGATCTGGTCCGCGCCATAACTATCGGCCGCCACGTGCCCGTTGGAAATCGAATCCGAGAGGTGTTCCGGTTGGGAGGAGTTCTCTTCCGGCAGGTCTTCTGGGGGCGTGACGGTCATGTGGAATTGGACTCCTGGCTTGTGGTGGTGCAGGTCATTCAGCGCAGAAGACTTCTGGGCGAAGGGGCGCTCGACGACAAATTAAATTCTACCAAACGAACCCGCTCAAAGGGGTGAATTCTGCCATCTGCGGACTTTTCGACGCAGGGGTGACCAGATTTGCCTAGTCAGCCGTAAGTATCGCGCGGGCCACGTCCTGGAATTGATCTGGGGCCCCGTTTCCATGAAGGAGCGTTGGGTCCCTCAAAGCGCACTGACTCCACGCCCGCGTCCGGGTAGCGACGCAAAATTGCTGTTGTGATGTGGGTGCGCATCAATCGCAGCTGGGTTGCCCACGCCGTGGAGTCGCAATGAACAGTCAGCAGACCCTCTTCTATCGACGCCGGTGTCGAGTGCTCAGCCGTCTCCGCACCCACCAGGTCGCCCCATGAGGCGAGCAGTTCGGAGCGTGCGAGGGGAGAAGTCCACCCCATTTTCGACGTGAGTGCGTCTATCACGTCGCCAAGTCCGCGAGGGTCCCTCCCCTCTCCGAATGGTATTGACGCGCCCTCCTTCTTTGAGTTGCGCTTCCGGGCCGTTACCGATCGGTTGGTTGCATCGCCGAAGACCTGCCGCACGCGGAGGTAGACCGCAACATGCTCCTGACCCGGCTCATGGCCTTCGGCGGTCGTCTCATTCGTCATTTCCGACAATTCTCCCCGCACTGATGCTCACCACGCGAGTGGCAAGTTCCTGGGGAACATCCGCCTGCACGGCCGCAGTGATCAGCACCTGCTCGAAATCGCCTATTGCGTCCGCCAGCCTGGCGCGCCGGGATTCATCGAGTTCAGCGAAGACGTCGTCGAGGATCAGCACCGGGTCACCGGTCGAAGATTCTCGCCGCAGCACCGCTGCAGAAGCCAGCTTGAGAGCGAGCGCCAACGACCAGGACTCGCCGTGGCTCGCGGTGGTGCGGGCCGGCAGCGCGTTGAGCTGGAGCGCAAGATCATCGCGATGTGGCCCGACGAGCGTGAGTCCGCGGTCAAGTTCTGCGCGCCGTCGGCGTGCGAGCGAATTCCGGAAGGCTGTCGCCGCTAACTCCACGCCCACCACCGCCGACCCTGCCGGAGTCGCGTCGCTTGCTTCATCTTCCGGGTTCGTGGAAAAGATGCTCAGGTAGTTCGCGAGGTGGGCAGAATGATCCGATCCAACGATGGCCGAGTACGCTCGGTTCACTTCGGGCGCGAGTTCTTTCACGAGGGTGGTTCGGGCGCTCACGATTTCGGAGCCGAACTGGATGAGCCGGTCATCCCAGATGTCGAGTGTAGACAGATTCGCTGACGAAGCGTTGCGCGCTGATTTCAGCAGGGTATTGCGTTGGCGAAGCACGCGGTCATAGTCCGCAATCACCCCGCTCATGCGCGGGGTGCGGAGCACAAGCAGCTCATCCATGAAGCGACGGCGCCCTCCCGGTTCACCGCGAACGAGAGCCAGGTCTTCAGGCGCGAAAAGCACGCTGGAAAAGTATCTCGGCAATTCGCGCGTCCTGATTGCCCCTCGGTTAACCTGCGCCCGATTTGCGGATGACCGGTTCAATTGCACCTCGAGGAGCACCTCCTGCTCGGCATGCATCAGCCGCGCCCGCATGATCGCGGAGTCCTGCCCGCTCCGGATCATGGATTGATCGAGCGATACCCTATGGGATCCCAGAGTGCTGAAGTATCCGAGTGCCTCGACGAGGTTGGTTTTACCTTGGCCGTTACTACCCACAAAAAGATTTGCGCCCGGAGACAGTTCGAGGTCCAGGCTCTCGTAGTTCCGGAAGTCGGTGAGGGTGAGTTGGCGAACGATCACTGGATGCCGACTCAGCTCTTTCTGACGGCGTGTCCACCAAACTGATTGCGCAGCGCTGCGACAGCCTTCATCGACGGTGAGTCCTTTTGCCGCGACACAAACCGCGCAAAAATTGCTGCGCTTATCGTGGGGACCGGTACCGCACGATCGAGTGCTTCATGCACGGTCCACCGGCCTTC
>JAYSPT010000113.1:0-1518 GCA_043721995.1 Salinibacterium sp. | reverse complement strand
GAGCTCTTTCACCAGAGCCATGTCACCGCGCGCCTGCGCGTCAGCGATCGCCCGGCGAACGGCGATGCGCTGGCGCGGTGTGGTGGTCAGATCCTTGCTCGGGCACACTGGCTCGCAATAGCCGCACTCCACGCAGCGATCCACTTCGACTTCGACCGTCGGAGTGGATTTGAGATGCCGAACGTGAAAATCGGGGTCTGCCGTGATGATGATGCCGGGGCTGAGGATGCCGGCCGGGTCAACAGCCCGCTTGACCTCCTGCATGATCCCGTAGAGCACGTCGCCGAACTGCCGGCGAACGTACGGGGCCATGATCCGCCCGGTCCCGTGCTCAGCCTTCAGGGTTCCGCCGGCCGTGAGCACGAGCTCCACCATGTCCTCCGTGAACGCACGATAGCGCTTGAGGTTGGCCTCGTTGTCAAAATCTTCATTGATGAGAAAGTGCACGTTGCCGTCTTTGGCGTGCCCGAAGATCACTGCATCACGGTAGCCGTACCGGGCGAACAGTTCCCTGAGGCCGGCACAGGTCGCCGCCAGGCGCGACACAGGGACTGCGATGTCCTCCAGCAGTGCGGTGGTGCCAGAGGGCCGGGCACCGGCGACGGCCGCGAAGAGTCCCTTGCGGATATGCCAGAGGGCGCCTCGCACTGTCGAGTCCGAGGTGAACACCGAGGTGGTGCTGGTTGGAAGTGTCGCGAACAGTGCGCCCGCCGCCGCGGTGCGCACAGCGAGGCGGTCATCGTCCGGCGCCTGGTACTCCACCAGGAGGGCGGCATGTCCCTCGATAACGATGTGAGGAAGCACCTTGGCCGACTCGGGGTCGGCCTGTGAGACCCGCAGGGACGCGGCATCCATGAGCTCGATCGTCGTGGCGCCGGTCGCGACAAGATCAACGAGCGTCGCCGTCGCCGCATCGAGGGTGTCGAATACGAGCAGCGCCGTCGCGATGCTCGGCTGCAGCGGCACCGTGCGAAAGGTTGCTTCCGCCACGAAACCCAGGGTGCCTTCGCTGCCGATGAGAAGGTGCGCCAGAATCTCAACGGGGCTCTCGAAGTCCACAAAAGAGTTGAGCCCGTAGCCCATGGTGTTTTTTATTCGGTACTGCTCGATGACCGTACGAAGCAATTCGGGATCGCGCCTGATCTGGTCTCGCAGTCGACCGAGGGTTGCCCACAGCGAGGGTTCCGCCGCCGCCAGCCTCAGGTCAGCCTCAGGGGCGGCCGTGTCGACCACGGTGCCACGGGGCAGCACGATGATCGCGCTCTCGAGGGTGCGATAGGTGTTATCGGAAATACCGCAGGCCATACCGCTGGAGTTGTTGGCAATCACACCACCGATCGTGCAGGCGATCTCACTCGCCGGGTCGGGGCCGAGCTTGCGCCCGTGCCGCAACAGGCGGGTGTTGACCTGGCGCACTGTCGCGCCGGGCTGCACACGCACTCGTTCGCCGCCATCGAGCACCTCAATGGAGCGGAAATGGTGTCGGGTGTCGACGAGGATCTCGCCAGTGACCCCCTG
>JAYSPT010000112.1:0-45183 GCA_043721995.1 Salinibacterium sp. | reverse complement strand
GAGCTCATCGTGACATCGCACACCGAGGGCGGAGTCATCATGGGGGTTCGGCACACGAGCCTTCCGATCTACGGCGTGCAGTTCCACCCGGAGTCTGTGCTGACCGAAGGCGGCTATCGCATGATCGGCAACTGGCTTGCCGTCGCGGGTCTCCCTGAAGCCGCAGAGGTGGCGCGCGGACTTTCGCCCCTTCTCAAACTCGCGTCCGCTACGACTTAATGCAGTAGGTAAGCGTGATCGAGGATTTCTGAGGGTTGTCGCCGAGGATCGACTGTGCGGATACGACTGCGCCGGAACAGTTGTTGTCGACGTTGACCTTGATGTTCAACTGCAGCGGACTCAGCGCCGCGTTCGCGGCCGCGATTGTCTTACCCGTCACGTCCGGAACGTTCACGAGTCCGTTCGACACCACGAGGTTGACCGTGGCTCCCTCGTGAATGGTTTTTCCGTCGGTCGTGCGAGTGGCCCCGCCCGCGGGATCTGAGCTCATCACGATGCCCAGTTTGACATCGGGGGAATATGTCGAGGTTGTGCTGCCGTGCACGAACTTCTTGGCGACAAGTGCGGCAATTGCGGCAGCCTCAGGGAGGTTGCTCACATCGGGTACGGTCACCGGTGTCACGCCGAGCGAGACGAAGACATTGACCTGCAGGCCCGGGGCGACCGTGGTGCCGGCCTCGGGGTCAGTGCGGATGATGACACCCTCGGCCACCGTCGAACTCACCTCGGTCGCCTTCACCGGCCTGAGTTTCGCATCGGTCAATACTCCGGATCCGTCCGCATAGCTTTGCCCCGACACGTTCGGTACGACCACTGAGACGTTCGCCGTCAACGTTGCGGGCGACAAGTTGAAAGTCCAGAAAACCGCGGCCGCGATGATGACAGCCACAGTCGCGATCCCGGCCCAGATCCAGGCCACGGGAGGCCGGTTCTGCGTGCGTGCGGTGCGATCGTCGACATCCACTGTCAGCTGCCGCAGCGTCGCCTCTGAGCCAGCGACCGAACTTGGGTTGACGCCGAACAGTGTCGCGTTGAAGTCGTTTGTGGCAACTTGCTTGCGCACCGGAACAGAACCCGCTGCCGCGGACTCAACATCCGTTCGAAACTCCACCGCGCTCTGGTAGCGCTGGAATCGATCCTTTGCCAGTGAGCGCAACACGACCGCATCGAGCGCGGGTGAGACTCGTGGGTTGAACGAACTTGGGGGTGCCGCCTCGGAGTTCACGTGCTGATAGGCGACCGCGACCGGGTTGTCGCCGCGGAACGGTGCTCGTCCGGTCAGGAGTTCGAACAACACGATGCCCGTTGAGTAGAGGTCGGTGCGGGCATCCACGCTCTCGCCCCTCGCTTGTTCGGGCGAGAAATACTGGGCCGTACCCACGATCGCACTGGTTTCGGCGATGGTTGCCGCCGAGTCGGAAATCGCGCGGGCAATACCGAAATCCATGACTTTCACCTGGCCGTTGGCCGCGATCATGATGTTTCCCGGCTTGATGTCGCGGTGAATCACTCCCGCACGGTGCGAGTACTCGAGGGCGGTGAGGACCTGCTCGATTATGCGGCAGGCCTCGAGGGGCTCGACCGGGCCCTCAGCGATGATGTCTTTGAGCAGTCGCCCATCGACGTACTCCATGACGATGAAGGGGATGAGCATCTCGGTGCCGCCCGCGTCGCGAACCGACTCCTCGCCCGCGTCGAAAATTCGCACGATGGTCGGATGCGCCATTTTGGCGGCATCCTGTGCCTCACGACGGAAGCGGGTTCGGAACGCGGGATCGTTCGCGAGTGACGGCTTGAGTAGCTTGATCGCAACGCGGCGGCCGAGCCGGGTATCCATACCCAGGTAGACGTCTGCCATGCCTCCGCGACCAATGGGTGCGCCGAGCTCGTACCGGCCAGCAAGCAGCCGTACGCCACCTGGCGAGCTTTCAGTCACAAGTAACTCCCGGTCCTGCCCAGCCAACGTCCTTGCCAGTGTAGCCGCTGGTACTGAGCCGTTCTCGTGCGAAGTACCGGATCGTTAGGTCGCCGGGATGACGGTGTCGCCCGATCGCGGTGATTCGAGGTCAGTACACAGCGCGGTGTAGCTCACTGTCGTGTTTCCGGCGCTCGCGGGCAGCTTGATGTCGAGCTTGGTCTTGTCGGGAGCGACGGGTCCAGTGCCGCTGACGATCGTGCCGTTGGTAACGCGGAAGCTGAACCCATTGAGCGTATAACCGGCTGGGCACCCGGTGTAGGCCGGCCACTGCACAGTAATGGTGGAGCTGGTCGCGTATGGAGGGTCAGTCGTCACCGTAACCGGCGCGGGCTGCGTGGCGACCGGTGGCGCCGGGATGGCAGCATAAAAAGTAACCGCGATGAGAGTGTTCACCGCGACGTTTCCCGTGGGATTGACCCTGTAGGCGGTTCCCACCAGATCCTGGCTGGGGGCTGCGACACCGTCACGCGGGTCCATCCGCAGGCCCAGTTGGGTGAGCATGTCGCCTGCCTGCGCCTTGGTGCGCCCGGTGAAATCTGCCTCGTTGACCAACACACGGTCGGTTGTCGGCGTCGGTGTCGGCGCGGGTGAACTCGCCGGAGGGGATGACGGTGGCGCGCTGCTGGCCGGAGTACCCGTTCCAGCCGGGTTTGCGAGCAGCGCGATGATCGTGCCGATCAGCACGACGGCCAGCAGCGCGATGAGAACAACGAGCGGCCAAGTCCACGGGTTGCGCCGGTCGGGTTCGATTCCGAGGCTCGGCGTGTTGACTGGTCCATTGGCAGGCAGAACCCGCGTGGCCGCGACGTTCTGCCCGTAGTTCGGCCCGACCATGGCTGTCTGAGACCCTGTGCCGAGAATGCCTGGCACAGCTGCCGCTGCTGCCGCAATATCCCCTCGGCGCAAGGCTTGCGCAGCACGAGCGAGATGGGCAGCGGCCGCTGGCCGGTCGGCGGGATTCTTCGCGATACACGAGTAGACGAGGTTGCGAACGGGCTCAGCAATGGTGATCGGCAGGTCGGGCGGGGTCTCGTTGATCTGGGCCATCGCTATCGCCACCTGCGACTCGCCGGTAAACGGTCGCCTGCCAGCGAGCGCCTCGTACGCCACGATGCCGAGTGAATAGATGTCGGTCGTGGGGGAAGCTGGGTGCCCGCTCGCCTGCTCGGGCGAGAGGTACTGCACGGTTCCCATTACCTGGCCTGTCGCCGTCAGGGGCACCTGGTCGGCGATGCGGGCAATGCCGAAATCGGTAATCTTGACCCGGCCATCAGGGGTGATCAGCAGATTGCCCGGTTTGATGTCGCGGTGCACCAGACCCGCTGCATGTGCGGCTTGCAGGGCCAACGCCGTTTGGGCGACGATATCCAGCACGCGATCGGTGGGCAACACCCGTTCCCGCTCGAGGATTGAGCTGAGCGCTTCGCCGGGAACCAGCTCCATTACAAGGAAGGCACTGCCGTCTTCCTCCCCGTAGTCGAAGACGTTCGCGATTCCCTCGTGATTAACGAGAGCCGCATGACGCGCCTCGGCCCGGAATCGCTCGAGGAATCCCGGGTCACCGAGGTACTCGTCCTTGAGAATCTTGATCGCGACGGTGCGCCCGATTACGAGGTCAGTTGCCTGCCAGACTTCACCCATGCCGCCGATCGCGACGCGGCTGGTGAGTTGGTACCGCCCCCCGAAAGTGAGGCCACTGGATGGTCTCATCTGGATAGCACCGCCTCAAGTACTTTCTTTGCGATCGGGGCGGCCAGACCGTTACCCGTGCCGTTCTGGCCCCGTCCTCCACCGTTCTGGATGACAACGGCGATTGCGACCGTGGGGTCGTTCGCCGGGGCAAATCCGGTGAACCAGAGGGTGTAGGGGTCACCCTGGCCATTCTCGGCTGTACCGGTCTTACCTGCGACGACGACTCCGTCTATTCTGGCATTGCTGGCGGCGCCGTTGGTGACGTTATTGACCATGAGGGTCGCCATCGTGGCAGCGGTTTGGCGGCTGATCGGTGTCTTGTACACGGTCGGAGTCAGCGAGGCGATCACGCTGAGGTCCGGTGCAACGATGCTGTCCACGAGCGTTGGTTTCATCAGGGTCCCACCATTCGCGATCGCTGCTGACACCATGGCCATTTGAAGGGGTGAGGCTCGCACGCTCGATTGCCCGAACGCGGACAGCATGGTCTGTGGTTCGTCGAGCCCACGCGGGTACACGCTCGGCGTCGACGTCATCGGGAGGTCTACCGAGTCGTTGAATCCGAACTTGTCGGCCTGGTCGAGGATCGCACGGGTACCCAGGGCTTGTCCCAGTTGTGCGAACGGGATGTTGCACGAAAGGCGTAGTGCGTCAGCAATCGAGACCGTGGGAGTTCCTCCACAGGAGTCATGCCCCGCGTTGGTGATCACCGCGTTGCTCTGCGGTAGTTGCAGCTCGGACGGGTTAGGGAATTGGCTGTCGGGTGTGTACTTGCCACTCTCCAGTGCGGCGGCAGTGACCACGAGCTTGAAGGTCGAGCCGGGCGGGTCGAGGTCACCCGACATCGTTCGGTTGAAGAGCGGGCCGGAGGGGTCTTTGAGCAGAGTGTTATAGGTGGAAATCACCGCCTGGCTGTCGTGCACCGCCAACGTGTTCGGATCGAAGCTCGGTTTGGAAACCATCGCGAGGATTGCGCCGGTCTTAGGGTTGATCGCGATGACGGCGCCGTTCAGGTTACCGAGAGCATCCCAGGCCGCCTGCTGTGCGACCGGATTAATGGTGGTCTCCACCGAGGCACCCTTCGGGCTCTGGCCCGTGAGAATGGCATTCAGCTGGTCGAGGAACTGCTGGTTCGAGGTACCGCTGAGGTAGTCGTTGAGCGTCCCTTCCAGCCCTGCGTTTCCTTGGTTGACGGTGAAGTAGCCGGTGACCGGCGCGTACAGAGGGCCGTTCGAATAGACCCGTTGGAACTTGTACTCGTCAGCTGCAGGCTCTGACTGGGCGACGGGAACACCCTGCACCAGGATCGAGCCGCGCTCCGTCGAGTGGCTCGCGTACAGGGTGCGGGCGTTACGGTCATCAGCACGAAGGTTGTCTGCGGCTACCACTTGAATCGTCGTGGTCGACAGGAAAAGTGCGAGGAACATCCCCAGCACAACGAAACTCACTCGTTTGAGTTCCTTGTTCATTGGCCGATCACCAGCCCCGAGTTGGCGTCGGCAATCGGGTCAACGACCAGTCTTGGCTGGTTTCGCACCGAGTCGGAGAGTCGAAGCAGCAGCGCGGCAATGATCCAGTTGGCCACCAGCGACGAACCGCCGGCCGCGAGGAACGGCGTTGTGAGGCCGGTGAGCGGAATCACCCGCGTGACGCCGCCAATCACGACGAATACCTGCAGGGCTATCGCGAACGAGAGGCCGACGCCAAGAAGTCGGCCGAAGTCATCCTGACCTGCGAAGGCGATGCGGAAACCGCGCGCAACGAAAAGCAGGTACAGCCCGAGGATGGCGAACAGACCGACCAGGCCGAGTTCCTCCCCTAGCGCAGAGATGATGTAGTCGCTATTGGCGAGCGGTGTGATATCCGGTCGGCCGCGCCCCAGACCGGTTCCAATGATTCCGCCGCTTGCGAGACCAAATAGCCCCTGCACCAGTTGGTAGCTGCCGCCTTGCGCATCGTAGATCGCGGAGTTGAACGGATCGAGCCACGCGACGATACGACCGTTGACGTAGCTGATTAGCCGACTTGCGATGAGCGCGCCCGCGAGGAACATGGTGAGCCCGAGCACGACCCAGCTGGCCCTGCCGGTCGCCACGTACAGCATCACGAGGAAGAGCCCGAAGTAGAGGAGCGCCATGCCAAGGTCGTGCTGGAAGACGAGTACGAGCATCGACGCGGCGAACACGACAAGAATCGGACCGAGGTCACGACCACGAGGAAATTGCATTCCGAGAAACTTGCGGCCGACCATCGACAGTGAGTCGCGAGCGCTTACGAGGTAGCCCGCGAAGAAGATCGCGAGCGCCACTTTTGCGAGCTCTCCTGGCTGGAACGAGAACGGGCCGATGGCCACCCAGAGTTGCGCGCCGTTGATCTTTTGTCCGACAAGGGGAAGCATCGGCAGGAGAAGCAGGGCGATACCCGTGAACATCGCGACGTAGCGGTAGCGCTGGAGCACCCGATGATTTCGCACGACTAGCAGCACGCCGATCGCGATCGAGATCGCCATCGCTGTCCACACAATCTGGCGAATGCCCGCGCTAGCCCACCCCGAGTCACCGTTCGCCAGGTCGATCCGGTAGATCATCGCGATGCCCAGCCCGTTGAGCACAGTGGCGATCGGCAGGATCAGGGGGTCAGCATCCGGAGCGACTACCCGCAGCGTGAAGTGCATGCCAAGCACGAAGACGCCCAGGAGTCCATCAAGCAGGAGAACCGTGCCCTCGAGGTGGCCAACAGCACCGAGCTGCACGAGTGCGATGGCTGTGACATTAATCGCGAGCGCGAACACCGCCAGCGCGAGCTCGAGGTTGCGCAGTCGGGCTGGCACCCGAAGCTTCAGCCGGATGGTCGTGGTCAGGGCCTGACGGAGGCCTGCATCCTGCACGACTGGCGCAGTGGGCGCGCTCACGAGATCTCACTCACGGGGAAAGCTGTTTCACAATGCGCTGCGCATGAGCCAGGTCGTTGGCGTTGATCGTGGCCTGCACGTTCTGTTGGTTGAACATCGTCAGCGTGCTGACCTCGATCGAGGTTGTCTCGTAAACGTGGGACAGTGAGATGGGCCCGATGTCCTGTTGTACGCCCTGGAAGATTGCCACGCGGCCATTCGATTCGCCGACGAAGAAGTGCTGTTGAGTGAACTGGTAGCCCACGAGCACAGCGGCAACTATCGCGGCGACGATGAGGCCAACAACAACAAGCAGGGTGGCGCGCCTGCGACGAAGGCGCTTGCGATCCTCGATGATGAGCGCACGAAGGTACTCGTCGGATTCCGGTTCGAAATGGGCGTCGTCCGTTGGGGTCGCTTTGAGTGGATGAAGCAGCAGGCCGGGCAGGCGTAGCGGTCTACGGGGGGCGTCCGCCTCGAAACGAAGCGGTGACGCCGCGGAGCCGACGACCAGGGGCGGGGCGGTCGGTGGGTCGAAGCTGTCATCGATGTCGAGCAGCACCACGGTGACGTTGTCGGGCGCCCCCTGGTCGAGAGTCTCCTTCACGAGGCGGGTCGCGGCATCCGACGCACCGGGCACCGTGGAAAGGACCGTCTGGAGCTTCTCGTCGGAGAGATAGCTGCTCAGGCCGTCCGAGCAAATCAGCCAGCGGTCACCGGGGCGCGTTTCCAGAACGGTCGTGTCGATCTCGGGCGAAGCATCGACATCACCCAGGACCCGCATGAGGACTGAGCGGCGGGGGTGCACTGCAGCCTCCTCTGCAGTGATGCGGCCGCTATCGACGAGGCGCTGCACGAAGGTGTGGTCGCTGGAAACCTGGCTGAGCTTGCCGCCGCGAAAAAGGTAGATGCGCGAATCGCCGATGTGGGCGATTGCGACGTGGTTCTCGACTCGAAGGATGCCCGACACGGTCGTGCCCATGCCGGTGAGTTCACTGTGCTCAAAAACGGTCTCCGCCAGGAGCGAGTTCGCGGCGAGCAGCGCGGAGCGCAGCGCGAACTCCGCATCGTTGGGGGAGGAGTAGAGATGGTCGGTCTCCATAATCCGTTTAACAGCGATCGCTGATGCGACGTCGCCGCCTGCGTGACCACCCATGCCGTCGGCAACGACAAAGAGGTACTTGCCCGCGTAGCCGCTGTCCTGGTTGTCGGATCGCACTTTACCGACATGCGAGGCCGCCGCGCTTGCGCCTGAGGTAGCCATTCACCTACCGCCGCAGTTCAAAGCTGGTCGTGCCAATTTTGATCGGCGTGTTCAAAGCGACGTGCGTCGGTACGATCACGCGCGTGCCATCAAGAAAGGTTCCGTTAGTCGAATCAAGGTCTTGGATGACCCAGCCATCGGGCCACTTGAGCAGCCGTGCGTGATGGGTTGACGTGTAGTCGTCGCGGATAACCAGCCCCGACTCGTTCGAGCGGCCGATGCTCAGCTGCTCCGCCGGGAGATCGATCTCGAGGCCCTCCTTGGTTCCCGACGTGATGACAAGTCGCCGCGCGTCGAGCGACGTTACGGGAGCAGCCGCGGCGCGCTTCGGTCGCGGCGCGGCATTGGGCGGTGCGCTGGCTGCGGCCAGCGAGGTCGCCGCTTGGGCGGGCATCCTGCGCACCTTCTGGCCGAAGAGGTCTGACCGCAGCGCATAGACGATCGCGAATATGAAGAACCAGAGGATCGCGAGAAACGCGATCCTCAGGATGAGAAGGGTGAGTTCGCCCATTAGCGACCGCCATCGGAGGGTCGTTCGCCGGCGCGTAATTCGGGAAATTGCTCGACGTCTGCCGACTGTGCGAGAACTCGGAAGATTATTCGGGTGCGGCCGATGTCGATAGTCGAATCCGGTAGCAGCGGCGCCTTATTCACGAGATTCCCGTTGAGTAGTGAACCGTTCGTTGAGCCAAGGTCGTTCACCTGCGCGCGAGTGCCATCCCACAGGATCTCCACGTGTTTGCGTGAGATTCCGGTGTCGTCAACCGTGATGTCCGCATCGCTCCCACGCCCAATGACGGTGTGTGAATGGATGATCGGATACCGCTTACCGCCGATATCAAGCACCGGGTTCCAGGCGACAGTGCCTTTCACATTCACGGAACTGATCTGGATCATTCCCGCCCCCAACGCGGCGTCCTCCTTCAGGGTGATCGAGATTCCTCCGGAGAACGAGTAGTGCTGTGCCGCGGCGTGCTGTTGCACGAGCTGGGTCAGCTCATCGGTCAGCGTTGCCCCCAGCGCTGTCATTCGCTCGAAATCGCCCGGACTCAGTCGCACCGTGAACTTGTTGGGAACGAGGATGCGGTCGCGAGCCACCACCGCGGCCTTCGTGTCAAGTTCGCGGCGCAGCGCGCTCGTGATTTCAACCGGCTGCAGGTTGCTCTTGAAGGTCTTCGCGAAGGCGCCGTTGACGGCCCGCTCGAGTCCCTTTTCGAAGTTGTCCAGCAGGCCCAAAACTCTCCCTGTTCTTACCGTCGGTTGCTAGCTCGATGTTAGCCGCTGCCTTTGTGTGGAGACACTGCTCCCCCGCTGACCCGCCGCCGCTGTGGTAATCTCGCTCAGTCGCAATCGACACGCGCGAGTGGCGAAATTGGCAGACGCGCACGGTTCAGGTCCGTGTGCCCGTGAGGGCATGGGGGTTCAAGTCCCCCCTCGCGCACAGTCCGATCCCAGTGTCTCTGAGTTTGAGGCACTGGGATCGCTCTTTTTAAGCCTTGCGATGCCCCGGTGATACCCGGGCCTTAAGTCGATAACTCCGGTATCCCGACCTCTCACGAAATGCCCCCGGCAGATCCAGACCTCCCGAAAGTCAGCGGGATTTGCCCCGTCGGTGGCTAACACGCACACGGCACCTACATCTACATCGGGGCAAGATCTAGTCACAGTCGGACCCAATCCCTTATTGGTCACGAAGATGACCCGGTCAGCGCTCGGATTCCTCTCCACCACCGTCTACACGGGCTCGAGCAGCTAAGAAGCTAGCTGAATCGAACTCTCGTATGAGCGCGCTGCGATCAGCGACCCACGTATCTGTCGCAGGAGTCGCTCCTAGTTCCAGCAGGGTCCGTGAAATGGGCTGCACTAGTTGCCCCCCGGTCGAGGGCTTGTCGGGACATATGTTGTACGGCGCGCTACAGGTGAAAAAATAAGCCAAGAAGGTTTGAGGCGTCAGATGCTCGTTCCCCGTGACACTGGATGGTTACTCATTGCCGCAGCCGCCATTGTGGCAGTGGCCTTGACCGGGTGCACGACGGACGAGGCGGGCCTAACGGGCACAGGCTCCACATCGTCGAATAGCTCGGATCCGGCTTCGGTGCCGAGTGCTATTGCGATGCCCAGCCCAGTCCCGAGCGATGGGGGTATCGGTGCTGAAGTCACCGACTCAGCGTCGGGGGTGATTTTGCCGAACGTTACTCGCACACCTGGCGACGTGAACCCGAACGTGACCCAATCCACCATCCAGTCGACTATTTGTGTGACGGGATGGACGGCAACAATAAGACCACCTGCCGCGTATACGACGAAGTTGAAGGAACAACAGCTCGCTAGCGGGTACGCGCACAAAGGGGATATGGCCACAAGTGATTACGAGGAGGACCATCTGATTAGTCTCGAACTTGGCGGGTCTCCCACATCCCCGTCGAACCTCTGGCCGGAACCCTACAGTGCACCGGACGGTGCGAGCGTGAAAGACCAGGTGGAGAACAAGTTGCGGGAATTGGTATGCGCTGGCACTATTCAGCTTGCTGCGGCGCAGCAGGCAATCGCCGCAAACTGGTGGATCGCCTACGGCACCTACGTTCTCGAACAACAGCCACAAGCCGTCACACCAGTCGCACCAGCGGCACCGGATCCAGCTTCCGTGCCGGGACCCGCTGCACCTGTTGTCCCGCCCGGCACAACCGCCAAATGCAACGACGGTACTTACTCATCAGCCGCACACCATTCGGGGCAATGTTCTCGCCATGGCGGGGTGGCTGTTTTTTACAGCTGAGGTTTCGTTGGCGCAGTGAGTTTCTCTACCAATCCGGTAAGGCGGTCAAGTTTCTGCTCCATGTCCACCAGCGCCGCGCGCAGGGGTTCTTCGCTAGTCTGCACGGCTTCGCTGTCACGCCGTGCGACTTGCTCGATCAACCATGACGCCAGGGTGGCGGTCACAATGCCCAAGATCGCGATGCCGCCGACCATCAGTGCCACCGCGACAGCTCGACCGACGAGCGTGACGGGATAAAAGTCTCCGTATCCGACCGTTGTGATCGTCACGATCGCCCACCACATCGCGTCTCCGATGTTGTGAATGTTCGCGTGGTCCACATTCTGTTCAGCGTCGAGGACCGCTAGAGCGCCAACATAGGTCAGTAGTGATGCGGAGCTGAGGACGTACATCAGGATCCGGCCCCGGAAGGCGCTACCGGCGAATCGTTGCATGAATCCGAGCAACGTTAGAAGACGAAGAAGACGAAGAAGACGAAGCGGGCGAAGGGCTGGCAGTAAAAGTACTGGTAGCTGGTAGAGGTTGGCCAGGAACCATCGCCCACGTCGTTCAGCGACGATGAGGTTCGCGATGTAATCGATCACGAACAGTGCCCAGGCGCCCCAGATCACCCAGTTGAACACCGTCGAGCGACTCTCGGGAAGATCCCCGATGACCTCCGTCGAATAAGCCAGAAGGAACGCGATCGAGGCGACCAGTAACGGCCATTCCGGTAAACGGAGCCAAGCAGATTTGTTCATGGCTCACAGTATCGAGCGTGTCCCGCAAATCGGCAGGCTTTCATATTTGCAATGACGAGTCAACGTTGCCAGCGTAACTATGCGTCGCCGGGTGATGGGAAAACCCGAGAAACCCCGCACCCGCACTCCCACCACTGACAGGCCGGACCCGACCAGACGTTTCCTCGCTCGATGCCGCCAACGGTCCAGGGGGGTATGTAGGCGTACTTCCGACGATTTTCTATAGAAGGTCTCGGAATGACGAAGTAGCTGCTTCCGAATGTCCCCGATGCAGGTGGTTGAGGATGAGTTCAAGTAGTACCTATTTTGTGATGGCCTCGTACCCCCGGAACCTGGCTGGCCAACCCAGAAGAACCGCCCTCCAGCGGCCTACGCCTCCGCGGCTGCGAGCTGCGCCCGACGGCCTTGCAGTTCGCCGAAAACTGTCATCCCCGCGACCGCCGCGGCCGCGATGGCCACGGCTGCGCTCGAAGACAGACACAAGCCCCACGACAATGCGAGGCCCAGAACTGGCAGCCCCCCGCCGAGCAGCATCCAGGGAATCATCGCGCGAGTTGCCCGCCGCATCCTGATGCCGACAAACCCCCCGGTCAGGTAGAAAGCGGTGAGCCCTCCGAACAGCGCGACCAGGCTACCCAGCGACAGCGCCACGCCGGGATGCTCGACTGCAGTGGCCAGTCCGGCGGCGACTGCAGTCACGCCGGCTACCAGCACGAACGGCATGAACATGGCGACATCTCGCATCGCGACGGTATTTCGAGCCTTCAGGAGCGCATCCAGGCCTTCCTCCAGGAAGCGCGCATTGTGAAGGAAATAGGTCCAGGCCAGAGCGGCGATCAGCGCTAGCCCAAGGAATGCGACCAGACCTGCGGCCGCCTCCCAGTTGGCACTCAGTGCTTCGATCACGCTCAGCACCGATTCGCCCATCACAATGATCACGAAGAGTCCCAGGCGTTCGGTGAGATGCGGAACCTCCAGCTCATCGACCAGGGGCGCCTCGCTCCGCAGGGCGAAAATCGTGAGCCCGACCTCCAGTGCTGTCGCGGCTACCCACACGACAAGCTGTTCGGGCTGAGGAATGAAAGCAGACCCGATCCATAGCGCGGCGGTGGCACCGTTGTACAGCAGGGTGCGCCGGGGGCTCTGATGATCACGCTTAGCCCTGAAGAGCCAGAGCGGAAGCAGTACGAGCCGCAAACCGGCGCATCCCAGAGCGAAGAGCCAGGCTCGACTACCGATTGCGTCCGGTGCAGCCACGGCCATTGCGCCCGCCGCGAGCATGCCGAGCAGCATCACGATCGCGAGGCGACGCACGGGCAGGTTGGGCAGAATGTTGATAACCACGGTGACGTTGATCCACGCCCACCAGCCGATCGCGAAGAGGAAAAGGAATGTCGCGAATTGCTGCCAGCCCGGTTCGCCGCCGAGTCCGTGCGCGAGCTGCCCGATGAACACCACGAAGACTAGATCGAAGAATAGTTCCATCCAGTGCACCCTGCGCATGGGCATCACTCTATTGAAGTTCGAACCTCCGGCAGTTTCACGCGTACCGGCCGACGGCAGACCAAGCAGAGTGCAATTTTCGCGTCGATGTTCGTGCTACGTTCAGGAAATGACCCGGATTGCTGCGGTCGCCCCCGTGCTACCCCCGTTTTCTTACACCCAGCAGGAGATCACGCACGAGCTTGCTCCGCTGATCTCCTCGGTTCCGGCCAGGCGTGCAGTGCTCGAGCGGATGCACGCAGCGAGCGGTATCGGGCGTCGCTACACCGCACTCCCGCTGGAGCGCTACCGCGATCTCGGCAGCTTCCGGCAGTCCAACGATATCTTCATCGAAGTTGCGACAGAGCTCATGGAACGTGCCACGCGCGAAGCGCTCGCCGACTGCGGACTTGAGCCGCCAGACGTTGACTTCGTCATGTTCACCTCGGTCACGGGAATCTCCGCCCCCTCCGTGGATGGCCTCCTCGTGTCACGCCTGGGCCTGCGCCCCGATGTGAAGCGGCTGCCGTCGTTCGGGCTCGGGTGTGTGGGTGGGGCCGCGGGACTCGCCCGCGTCAACGACTACCTCGTGGGCCACCCGGGTGAAGTAGGAGTGCTTCTCAGCGTGGAGCTATGCTCGCTCACGCTGCAGCGGGACGACGAGACGATGGCGAACTTCGTCGCCACCGGGCTGTTCGGCGACGGTGGCGCAGCCGTTGTGCTGGTGGGTGAGGATCGGGCCGAGCCGGGCATCCACATCGTTGACACCCGCAGTTCATTCTTCCCAGACACCCGAGATGTGATCGGGTTCAAGGTGGGTGGTTCGGGCTTCGAAATCGTGCTGACGGCGGGTGTCGCCGAGGTCATCGAGCGGCACTTCCCGATCGAGGTCGAGGCGTTCCTTGCTGACAACGGTCTCGCTGTTTCCGATATTGCCGCCTGGCTCGCGCACCCTGGTGGTCCGAAGGTGCTGGATGCGTTCGCGCAGGCCCTCGACTTGCCGCGCAGCGATTTCGATATCAGCTGGGCCTGCCTCGATCGAATCGGAAACCTCTCGTCGGCCGCGGTGCTGCACGTACTGTCGGACACGATCGCGGCCGGCGGGCACGCACCCGGGGATACTGGACTCCTCTTCGCGCTCGGTCCGGGCGTCAGTGCCGAATTTGTGTTGCTGCAATGGAACTGAGCGTTGTTCTTTACGTCTGCCTGGTCCTCGCGACGGGCGTGGAGCGTCTAGTCGAGCTGAGAATCTCGCGCCGCAATGCCGCCGAGGCCCTCGCGCAAGGCGGGCGAGAGTACGGGCAACGGCACTTCCCCGCCATGGTCGTGCTCCACACCGGGTTGCTGGTGGCGTGCATCGCAGAGGTTTTGCTGCTGCATCGTCCGTTCATCTCGGCCCTCGGCTGGCCGATGCTCGCCATCGCACTGCTCGCGCAAGTGGGTCGGTACTGGATTATCCACTCGCTCGGTCCACAGTGGAATACGCGCGTGATCGTGGTGCCGGGGGCGAAGCGGGTCACGGATCGCGGGCCTTATCGACTGGGCTGGCTGAAGCATCCGAACTACCTCCTTGTCGTGATCGAGGGCATCGCACTGCCGCTTGTGCACACGGCATGGATCACGGCGATCGCCTTCACGGTGCTCAACGCGGTGCTGCTGCTGAGGTTCAGACTTCCGGTCGAGAATCGGGCATTGAAGGAGCTTGCCGCGTGACCGAGGATTTTGATGTGGTGGTTGTGGGCGGCGGCCCCATCGGTCTCGCGACGGCCGTCGAAGCGAGATTGGCCGGATTGCGCACAGCGATCATCGAGCCGCGCAACGCCACCATTGACAAAGCCTGCGGCGAAGGGCTCATGCCTGGTGCGGTGCCCCTCCTCGCTCGGTTGGGCATCGATCCGCCCGGGATGCCCCTGCGCGGTGTGAGCTACACCAACGGTAAGCGACACGCCGATCATCTCTTCCGCACGGGTATTGGCAGGGGAGTTCGCCGCACGATCCTGCACGACACACTCGCGGCGCGCGCGGCGGAACTGGGAGTCGTACGAGTTACCGGCCGGGTCGAAACATTCGAGCAGGATGACGCCGGCGTGACCGTCAACGGACTGCGCACCGGTTGGTTGCTCGGAGCGGACGGGCTGCACTCCACCGTGCGCCGGATCGCTGGCCTCGAGCGGGCGGCGTCGCGCTATCGGCGGCGGTTCGGGCTGCGCCAGCACTTCCACGTCGCACCGTGGTCCGACCTCATCGAGGTGCATTGGGCGAGGAACGCCGAGGTGTATGTCACGCCGACGGCAGAGGACATTGTTGGTATCGCGATCCTCGGACCAGCCCGCACGGATTTCGCCGAAACCATCGCGGGCATTCCGTCACTTTCTGCGCGCCTATCGTCGGCAGAGCCGGCCAGCGCGCTGCGCGGTGCCGGGCCGTTTCACCAGCGCGCGGCGAATCCGTCGAAGGGACGGGTGCTTTTAGTGGGGGATGCCTCCGGATACGTAGACGCGATCACCGGCGAGGGCCTGCGGCTGGGGTTCGAGCAAGCGCGGCTTGCGATCGAGGCGGTGGTCGCCGGCGATCCAGTCCGGTACGACCGCTCATGGCGGAGGGTCACCAGGGACTTCCGCGTGCTCACCTCCCAGCTGGTGTTGGCGGCAACCAGTCCCGCGCGTGCCGCAATCGTGCCGCTCGCATCCGTGGCACCGGGACTCTACGGTGCGATCGTGGAGCGTCTCGCGCGTTGAGTAGTCAGTTCGCCGGGAACAACAGGTGCGTGAGTTGCTCGGCGTTGGTGGCCGCACCGAGGGTGCCGACCTCCTCGGACGGAGAGCCGTAGCCCCAGCGAACGAAGATTGTGGGCACGTTGTGGTCGGCGGCACCCACAACGTCGTGCGAGCGGTCACCCACCATGACGGGATGCGAGATGTCGGCACCAATCGCGGCGAGGCGCCGGAGGGCCTCGGCTACGACATCCGCCTTCGCGCTCCGCTTCTCGTCTTCGGATGCACCGGTGATCACGTCGAAATACTTGAGAACGTCGAAGTGCTCGAGCACGAGAGTCGCCGGCTTCTCCGGTTTTGACGTCGCGAGTGAGAGCGGAACTTCACGGTCGTGAATCGTCTTGAGCACCCCGCGAAGACCCGGGTAAAGCGTCGCATCGAACACTCCGGTTTTGAGGTAGTGATCGCGGTACAGCTCAAGCGCATGCTGGCTCTGCTCAGGGGTGAAGTGGGCGAGCAGGCGGAACGAATCGAGAATCGGCGGGCCCACGTAGGCAAGGAGTTCGGTGGGTGTTGGCACGGGCAGGCCCATGGTCTCAAACGTGTAAGCGAGGGTGGCCGTGATCCCGGGTGCCGAGTCGACGATGGTGCCGTCAAGGTCGAACAGGATGCAGCTGAAGTCGGGATTCATGAGGGCGCCAGTGTATCCGCGCTGTGCGGGAACAGTATGGGATCGCTTCGTCGGCGGCGCAGCTAGAACAGCCGTGAGTGCGACTCATCGAGCCCGCGCATCGCCTCATAGTCGAGCAACAGGCATCGGATGCCACGATCCTGCGCGAGGGTGCGCGCTTGGGGCTTGATCTCCTGGGCTGCGAAAACTCCAGTCACCGGCGCAAGCAACGGGTCGCGGTTCATCAGTTCGAGGTAGCGAGTGAGCTGCTCGACCCCGTTGATGTCGCCGCGCCGCTTGATCTCGACCGCGATGCTGGCGCCCGCGGCATCCGTCGCAAGGATATCGACGGGCCCGATTGCCGTCATATACTCGCGACGCACCAACCGATAGCCCTCGCCGAGCAGGTCAATGTGCTCCGCGAGCAGCTTCTGCAGGTGGACTTCGACACCGTCTTTCTGAAGCCCTGGATCGATGCCGAGATCGTGTGAGGTATCGTGCACGATCTCGTGGATGGAGATGACGAGAAGGTCGGCGGTCTTCGCCTGCGCAACCTTCCAAATTTCGATGACCCCGGCATCCCGTTGCTCGGGCTCCGGATCGATGATGGCGACCGTGCACGGTGGACTCATCCAGTTGAGCGGCTTGTACGAGAGTGCATCAGAGTGCACGAGCACGCTCCCGTCTGACTTGAGCAGCAGAAGCCGGGTCGCGAGAGGAAGGTGTGCACTGAGGCGTCCGGCGTAGTCGACCGAACAGCGGGCTACAACCAGGCGCATAGTGAGTCGAGTCTAGGTCGGGCGCTCCTACAACGCACCCAGATCCAAGCCAGCCTCGGCGTGCTCAACCCGGGATTCAGCAAGTCCGGCCGGGGGGTACGCGGCCCGCGACGCCGCAAGCGACAGGGCTATCAGCCCGATCACCACGGTAAACGCAAGGAGCAGGGTCGTCTGCTCGCCGATCAGTCCGATGATGCTCGGGCCGATGAGGAACGCGATCGAGCCGACCGCAGCGACCGCACTCACCCGGGCTGCAGCATTCACCGGGTTGTCGGCTGCGGCAGAGATGCCCAGTGGGTATCCCACCGAGGCACCGAGACCCCACACCACGACGCCCGTGATGCTCGCCCACGGTGTCGCGGTGAACACTACACACACGACGCCGACCCCAGCGAGCACCAGCGACCATCGGATAACTGCGACCCGGCCAAAGCGATCGGTGAGGGAGCCACCGGTGAATCGCCCAACCGTCATGGCAGCCGTAAAGACGGTGAGGTATCCGGCCGCCGCAGCGGGAGTAAGCGCACGGTCCTGCACCATCGCCAGCGCGAGCCAGTTATTCGCCGTGCCTTCGGTGAAGGCCGCGCCGAGCACGATGACGCCGATCAGCAGCGTGCGCGGCTCGAGCCATACCCCCATCCGCGTGCGGAAGGTTGAGGGCTCGTCCCGCTCGAGGCTCTCGCCCGCTGTGAGATGGCGGGCGGCGAAGATCGCGGCGGCGACGAGCAAGAGTGCGGCGACAGCGAAGTGCACCGCGATCGGAATGTGTGCGAGAACAGCAAGCGCTGCCGTGCCTGCTCCCACGGACATCCCGATGCTGAATGTGCCGTGAAACATCGGCAGCCGCGTTCGCTCACCCATCCGGTCGAGCTCGGCCGCCTGCACGTTTATCACGATGCCGGATGTTGCATTCGCGAAACCGTAGACCAGGAATGTGCAGAATGCGAGTGGGTAGTTGCCGAGGAGGCCCGCCGTGACCCCGACCATGGTCAGCCCAAGAGCCGAGACGAGCAGAGCGATCCGCGCGGCGCGACGTGGGCCCAAGAAGTGGATTATGTGACTCGATGCGAGAATCGCGAAAATTCCGCCGACCGGCAGTGCGGTGATCAAAGCGGCCATCTGCGCAACACCGATCCCGAGGCCCTCGGCAATTGCAGGGGTGCGTGAGGCCCAGGTCGCGGCTCCAATGCCGTTGACCGCGAACAGCGCAAACAGCGCAACACGCCACGTTCGGATGTTCACGATTTCGCAACTCTCAGGTTCGGCTCCCGTGCCGCACCGGCGACCACGGCGCCCAGTGCGACCAGGATGAGAGTCACCAGTAGGGCATTCAGCACACCGACCTGTTGACCCAGGAACCCAACCACCGGCGGCCCCACGAGGAACGCGAAGTAGCCGATCGTCGCGACCGCACTCACCCGGGCCGCGGCAGTCTTCGGATCATCAGCGGCAGCGGACATCCCGATCGGGAAGCCGAGCGCTGCACCGAGTCCCCACAGCACTGCCCCGACGGTCGCGACGATTGTATTGGGCACGAAGATCACTATTGCCAGCCCGATCGCCACGAGCGCGAAAGATGCGCGAAGCACGAGAACTCGCCCGAAGCGGTCAAGCACGAAGACACCGGCGAGGCGACCGACCGTCATCGCGGTCACGAAGATTCCGAACACGAGCGCCCCAGTGGCGTTGGCAACGCCGTGTCCGTCGACCATGGCGATTGCGAGCCAGTCGTTGGCGGAGCCCTCCGCGAAGGCGGCCGCCAACACGAGCACGCCGATGAGCAGCGTGCGTGGATCGGCCCAAATGCTCAGTCGGCCGCGCCACGTTTTCGAGTGATCGTCCTCTGGCACCGGCTCAGCGCCAGCCTCGACAACGTGCTCAGATTGAACGAACCGTCGGGCGTACAACATCACCGCGACGATGGCAACGCCGATGACCGCGAGATGAACCGCGACCGGTATGTGGGCGAGTTCGGCGAGAACGCCGAACAGTGCGCCGAGCATCGTGCCGAAACTGAAGAAGGCGTGGAAGATCGGCATGATCGAGCGGCCGAGGGCGCGTTCGTTCGCCGCTCCTGAAACGTTCATCGCAACATCCGTCATTCCGGATGCTGCCCCGAAGATCACGAGTCCGACGAAAGCGAGAGCGAAGCTAGGCCCGATCGACGCTCCGAGACCCGCGACGGTGACCCCAATTGCGGTGCCCAGGATTCCCCAGCTGATTGTGGCAAGCGCACCAATCCGCGCGATCACGTGACTCGACAACAGCAGCCCGGCGATGGATCCGATCGCCATCCCGAGGATCAGGAACCCCACTTGCGCGGGGCCGATCTGGAGAGCGTCTCGCACCGCCGGGAGCCGGGATACCCAACTCGCGATCGCAATACCGGGCAGCAGGAAGATCAGGAAGATCGCATTGCGCCACGCGATGACCTGCGCGCGGGTGAGCCCGACGGCGCCGACGGCGGAGGGGGAGGTGGTCATCATTCCTCGTACTCGGCGGTGGCGCCGGTATAGAGCGGGATCGGAACATCTCGAATCGATTCGATCGATTCGATTCGACTAAGCTATCAACCCATGAACACGGAGGCAAATGCCGGGTCCGCGCGCCCCAATCTCGCTGCGGTCGCGAAGCTCGCTGGGGTATCCCCCTCGACCGCATCCCTCGCGTTCAGCGGGGCCGGACCGGTCTCCGACGCAACGCGGGTTAAGGTGCTCGCCGCTGCCGAGGAGCTCAACTATGCGGGACCAGACCCTCGTGCACAATCGCTGCGCCGCGGCCGGTCTGGCATCATCGGCGTCGTAATCGAAGACCGCTTGGCCGATGCATTCCGTGACCCGATCAACATTGCGATGCTCGACGGAATTGCCGACGAACTCGGTGCCTCGGCGCTGTCATTGCTCCTACTCACTGACACCGGGGAGGCGGGGGCAAATATCTCGACAGCGCCAATGGATGCGGTGATCCTGATCGGCTGCAGTCGCGAGCTCGACGAGTCGGTCACCGTGTTTCGCCAGCGCGGCATCCCGATCGTTGCGATCGAAGCGGAAAGCATGCCCGACGTGCTCGCTATCGACCTCGATAACCGTGAGGCGACGGCCTGCGGAGCTCGATATCTCCAAGAGCTTGGGCATGAGCAGGTCGCGATCGTGTCACTTCCTCTCGATAGCGCCAGAGCGCGCGGCGCCATTACAGATGCCCGGTTCGTGGCCAGCTCTGCCAGCACCGCGAAACAGCGAATCGTGGGTACCCGCGACATATATCCCGATGCCACCGGGGTCGTCGCGGCGGGCAGCCTCATCGAGGAAGGAGCGATCGCTGGCCGTGAACTTCTTGCTCGCGACACCCGACCAACGGCGATCATCGCGCAGAGTGACCTGCTTGCGCTTGGCGTCATCCAGGCGGCCCAGGAACTGGGCATCGAGGTTCCCGGGCAACTCAGCGTGCTGGGTTTCGACGGCGCGCGCGTCGATGGCTCTGGGCCGTGGGTGCTTACAACCCTCGTGCAGCCCGCGGTGGAGAAGGGCCGCGCGGCGGGCCATGCCGTGGTCGAAATGCTGGCGGGCGCTTCCCCCGAGCCGGCACTGTTCCACAGCGTGCTGAGGGTTGGGAATACGACGGCACCCAGACCGTAATTCCAAGGCAGCACAACGATGTGAATGGCGCGTCGCATCGAGACCATGACGGCAGCGATCGAGGCGGCGGGCCTCCCATCTCAGCTTCGGCCCCCGGTGTATGCCCTGGCTGGGCTCGACCTGGGCATTCACGAGGGCGAGGTGCATCGCTTCCTCGGGACCAACGAGGCCGGGAAGTCGACGACCATTCGCACCATTTTTGGTCTCCTGCGCAAAAGCGGTGCTGCGATCAGCCTGCTTAGCCGCTGGCCCAAGTGTCGCGTGCCATCCAATCTGTCCGATTGACACGTGAGTTGTCCACCGAAACCGCGGCGTTTTCGGTGCAGCGTCGTGTTGCAGGAAAACGCACTGATGGCTGATCTGTGCCATTCATTTTGTCGGAATCGGAGCTTACGGTAAACGAGTCCCTGCTATTGATTCGCCGAATGCCGGCCTACGGAGTTCTCAGTGCCGGGGTCTTCCAGCGAGGAACTGGGGGCCGTGACCGCCGACCTCGGATCCCCGCAAGCCGAACGGCCCACCCACTCACCGCTATGGTCCCCGCGGCCCGGAGCGGGGGGCGCATGTTCCCCTCAAGTCGGTGCTGATTGCTTTTCTAGCGACGCGGTCCCACGTCGATGATGATGATTGAGTCCCAGATGTCAGTCGTGTTCAACGATAGCGACGATCGTTGTTTCGCCGCGAAAGCTCTTCCAGAAGGTGGTCTGCTGCACGAGAGACACTATGCG
This sequence comes from Salinibacterium sp., assembly GCA_043721995.1. Lineage (GTDB taxonomy): Bacteria > Actinomycetota > Actinomycetes > Actinomycetales > Microbacteriaceae > Rhodoglobus. Next base: position 23,835 of record JAYSPT010000112.1, on the reverse strand, counting down.
GGCATGAGGGAAGTTTTCCGTCTCACGGCTCAGGGCGGCCGCCGCTGCAGCTAACCCTCTCGCCTGCACGGTCACAATTGTTTGCGTCGAAATCATCCCCATGCACAAACCCTAATCACTTGCGCAGAGAGGCGATAGCCGCAAAATCGTCGAGTTCCCACCGCTGAACGCAGGCCACATCTTCGCCCGCGTTCATTAAGCGGACCACCACCAGACACGATTTGGTGCCCTCGCGAAAGCACTCGCAAGAGCACTTTTCGTCCGAATCGGCGGCCCGTAAGTGGAACGGCCAGCGGACGGTATTTCAGATCCTCGCGAGGGCGCCATCGAGGCTCGATCTCGACCGGGAGGGGCGCCCGTAAGCGGGGTCCGCCGATGAGCACCGCACGACTGGTGTGAGAGTTCGGTCAGGGTATTACTCCGATCCCTACTTTTGACTGATTCCAGAAAATGTGGCAGTCTTAGCCGGTGGTTGCAGCGTTACATGTCAGACATTTTCTTCAGCAAGCGGGTCTGCGTGTGACACGTCCGCGGTTGGCTGTTCTGAGTGCTGTGCAAGAACATCCGCATGCGGACACCGGATCGATCATCAGTGCCGCCCGGATCGTGCTGCCGGAACTGTCCCACCAAACGGTGTACGACTCATTGCGAACTTTGACAGCAGTGGGCTTGCTGCGCTGCTTCCAGCCAGCCGGATCGCTCGCACGCTACGAATTCCACGTTGGGAACAATCATCACCACGCCGTCTGTCGCCGCTGCGGCTTCATCGCCGACGTCGACTGCTCTGTCGGCAAGGCATCCTGCTTGACTCCCTCGAACGATCACGGGTTTGTGATCGACACGGCGGATGTCATCTTTTGGGGGGTCTGCCCCAGTTGCTCGACCCCGCAACACGCCTGATTACAACGATCCACACAATGAGAAGGAATTCCATGACCGACAATCACGGACCCGTCACCAACGACGACGACACAAGCCAAGCGACCGGAGAAACCTGCCCCGTCCCTCACGGGCAAAATGCGTCACGGTCGACCCGAGGTCCTGGGAACACCGGATGGTGGCCGGACCGCCTAAATCTGAAGATCTTGGCTAAAAATCCGGCCATTGCGAATCCGCTCGGCGCACACTTTGACTACGCCGAGGCTTTCGAGTCTCTTGATCTGACTGCAGTGAAGGCGGATATTGCGAAGGTGCTCACGACCTCACAAGCCTGGTGGCCGGCCGACTTCAATAATTACGGCCCCCTGGTGATCCGGATGGCGTGGCACGCGGCGGGCACGTACCGCACGTATGACGGTCGTGGGGGTGCCGGTACTGCCCAGCAGCGCTTTGCGCCGTTGAACAGCTGGCCCGATAACGCAAACCTCGACAAGGCTCGCCGATTGATGTGGCCGGTCAAGCAAAAGTACGGCCGCTCCCTTTCCTGGGGCGACCTCATTGTGCTCACCGGCAATGTTGCTCTCGAAACGATGGGTTTCCCGACCTTCGGCTTCGGCGGTGGCCGGGTCGATGCGTGGGAACCAGACGACGATGTCTTCTGGGGTCCGGAGACCACCTGGCTTGGCAACGAGCGTTACCACGGAGACCGCGAGTTGGAACAACCGTTGGCCGCCGTGCAAATGGGCCTCATTTACGTGAACCCGGAGGGCCCGGACGGTAATCCTGATCCGCTCGCCTCGGCACGGGATATCCGCGAGACGTTCAAGCGCATGGCGATGAACGATGAAGAGACTGTGGCTCTGATCGCCGGCGGCCACACCTTCGGTAAAACTCACGGTGCCGCCCCCGATAGCCACCACGGTCCAAGCCCGGAAAATGCGGACCTGGCAGAACAGGGTCTGGGTTGGGCGAACAGTTTCGGCACCGGTAAAGGTGACGACACGATCTCCTCCGGCCTTGAGGTGACGTGGACCTACAATCCGACTCGCTGGGACAACGAATACTTCCAAATCCTGTTCGACTACGAATGGGAATTGATGACATCCCCCGGAGGCGCCCACCAGTGGCGGCCGAAAAACGGTGGAGGTGCTGGCACCGTGCCATTGGCACACGACGCCTCGAAGCGGCGTGAGCCGCGCATGCTCACCACCGATATTGCTCTGCGCGTCGACCCGATCTACGCATCGATCTCGCTCCGCTTCAAAGATGACCAGGACGCGTTTACAGACGCGTTCGCCCGGGCCTGGTTCAAGCTGACCCACCGCGACATGGGCCCCAAAGCGCGATACCTCGGCTCAGAAGTTCCCGCGGAGGCACTGATCTGGCAGGACCCGCTGCCCAGGGCAACGAGCGATCCCATCAGTGCCGAGGGGATCGCGACGCTAAAGAAACACATCCTCGCCTCGGAGCTGACCGTCTCGCAGTTGGTGTCGACCGCATGGGCATCAGCGTCGAGCTTCCGCGGCAGCGACAAACGCGGCGGTGCAAACGGAGCGCGTGTCCGCTTCGAACCGCAACGGAGCTGGGAAGTCAATAACCCCGCTCAGCTGGAGACTGTGCTCGAGGCCCTGGAACGCATCCGCGTAGCCTTCAACGCCACATCGATCACCCCCATTTCCCTCGCTGACCTGATCGTTCTCGCGGGTTCTGTCGCGGTGGAACAGGCCGCAAACGCTGCTGGAGTCGCGGTCGACGTGTCGTTCACGCCCGGCCGGGTGGATGCCCTGGAAGAAGATTCCGACGCCACGTCCTTTGAATGGCTCGAACCGGTCGCAGACGGGTTCCGCAACTACTACGGACCGCTTGCGTCGCTACCAGCCGAGCATCACCTCATCGACAAGGCAAACCTGCTGACGCTGAGCGCGCCGGAAATGACGGTTCTTGTCGGCGGCCTGCGCGCACTCAATGCGAACTACGACGGGGCGCAGTACGGCGTGTTCACCGAACATCCTGGCGTGCTGAGCAACGACTTCTTCGTCAAGTTGCTCGACATCGGAACAAGTTGGACGGCATTGGATTCCGGCAAGCATGCCTATCAGGGCAGCGACTATGCCACGGGTGTGGCGACCATGATCGGCACCCGCGTGGACCTGCTGTTCGGCTCGAACTCCGAGCTGCGGGCCGTTGCGGAAGTTTATGCGAGCGCCGACGCGAAGACGAAGTTCGTGGAGGACTTCGTCGCAGCATGGGTCAAAGTCATGGAACTCGACCGCTTCGACCTGAAGTAGGGCGCGGCCCTCTGACGGCAGTGAGGTTCGCGTCAGTGCAGGGTGGCCGGATCGCGTAGCAGCAGTGGTTTGATCTGCCGCTATGCGGCGACATCGTGGCCGCCACCGCCGGGTGTGCGGAAGCCAGTGCGCTCGCGCGGGAAATTGACTCTTGGGGAACCATGCCCTGCACGCTTGCGCCAGATTTGCCTCTGACGTTTGCCCAAGCAATCGTGGCGATGTCCCAGCGACCATCAATCCGCAGTCTGAGCACCGTTCGCATCCATCACAGCGGGTGCTCCGTCCTCGGTTTCATCGCGGAGCGTCGCAGGCCCCGCTCCGCTGGAGCAAGAGTGCCCATAAACGGGACGGTCATCGGGCACTTCCCCGCCGTTTCTGGGATCGAGCTCACGGCTGCCTGTCGGAGCACCGTTTAGCTGCCCCTACATTGGGCCCGATGACCGGGCGTCCTGCCGACAAGCTCGGTGTCAAACGGACAAGTTAGATGTCAGAGGACACCTGGGCGGATGCCGTTTCAGTGCACCGTGTCGACGACGCTTCCCGCTTCCCGCGGCCGCGGCCGCGGGAAGCGGGAAGCGCTGGACCGAGTCTGGGGTCGTATGTCTACGTTCAGGTATCCGTCCACGTCGCAATCATGGCCGCTGTCATGAACACGTTCTTTGTCACGAGGCACGCATGCGCTGACGCTCACGAGCGCATGGCCGAGTTGGCTCTCGCCTTTCGGATGGGCGATCGGTCGCGGTAGCTGCCCCGCCTGACGATCCCGCTCGGTTGGTGCCTGACGATCCCACTCGGTTGGTTTCTCGCGGTCTCGCTCGTGCTGGCGCGCGCGACCCCAGTGCACCGCGACGAGCACCCGCGCGAAAGAGTTTCTCCGCTTCGGTCGAGCTTTCGCCGCAGAAACCTGACAGCCGCCCAAACTAGGCTGGCTCGCATGACTGATGCTGCGCCGCTGAAATCCGGAATCGACACGGCTGGACTCGACCCAGCGATTCGCCCCCAGGACGACCTTTTTCGCCATGTGAACAGCAAGTGGATTCAGGCCACCGAGATTCCGAGTGACAAGGCGCGCTACGGCTCCTTTTACCTGCTTGCCGAGGAGGCAGAAAAAGCGGTTCGCGACATCATCGTCGAATCGCAGTCGGCGGATCCGGGGAGCGAGGCACGCAAGGTTGGCGACCTCTACGCGAGCTTCCTCGACGAGGCACGCATTAATGCGCTCGGATCGACGCCGATCGAGGCGGCCGTTGCGGATGCCGAGGCCGTCGACTCCATCGATTCACTTCTGAAGACCCTCGGCCGGCTTGAGCGCGGCGGATCCAGTGGCTTCTTCCAGCTCTTCGTTGATAACGATCCGGGTCAGCCTGAACGCTATCTGGTCTTCGTCGAGCAGGGTGGGCTCGGCCTCCCGGATGAGTCGTACTATCGCGGGGAGAAGTTCGCCGAAGTCCGGGCCAGATACCTCGATTTCATCGAAAGGATGCTCTCGCTCGTGGGTCTCAGTGACCCCGCCGAGCGTGCGCAGCGCATCGTCGACCTGGAGACCGAGATTGCGTCGCACCACTGGGACAACGTGGCCAACCGCGACAGCGAAAAGACCTACAACCCCATGCCGTGGAGCGCGGCGAACGCACTGGTGACAGACGTGGATCTTGACATCTGGCTCGAGGCCCTCGGCGTGCCGGAAGGGTCCTTCGATGAGGTCGTCGTCAGGCAGCCGAGCTTCATGTCTGGCCTGGAGACGGTGTTGAAGGCCGACCACCTCGATGCCTGGCGGGACTGGCTGGCGTGGCAGGTCATCCGCTCGAACGCCGCATATCTCTCACAGGATTTCGTTGACACGAACTTTGACTTCTACGGTAAGACGCTCACCGGCACGCCCGAACTGCGCGCGCGGTGGAAGCGGGGCGTCTCGCTCGTGGAGGGTTCGCTCGGCGAGTCGGTCGGGCGCATCTATGTTGAGCGCCACTTCCCCGAGGCCGCAAAGACCGCGATGGATGTGTTGGTTTCCAACCTCGTCGAGGCGTACCGGCACTCCATCACGGCGCTGTCGTGGATGGGCGAGGACACCCGCGCACGCGCCCTCGACAAGCTCGCGAAGTTCACCCCCAAGATTGGCTATCCGGTCAAGTGGCGTGACTACGGAAATCTTGAGATCGACGCTGACGACCTGATCGGCAATGTGCGCGCCACCGGTGAGTTCGAGTTCCAGCGGGAACTGGGCAAGATCGGCAAGCCACTGGACCGCGACGAATGGTTCATGACTCCGCAGACCATCAACGCGTACTACAACCCGGGCCTCAACGAGATCGTTTTTCCGGCGGCCATCCTTCAGTTCCCCTTCTTCGATGAGACGCGGGATGCCGCAGCCAACTACGGTGCAATCGGCGCTGTGATCGGGCACGAGATCGGGCACGGGTTCGACGACCAGGGCTCGAAGTACGACGGCGACGGCAAGCTCACGGATTGGTGGACTCCGGCGGACCGGGCGGCTTTCGAGGAGCGCACGAAGTCGCTCATCGCGCAGTATGACGCACTCGCTCCCCGGCAGGTTCCGGAGCACTATGTGAACGGCGCCCTCACGATCGGCGAGAACATCGGCGACCTCGGTGGACTCTCCATCGCCTGGAAGGCGTACCTGCTCTCCCTGGGCGGAGAGGCGCCTCCGATCGTCGATGGAATGTCGGGGGCACAGCGCTTCTTCCTGTCCTGGGCCCAGGCGTGGCAGCTGAAGGCCCGTGATGAGGAGGTCATCCGGCTGATTTCGATCGACCCGCACTCGCCCAACGAGTTCCGTTGTAATCAAATCGTTCGCAACATCGACGAGTTTTATGAGACATTTAGCGTGGGGGATACCGATGCACTCTGGCTAGACCCGAAGGATCGCGTCACCATTTGGTAGAAACTGCTCGCATTCGCGAACGCGGAGAACGGGTCCGCAGCCCACGGGTTGCCCGTCACTCCGGAACTGGAGAAAGTGAAAACTTCTCCAGTTCCTTCTCTGCGCTTGGAATGCTGGCCTACGAGGGGACTCAGGTCTCTGCGAGCGTCATTGATCTGAACTCCGGCAAGACGCTCGTAGCGATCGATGATCGGATCGTGCTGCCCACTGCAAGCATCGGCAAGATCTTGCTGCTCATCGAGGTGTCTGCGCGACTCACCTCGCGCGATTTCTCGGGCTACGGCATCCTCGATAAGAATTCCCGCGACATGGTCGGAGAATCAGGAATCTGGCAGCACCTGCAGGCGCCATCCCTGCCGGTGGCCGACCTCGCAACCCTGGTTGGCTCTTCTAGCGACAGTCTGGCCACGAACGTTCTGCTGCGTCAGGTGGGCCTTGATGCCGTTCGCGCTCGCACGGAGTCGCTGGGCCTCACGCGCACCGCGCTGCTCGACCTGGTGCGCGGTAGCCGTGGGCCGGATGACGCGCCCCAGCTGTCAGTCGGATCGACGGCCGAACTCAGCTGGCTATTCGGGGCCCTTGCCCGCAACGAGATAGTAGACCCGCTCACCAGTCAGCGCGTGCTCGGTTGGCTCTCGCTGAATTCAGACCTCTCACTCGTCGCGAGCGCATTCGGCCTGGACCCGTTGTCGCACCGCGGCGCAGACCACAACACGCTCCTCGTGAACAAGACCGGCACAGATACTGGAGTGCGCGCCGAGGCTGGAGCGTTGCGCGGCGCAAATCGAGCGGTAGCGTATGCGGTCTCGATCCAGTTCAACGATGACGGACTCGCTGCTCGGCTTCGAGTACTTGACGCGATGCGCACTGTGGGCTACGACCTGCTGGAATACGTGCACTGATCCCTTGCTCTCGCGGGACGAGGACGACGTCGCTCCCGAGGGTCAAGTCCGGATTTATCGCCCGGTATGGATGTCGCGGTGTGCCACGCCTTCGGACGGGGCCCCAGCTTTCAATACCTTCGCCTATTCCAACCTCGCGGTCCCGCACCGCGGGTTCGAGAAAGTCGGCCCGGATTGACGGTGGCTGCCCACTTATCATCTAGCGTCCGGGCCACTCCCGCGCGAGTATGGCGTATCCGCCGGTGTCGGCCCAGTCGCCCTTAACCATCATGTCTTCGAGGAAGTGTGCTTCGTGGCGCATGCCGAGCCGCAGGCACAGCGCGACGGATGCGTCGTTCCGCGGGTCCAGCTCACCAACAACACGATGCAGCCCAAGGAGTGGCGAAAGCAAAATCGAGCACGGCGCTTGCCGCCTCGAACGCGTATCCCTTGCCGTGGTAGTCGCGGTGCGGCGCCCACCCGATTTCGGCGGCGCCATCCTCAACGCGTTTGAGCACGAAGTAGAGCGGGCCGATGACCGGATTCTCCAGGTCGATCGCCAGCTGAAGGTAGTCGTCGTTGTTCTCGAGGACCGTCGCTGCACCCCATTCCGCCAGCTTCTCGGTGAGGACCTGCGCACTCCGGGGTTCGTAGCGCTGGTAGCGCGTTACCTCGGAATCGGACTGGTAGGCATGCACCTCGTCTACATCGGAGGCAACGTGAAGCCGCAGCGCGAGTCGCCCAGTGCGGATTGGGTCCGCGAGAGTATAGGGCAGAAGCACCCCGCAATTATTCATGCTGCAAACGGTATGAAGTGGGGTAAGAATGGAAAAAGACACACGACACAAACACGAAACGGAAGGACTCCCATGAGAGGCAAGATCCTCCTGGTCGTTGGCATCGGAATCGGCTACGTGCTAGGTACCCGCGCCGGGCGCGAGAAGTACGACGAGATGAAGGCGGCTGTCGACAGGCTCTGGAACGACCCGCGCGTGCAGAGACAGGTCGACAGCGCGCAGGATTTCGTCAAGGACAAGGCTCCCGAGGTTGCGGAGTTCTTGGCTGACGGCGCGAAGAAGGTCGTGTCACAGGTTTCCGGTGCGAAGACACCGGCGAAGGCGCCCGCCGGGCCGGCCACTCGCAAGCCGAGCACGTCTGCCTCTAAGTAATCGCCGTGACCGGCACAGCGCCCGACCAGCGCAAACGTTCACTGTTCACTTTGGTCGGCAACATTCCGAGCCTGCTCATGGACCTCGTGCGCAGCGAGATCGACCAGCTCAAACAGGAGATGTCGGAGAAGTTCAAGCAGGCGGGTATCGGCCTCGGTCTTGCGGCTGCGGCGTTGGCCTGCGTGTTGTGCGCGCTTTCGGTGCTCGTGGTCGCGGCGATTCTCGGTCTCGCCTTGGTGGTGCCCGCCTGGGCCGCGGCACTCATCGTCGTCGGAATACTGCTTCTGCTCGCTCTATTCCTGGGGCTGGGCGCCAAGGCAAGTTTCAAGAAGGGGCTCCCAGCGACACCCGCGAACACGATCGACAGTGTCAAGCAGGACGTCAAGGTAATCACCGGAACCGGAAAGCGAGTAACGCCATGAGTTCACCCATCGAATCGAGGGTCGCTAAGGCCCGCGCTGATCTCGAGGGCACGCTTGATGCCATCGAGGACAAGCTCAACGTGCCCAAGCGTGTCGGGGAGCTGACCACTAAGGCGAAGTCTTCCTACGACACCAATCCACTGCCGTGGATTATCGGTGCCGCGGCACTAGCAGTCGCGGTCGTTGGTGTCATTGCGTGGGCAATACTCAGCGACGACGACTGACTGCACTCGATTAGCACCTGCCTGCCGCACAGGGAAGGATAGGGGCATGTCAGCCAAACCGCTCGGCGGTTGGCGCGTACTCGTTCCCCGAGGCGGCAAGTGGGGTGACGGAATCGCAGCCACCCTCAGGAGCTATGGCGCTGTTCCTGTGATCGCGCCGATGATAAATTTCGCGAGCGCTGACGACGGTGCTGCGCTCGTGAACGCCCTGCATGAACTGCAGGACGGGCAATTCGACTGGCTGGTTATCACCAGCGCGACGACTGTTGACGTGCTGGTCGGGCTCGGGGTGGTGATTCCAGCGAGTACGAAGGTTGCCGCAGTGGGCGAGACGACCGGGGCCGCACTTGCGCTCGCAGGTTTCCCCGTGGACTTCGTTCCGGCCGCCGACAACACCGCACGAGGCCTTGTGAAGGAGTGGCCGAACGGCCAAACCGGCAGGGTGCTGGTGCCGCAGTCCGACGTCGCCGAACCGAACCTGGTCTCAGGGCTTGGCAGCCTTGGCCTCGATGCGCAGTTCGTCACCGCATATCGAACGGTCGGTGTGCCTGTCGCAGACTCGGTGCGGACGGATGTCGCATCCGGTCGCATCGGAGCCATCCTGGTGAGTTCGGGCTCGGTCGCGCGGCAGATTGCCGCCCAACTGGCGCCGCTGCCCGGCGCGACGGTCGTCGCCTGTATCGGCCCGCGGACGGCATTCGATGCGCGTGCGGCGGGCCTCACCGTTGACCTCATTGCGGAGGACCGCTCAGCGGACTCCCTGGTCGTCGCGCTCGTCGAACACGCCTCGCGGGCCGTTTCTTAGGCGCTGCGTCCCGGGAGCTGCGTTCCAGGCGCCGCGCCCCGGAAACCGCGTCTCAAGAACCGCTTCTTAGGACCCGCGTCTTAAGGGGTGAGTAGAGATGCCACCAGGAAGATGATGCCGAGCAGCGGCGCGACGCCCTGTATCGCGGCCGCCCGCCACAGCTTCGGTGAAGACGTAATCAGCACGATCGACGCGAGCACCATGCTCGCCGCTGCCGCGAAGGCGAGTGCGTAGCCGGGTCCGCTCAGGTTGTTCGATCCGATCATCACGAGTCCGGTGGCCGCGATGATGGCGAGGAATACGTTGTAGAACCCCTGGTTGTAGGCCATCGGCTTGACGGTGTCGGCCTCGGGCTGTGACCCGAGCCCAAATCTCTTCCAGACCGCAGGTCGCGACCAGAGCACGGACTCCAGAAAAAAAATCAGCACGTGGGTCAACGCGGCGAGAGCGATGAAGACGATTCCGAGCGTGAGCAAAGTGTTCATGGCCACAGTGTATTGATGGGGCCGGCGCAGGGATCTGGCCGTAGCGCGTCAACCGAAGAGAATCGCGGCCTCGTCGTAGCGTGACTGCGGCACGGTGTTCAGCTTGCCGAGCGCATCCTCAAGTGCGACATCGGTGATGGACGTTCCCGACAGGGAGACCATTCGACCCCACCGTTCATCGATCACCGCGTCAATTGCTGCCAAACCATAGCGGGTCGCCAGCACACGGTCGTATGACGTGGGGGTTCCGCCACGCTGGATGTGACCCAGCGTGGTCGCGCGCGTCTCCACACCGGTGCGGGCTTCGATCTCCGGGGCGAGAAGGTCACCGATTCCACCCAGCCTTGGTCGCCCGAAGGCGTCGAGGCCGCGCTCGGAGTGCGCGTCATCCATCGAATCGAGTTTGAAGCCCTCCGCGACGACGATCAGTGGCGCTCGCCCGCGATCTTTCACCGACTGAACCCACGCGCAGATCTGCTCCATGCTCGTCTTCTGCTCAGGAATCAGGATGGCGTGTGCTCCAGCAGCCATACCCGAGTGCAGCGCGATCCAGCCGACATGGCGGCCCATAACCTCGGCGACCATGCACCGGCCGTGGGAGTCGCCGGTCGTGCGAAGGCGATCCATGGCCTCGGTGGCGACCTGCACGGCGGTGTCGAAACCGAAGGTGTAGTCGGTGGCGGAGAGGTCGTTGTCGATGGTCTTGGGTACCCCGACAATTCGGAGACCCTCGTCGGTGAGGCGTTTCGCGGCGGCGAGGGTTCCCTCGCCGCCGATTGCGATCAGTGAGTCGACTCCCAGTCGCGCCATATTCTCCTTGATGCGCTCAGCGCCACCATCCCCTTCGAACGGGTTGGTGCGCGAGGTGCCGAGAATGGTGCCGCCCTGCTTTGCGATGCCTTGGATGTCGCGGCGTTCGAGGGGGATGACATCCGCCTCGACAACCCCTCGCCAGCCATCTTTGAACCCGACGAGCTCCTTGTCGTAGATCTGGGTGCCCTTGAGTACAATCCCGCGGATGACCGCATTCAGGCCGGGGCAGTCGCCGCCACTCGTGAGGATTCCGATCTTCATGTGACAATCATGCTGTACGTCAGGAGGGGAACTAAACGCGAAGGGGAGTGCCTCATGACAATGCTCAACGGTCAGCCCTTCGACAATCCGATGTCGTCGCCCGGCCCCGTAGCCGCCTCGGTTGCAGCAGTCAAGGACGGCGCGGACGGTCTCGGCAAGCTTCTCGGCTGCCTGAGCAGCATCTTCACCGGGTCCACCGTTCGTGTCGTTGCAACGTACATCCTCGTATCCATCGGAATTTTCGGCGCCACATTCGGTGGCCGGGCCGGCGCAACGCAACGGCCGATGTTAACCCGCAGCGTTCCCCAATGGACGAGCCGGTGGTGAGCGCTGCGCTGCTGACCACGACGTACGCTCCCGACAGCCCCGTCGACTTAGCCGGGACCCTGCGACCGCTCGCGCGCGGTCGCTTCGACCCGACCATTCGAATTGTCGGCACGGACCTTGTCTGGCGAACCGTGCGCACCCCGGCTGGTACAGCGACCATGCAGCTGGCTTGCGGCAGTTCTGGCATCGTCGTCACTGCATGGGGGGCTGGCGCCGAATGGGTGATCGCCGGGGTCCCCGAATTGCTGGGTCACGGCGACGACTGGAGCGGATGCGAGGTCTCGACAGTTCCGCTCCTGGCCGACTCATTGCGGCGCAACCCCGGCCTGCGACTGCTCCGTACCCGTCAGGTCTTCGAGATGATGGTCGCCGCAATCTTCGAGCAGAAGGTCACCGGGCAGGAGGCCCGGCATTCGTGGCGCGTGCTGGTCACTAAATACGGCGAAGCCGCACCCGGACCGGCGCCCGGAGGGATGTGTGTGTTTCCTTCGGCTGAGACCTGGCGAAGGATTCCGTCCTGGGAGTGGCACCGCGCCGGGGTTGGTCCGGAACGCTCGGCGACGATCGTTCGGGTTGCGGCCGTGGCGGCATCCCTGGAGCGCACGGTGTTGATTGGCAGGGGTGGCATCGCGGTGGAGCGCGCCCTGCGCAGCATCCCGGGAGTGGGCGTCTGGACTGCAGCGGAGACAATGCAGCGCGCCCACGGCGATGCGGATTCGCCGAGCTTCGGCGACTATCACGTGCCGTCGGTGGTGGGTCTCGCGCTCGCGGGCCGCGAAGTCGATGATGACGGAATGCGCGAGTTGCTTCAACCGTGGGCGGGCCACCGCCAGCGCATCGTGCGGCTCATCGAAGCGAGTGGATTCGTCGTGGACCGTCGGGGCCCACGAGCCACTATTCAGGATCATCGCAGCCACTAGGAGGATTTCTCCGACGGTTTGCCGCGACAGCTCAGTGAGGTCTTACACTTGCGGCGTGAACTTGATCTTCCGCACGATCATCCACTTGATGCTGAGCCACCGTGCGCCCCGCATTGACCCGCACGGTGTCGGCACGATCCGCTTGCGAGTGCTGCCGACCGACATCGACGTGCTCGGGCACATGAACAATGGCGTGTACCTGTCGCTTATGGATCTCGGCCGCATGGATATCCTGATCCGCTCGGGTGCGTGGAAGAAGTTGCGGGCGCAATGCTTCTACCCGGTGATGGCGAACGAGACGATTACCTTCCGCAAGTCACTGCCGCTGTGGCAGCGCTTCGAGATCGAATCGCGCGTCGCAGGCTTTGACCACAAGGCCGTATACGTGGAGCAACGTTTCGTGGTGAAAGGCGAGATCTTCGCGAAGGCCATGACCCGTGCTCGGGTCCTCAAGAAAGGCGGCGGCGTGGTCTCCACGCGCGAACTCTCCGAGCTCTTGGGCATCGATGTCAGCTCGCAGACACTGCCTGCCTGGATCGCCGACTGGAACGAGGCGGTAATACTGCCGGGTACCAAGGCCTCTGTCCCAAGCATCTGGGTCTGATTCCAGCGCTAAGCATGCGGCCCATACGCGAAGACACCGGACAGGTCGACGTCCGCGCGGATGGCCGCGAGTCGATTCGCCATTTGGGACGGCCACGCTTTCGCAAACTGGTCACCGCTGGGATCGCCGGCAAAGTTGATATTCGTCTCGGCGGACACCCACGGGCCAATGGCGGCGACCATCGCATCTGTGACAGCGGGCAGCACCACGGTGAACAGTGCAGGATTGGGCGCACCGATCAAGGAGAGCGCGAAAGCGCTCGCGCGTCCGCCCACTGCGGACCCTCCCGGTACATCGCGATGTGTCGCGGAGCCCTCGTGACGCACCTCGGTCACCATGATCGGCGACTGTGTGCCCGGCCCCACGAATCCGAGGATGGTAGTAACGAAGTCCTGGTCGATGGGATCGAGGAGAAGCCCCCGCTGCCACACCATGCCGGGCTCGGTCGGGTCGTTATGGATCGTGCCGACATCGGTCGCCGGCATCTGCGCGAGGCCGTCCAGGTAGAGCGGGGCAACCGCACGCAGGGGTGCGGCGAGGGCCTCGCCCTCGGCGGCATCCCCGGGGAACGCGAAGCGAAGCATCATGAGTCGCTTCCCGCGGAAGGGTGGAGGCACTTGCTCGAGCGGAGGGAAATTGATTATCGCAACGCTCGTGCTCACACGGTCATCGGCGGTGCCGGTGTAGTCGACCCAGGCGCGCAGTGCGGTCTCGATGTGCTCCTCTTCGAAGATGAGCGATCCCGCATGTAACGTGGCGAGTTCGGCCAGCTCGATTCGCACCTCGGTGACGATTCCGAACCCGCCTTTGCCACCCCGGAGCGCCCAGAACAGGTCTGGGTCTTCGTTCGCTGCCACCTCGTGCACATTCCCATCCGACGTCACCAGGGTGATCGCACGCACGTAGTCGCTGGACACACCATGACTACGGCTCAGCGGACCCATTCCTCCGCCGAGGAGGTAGCCCACCACCCCGACATGGGGTGAAGAACCGGTTATCGGGGCCAGCCCAAACTCGGAACCCGCCTGCAGGACAGCATTCCATCGCAATCCCGCGCCGATCGTCGCGATGTGACCACCGGGATCGATTTCGAGGCGATCAAGGCGGCGGGTGTTAATGAGCATTCCTGAGGTAACCGCCGCGTGCGCACCATGTCCGGTAGCGAGGATGCTCACGTGCATTGCATTCTCGCGGGCGAAATTCACAGCGGCAACGACATCTCCAACGGTCGCGACGCCCACGACCACCTCGGGAGTGTTGGAGAAATACAGGTTGAATCCGGTCACCTCTGCGGCGAAACCGGCATCGGTTGGGGTGAGAACTGGCCCGGCGACCTGGGCTGCGAGCGAAGAGAATTCGAGCATGGCGACAAGAGTACCGCCGCGAATGATCTTCCATCAGAGCCATCGCGGCGTTGTGTCCGCCGATGCCGCTGACGGCTCCACCACGCTGCGCGCCCGAACCGCAGAGCAGGATTCGAGGATGCCGAGTCGCTACGCCCCAGCGCTGGTCCACTCGGCTTCTAACGTGGTCCACCCCTCGTTCACGTGAAAAGTGCCGCCGAATGCTGCGGCCGGGTTGACACGGGCGTCCAGCAAATTCGGCCGCCTACTCACGAGCATGTTGATCTCGAGCTGGGATCCTTCCGGCTTAGCCGTCGGTGCACCTCCCCGGAACCGGTCCAGCACGAGCCGGGCTCCGGTGGGTAAGAGAACTACCGATGCCGCGCAAGCGTGACGTGCAGTTTCAATTCGCGGATGATGCGCGCCTGGAGTAGCGACGCGAGGTACGAGTAGCGCGACAGCCGAGCCTCGACACCCTCGAAGGCGTCAGCGGATATCGCGGCTGCACCAACCGACGGCAATCGCTCAAGTACCGCTATGGTCCTGCCGGCGGCTGCGAGGTGTGCGGCGGCGACGAGTTCGTTGTGGCCACCGGCGACAATTACGACGTCACGATACGCGGTGTCCGGTGCCGCCATGAACGGCTTTTACCGATGGTTGACACGTCGTATATAGGGCGAGCCGAAGGTCTTGGTAGAGGGGAGCAAGTGTCGCAGTCGACTGAATTCCGCGTCACGCGGGGAGCGAACGCATTTTTCGTGCGTTTCACCGCCTTCGTCGCAAAACGGGTGCGTTCCCCTGCGAGTAGCGCGCGCGGTCCCCGATTAAGATCGAAGCATGATGCCATCCGGTGCCGGGTCCACCGCAGAAACGCCCACCGCCGACCTCACCGCGCAAAGTATTGAGACGGTGCGCCGCTGGTTGACCGAGAGCGCGGACGTCAAGGCGGATGCGAGCGCAGCCCGACTTGCCGGCCTCTTGAAGGACCCGAAGGGTCTCGAGTTCACTATCGGCTTCGTCGATCGGGTCGTGCGACCGGAAGACCTCCGTGTGGCCGGGCGGAACCTGGAGAAGCTGAGTCACAGCATCCCGAGCTTCCTGCCCTGGTACCTTCGCGCGGCGATCCTCGCGGGCGGCGGTTTTGCCCCTCTTATCCCGTGGCCGATAGTACCGATTTCGCGCTGGGTGCTGCGTCGCATGGTCGGTCATCTCGTGATTGATGCGACACCGGCGAAGCTCGACAAGAGTCTCCCCCGACTGAGGCAGAAGGGCATCCGTCTCAATCTGAACCTGCTCGGCGAGGCCGTGCTGGGTGATGACGAGGCAAATCGACGGCTGGCTGGTACGCGCGAACTCCTTGAGCGCGATGATGTCGACTACGTGTCGATTAAGGTCTCGTCGGTCGCGAGCCAACTCTCGATGTGGGCGCTCGATGACATGGTGGAACGAGTTGTCGGACGGCTCACTCCGTTGTATGAACTGGCCGCTGCCTCCCCGGCCGCTAAGTTCATCAACCTTGACATGGAGGAGTATCGCGACCTCGACCTCACTGTCGCTGTATTCCAAAAGTTACTCGACCAGCCGAAGCTGAAGATGCTCGAGGCTGGAATTGTGCTTCAGGCCTACCTGCCCGATGCCGAAGCGGCGCTGCAGGGTCTCACGCGCTGGGCAATAGCGCGGCGCAAGGATGGCGGCGCCGGAATCAAGGTGCGTGTCGTGAAGGGTGCGAATCTCGCGATGGAGCACGTCGATGCGACGATGCACGGCTGGCCGCTCGCTACCTGGTCCACGAAGCGTGACACAGACGCGAACTACAAGCGTGTGCTCGACTGGGCATTCACGCTCGAGCACACCGACGCCGTGCGCATCGGTGTCGCCGGTCACAATCTGTTCGATGTCGCGTGGGCCTGGCATCTCGCCACCGAAAGAAAAGTCGCGAACCGGGTCGAGTTCGAGATGCTGCTCGGAATGGCCACTGGACAGGCCGATGCCGTCAAACGAGATGTAGGTGGACTCCTCCTCTACACGCCGGTCGTACACCCGGGCGAGTTCGATTCGGCGATCAGCTACCTCATCCGCCGCCTCGAGGAAAATGCGAGCACCGAGAATTTCATGTCGGGCGTGTTCGAGCTCGCCGATAACGCGACAGTCTTCGCGCGAGAGTCAGATCGTTTCACCCTGTCAGCAACCGCTCTCGACCGCGCGGTGCCAAAGTCGCGTCGCGTGCAGAACCGCGGTAAAACACTCGAGGTAGCGGCCAAGGGCGCATTCACCAACGAGCCCGACACCGACCCGTCGATCGCCGCGAACCGGGTTTGGGCCAATGGTGTGCTCGCGCGAAGCGTGGATTCGACGCTAGGAGTCGACTCAATTTCGACCGCCCTGGTCGAGGATGCGACGACCCTCGAAGACCGCATCAACACGGTCAAGGCGGCGGGTGTCGGCTGGGGTAAGGTCCCCGCCGTCGAGCGGGCCCGGATCCTGCACGACGCCGGAGATGTGCTTGCAGCGTTTCGCGGACGCCTCATTGAAGTGATGGCGAACGAGACCGGGAAGACGATCGCCGAGGGTGACGTTGAGGTGAGCGAGGCGGTCGACTTCGCGCACTACTACGCCGACCGCGCCCTGGAACTCAAGACCATCCCCGACGTCACGTACCTGCCGCCGTCGCTCGTCGTGGTCACACCGCCCTGGAACTTCCCGGTCGCGATCCCCGCCGGCTCGGTACTCGCCGCGCTCGCCGCGGGTGCCGGCGTCATCATCAAGCCCGCCCCACAGGCTCGACGAAGCGGGTCGGTCATGGTCGAGGCGCTCTGGGAGGCTGGCGTGCCACGGGATGTTCTCGCGCTCGTCGACATCCCGGAGGGCAAACTAGGCAAGCAGCTTGTGGCGCACCCCTCGGTCGACCGGGTAATTCTCACCGGTGCGTGGGAGACGGCGCAACTTTTCAGGTCATGGCGGGCGGATCTACCCCTGATGGCTGAGACCAGCGGGAAGAACGCCATCATCGTGACTCCGAGCGCCGACCTCGATCTCGCGGTGGGTGACGTGGTGCACAGCGCATTCGGCCATGCCGGACAGAAATGCTCCGCGGCATCCCTCGTGATTCTCGTCGGATCGGTCGCGACGAGCGAACGCTTCACCCGCCAACTCGTGGATGCCGTGCGAACCCTCCGTGTGGGGTACCCGCACGAAGCGACCAGCCAGGTCGGCCCCATCATCGAGCCTGCGCACGGCAAGCTTCTGTCCGCTCTGACCACGCTCGAAGATTCTGAAACCTGGCTCGTGAAACCCCGCCAGCTCGATGAGTCGGGGCGGCTCTGGTCGCCGGGCGTACGCACGGGTGTTGCGGCAGGCAGCACGTTCCACCTCACCGAATACTTCGGACCGGTGCTCGGCGTCATGACGGCGGCCACGCTGGTGGAGGCGATCGAGCTGCAGAACGCCGTCGCCTACGGGCTCACTGCGGGCATCCATTCGCTGGATGCCGCGGAGGTGACCCAGTGGCTCGACACCGTTGAGGCGGGCAACCTGTATGTGAACCGGAGCATCACCGGCGCGATCGTGCGCCGACAGCCGTTCGGCGGCTGGAAGCGGTCGAGCGTAGGCGTTTCAGCGAAGGCCGGCGGGCCGAACTACCTGCTCACGCTCGGATCCTGGCTGCCCCTCGAGCATGACCCGGAAAGTAATATTCGCATCGACGGTCTCTCGCCGTGGGTTTCATCGACAGTTAAAAAGTCGCAGCGTGGAATCGACTTCCCCGAGTTCGACCGCGTGCGTCGGTCAGCGCTGAGCGACGCGGCCGCATGGGCGTCGATCTACGCGAGCGAGGATATTTCCGCGCTCGGGGTGGAGCGCAACGTGTTCCGCTATCGACCGACACCGGTGACTCTCCGACTGTCGGAGGGCGAGCCGGTCGGACACCTCATTCGGCTCATCGCAGCAGCCAGTCTTACCCGATCACCGATCGCGATCTCATCGCCGGTGCCGCTGCCGGTCGCCCTTGCCCAGTCCTTCGACGACGCGTCGACCGCGATTGTCACGTCGATGGTCGTGGAGTCGGATTCCGCATGGCTCGTGCGAGTGGTTTCGCTGCCGGCAGGTCGCATCCGTCTCATCGGCGGAGATCCGCTCGCACTGGCCGTGGCTGTCAACGGCAATCCGGATGTTGCGATCTGGAGCGGTCCCGTCACAACCTCGGGTCGCATCGAGCTCTTGCCTTTCCTGCACGAGCAGGCCGTGAGTATCACTGCCCATCGCTTCGGCAACCCCGACCGCGAGATGCAGACCCTGCGGGTCTAGCGCGGGTCGGCGAATGTACCGCCGTGCCTTCGCTAGCCGCGCTGCGTGAACGCCGCGCGAATGTAGCCCTGCGCAGTATCCGCCTCGATACCGAGGTCGGATGCCCGCGCCGCATACTCACTCGCCGAACGCTGCAGAAGTGCGGCCGCAGTATCTGCGGTGCCCAGCACGACGGTGCCGTTGCGTCCGAGCGTTTCCACGAATCCGTCGGCCTCGAGTGCCCGGTATACCCGCGCGACGGTATAGGGCGCGACTTCCAGGTCGGCTGCGAGCTTGCGAACGGTCGGCAGCTTGGTTCCGACGATCAGTTCGCCGCTCTCCACCTGCGCGCGAAACTGCGTCATGAGCTGCAGGTAGAGGGAGATGCCGGAGGAGTGTTCGATCACGAATGGCATTAGTCGCGGGTCCGGTGAATGAGTCGGGACAGCACGATCGCGCTGCGGGTGTGGTCCACATTGGGGGCCAGCCGCACCTTCTCCAATGCGATTTCCAGTGAGGGAATGTCGCGCGACCGCATATGGACGATCGCATCCGCTGATCCAGTGACCGTCCCCGCATCCACGACCTCAGGCACCCCGGAAAGGATCCGCCTGAGCTCATCCGGCGCCACCGTGCCGCGGCAGAACAGTTCCACGTACGCTTCAGTGCTCAGCCCATCCACGGTCGGATCTACCTGGATGGTGAACGCGCGGATCACGCCATCGAAGACGAGACGGTCGACACGACGCTTCACCGCCGAGGCGGAAAGTCCGATCTTCGCACCGATGTCTCCGTAGCCCGCGCGCGCGTTGAGCCGCAACAGGTCAATGATGCTGTAGTCGAGGTTGTCCATCGAAGCACCCTATGGGGATTTGTTGCACAAGGTCAACTACAGACGCAGCTTCGGTGCGCCGCCCGCGTCAACGTTGCGGATAGGTGCGTGAAACACTATGTGGATGACGATGACCGAGACCATTCCTGCGCGTCCCGGCCGCACCGCTGTCACACGAACCGTGCTGATGTGCCGCCCCGACTATTTCACCGTGAGCTACCGCATCAACCCATGGATGCATCCTGAGCGCACCACAGACACCGCGCTCGCGGTGCGGCAGTGGACGGTGCTGTACAAGACGTATCTCGACCTCGGATTCGACGTACAGCTCATCGACCCGATCGAGGGACTGCCCGACATGGTCTACGCGGCTAACGGCGGGTTCGTCATCGACAACATCGCCTACGGCGCGAGCTTCACGTACGAGGAGCGCCAACCCGAAGGTCCCGCCTACATGGACTGGTTCGCCGACAACGGCTTCGATGTGCGCGTGCCCGAGAACGTTAACGAGGGCGAAGGCGACTTCCTCTTGATCAACGGTTTGATCCTCGCTGGCACCGGGTTCCGCAGCGGCTCGAACAGCCACCAAGAGGTGGCGCGTATCTACGGCCGGGAAGTCGTGACCCTGCAGCTCGTGAACCCGAACTTCTACCACCTTGACACGGCCATCGCGATCCTGGACCCCGTCGCATCCGCTTCTAAACAGGGCAACATCGCCTACCTGCCGAGCGCTTTCGATGAGCCGTCTCTGGCCAAAATTCACTCGCTGTTCCCGGATGCTCTGGTCGTCACGGAGGAGGATGCCGCGGTGCTCGGCCTCAACTCGTTCAGCGACGGTTACAACGTGGTCATAGCCTCCCGGGCGAAGGACTTCGAACGCCAATTGCGCGAGCGCGGCTACAACCCGATCGGTGTAGACCTGTCCGAGCTGCTGCTCGGCGGGGGCGGCGTGAAGTGCTGCACCCTGGAGTTGCGACGATGACCAAGACGACGTTGACCAGCGCCACGGATGCTGCGGCCGACGTCGCCGCACAGGAACGTCACCTCGCGCACAACTATCACCCGCTGCCAGTGGTCGTCGCGAGCGGCGAGGGCGCATGGGTTACCGACGTCGACGGACGGCGCTACCTTGACTGCCTCGCCGCGTACTCCGCGGTGAACTTCGGTCACGGGCATCCGACCCTCGTCGGGGCGGCGAAAGAGCAGCTAGACCGCATCACGCTCACGAGTCGCGCGTTTCACAACGACAGGCTCGGTGCATTCGCGGGCGCGCTCGCGGCGCTCGCAGGCAAAGATATGGTGCTCCCGATGAACACCGGAGCGGAGGCCGTCGAGTCCGCCATCAAGGTTTCCCGAGCGTGGGGATACCGGGTGAAGGGGGTCGAACGGGGCAAGGCCGTGATAGTCGTCGCCGATGGCAACTTCCATGGCCGCACGACAACGATCATCAGCTTCTCGGACGACGAGCAGGCGCGCGCCGATTTCGGTCCGTACACGCCGGGTTTCGTCAGCGTTCCGTACGGCGACGCTTCGGCCATCGAGGATGCCATCGCGGCCGCAGCCGCGAACGGCACCACGGTCGTCGCGGTGCTTCTCGAGCCGATCCAGGGTGAGGCCGGTATTGTGATCCCGCCCTCGGACTACCTCCCGGCCGTGCGTGCGCTCACGACGCGTCACAACGTGCTGTTCATTGCGGACGAGATCCAGTCCGGTCTGGGCCGCACCGGTTCGACATTCGCGTGCGATCTCGTGGGCGTCGTGCCCGACCTCTATCTCCTGGGCAAGGCGCTTGGCGGCGGTATCGTTCCCGTCAGCGCTGTAGTCGGCAACAGCGACATCCTCGGGGTGTTGCGTGCCGGCGAACACGGCTCGACCTTCGGTGGCAACCCGCTCGCGGCCGCCGTTGGTCTTGCCGTGGTCGAACTTCTGCAGACCGGTGAGATGCAGGAGCGCGCTCGCGTGCTCGGCGCCCACCTGCGACCGAGGCTGGCTGCACTCATCGGGCACGGCGTGACGGCTGTGCGCGGCGTAGGCCTGTGGGCCGGCATCGATATCGACCCCGCGCTTGGCACCGGTCGCGTGGTCTGCGAACGCCTGATGGACAAGGGCGTGCTCGCAAAAGACACCCACGGCTCGACCATCCGTCTCGCACCGCCCATCGTCGTCACTCAGGATGAGCTCGACTGGGCGGTCGACCAGCTTGAGGAAGTGCTGCGGGACCTGCGGGCTGAATAAGCTGGGGGAGTGATAACTCTCCCCACCCCCCTCACCACCCCTCTGCGCGGCGGACCAGTTCTTCGTTGGGGCATTCTCGCCCCGGGCAGTATCGCCGACCAGTGGGTCACCACGGTGCATGCCAACACCGACCAGCGCGTGCAGGCCGTCGCATCCCGCAGCCAGGAGCGCGCCGAAGCCTTCGCGGCCAAGCACGGTATCGAGCGCGCATACGAAACCTACGAGCAACTCGTCGAAGATCCCAACGTAGATATCGTCTACATCGCCGCGCCGCACAGCGCGCACAAGCGACTCGCGCTGCTGGCGATCGAGGCCGGCAAGCACGTACTGGTCGAAAAGCCGATGGGTGTCTCGGCGGGCGAGGCGCGCGAGATCGCGGATGCCGCCCGCACGTCTGGGGTGTTTGCCATGGAAGCCATGTGGTCGCGCTTCCTGCCGCAGTGGACCGTGGTCGACCAGCTCATAGCCGATGGCGCGCTGGGAGACGTGCTCACCGTGTCGGCCGACTTCAGCGTGAATTTCACGTTTGACGCGGAGTCGAGAATATTCAACCCTGCTCTTGGGGGCGGCGCGCTCCTCGACCTTGGTGTTTACCCGGCTTGGCTCACCCACTTCATCCTCGGCGTTCCGAACACCGTGACCACGCGCGGGTCACTGGCGAGCACGGGGGTCGACGCACAGTCCACGACGGTGCTCGACTTCACGCCCAGCACGGAGGGCCACGGTCGCCAGGCCGTGTTCACGACGGGACTCTTCGCCGGAGGTACGGCGGGCGCCTCCATCATGGGCACGCGGGCGGGCATCCAATTTCCCCGCACCTTTCTGGCGCCGTCGAGTTTCCTTGTCGGTAGCCAGGAAGACCTGACGAGCTGGGATGACACCAGTGGTTTGATCTGGGGCGAGGGCTTGTGTTACCAGGCGACCGCCGTCGTACAGAACATCGCGGATGGCCTGCGCGAGTCGCCGCTGCACTCGCTCCAAGACACTATCGACATTCTCACCGTGCTGGATTCCGCGCGGGCCCAACTCGGCGCGCGATGATGCAGAGCTCGGCCGAGCTCGACGCAGCCGACCCGCTTGCCGGTTTCCGGAATCTCTTCATCGAGTCCCAGGGGCTGGTCGCCTACCTCGACGGCAACTCGCTCGGGCGGCCGCTGGTCGTATCCCAATCGCGGGTTTCTCTCTTCATCGAAGACCAGTGGGCGGGCCGCTTGATCCGTGGCTGGGACGAGAGCTGGCTCGATCTGCCGGTCAAGATCGGCGACGAGCTTGGTCGCATTGCGCTCGGCGCAGCACCGGGCCAGGTAGCGATCGGCGACTCGACGACGGTGCTCATCTACAAACTCGTGCGAGCGGCGCTGGATGCCCGTCCCGGACGAACGGAGATCGTGATCGACCGCGACAACTTCCCCACCGACCGCTACGTGGTGGAGGGCATTGCGAACGACCGGGGCCTGACCATCCGCTGGATCGACACCGACCCCACCGCGGGTGTCACGCCCGACCTTGTAGCGACGGCAGTCGGATCGAACACCGCCCTCACCCTGTTCAGCGCCGTCGCCTACCGGTCGGCGTATCTCGTCGGCATCCCCGCGATTACGGCAATCGCCCACGAAGCCGGTGCTTTCGCGCTCTGGGACCTCAGCCACTCGGCGGGCGTCATCCCGACCGAACTCGACACGTGGGGCGTCGACCTCGCGGTCGGCTGCGGCTACAAATATCTCAACGGAGGGCCGGGCGCACCGGCTTTCATGTACGTCGCATCCGACCTTCAGAGCGAACTTCGCCAACCGATCCAGGGCTGGCTCGGAAGCCGCACGCCGTTTGAGATGGTTCAGGGGTATGAAAAGGCCAGCGGTATTCGTGGTTTTCTCTCGGGCACCCCGCCGGTGATCGGCATGCTCGCAATGCAAGACATGATCGCGCTCATTGGCCAGGTCGGGATGACCGCGGTGCGAGCTAAGTCGATCGCCCTCACCGAGTACGCGATCGCTCTCTGCGAGCAACTGCTGCCTGACTCGACGCTCGCCAGCCCCCGCGATCCGGAGTCGCGCGGTAGTCACATCACCGTGGATGACGAGCGCTTCGCGGCACTCGTCCCGACGCTGTGGGCGGGCGGGGTCATCCCCGACTTCCGCCAACCGAATGGTCTGCGGCTCGGTCT
>JAYSPT010000111.1:0-6009 GCA_043721995.1 Salinibacterium sp. | reverse complement strand
GGCCGAACGCGTTGAGCGGTTTCGAACATGCCCCGGATGATCGTCGCTGTGCGCTCCGCCGATGTGTCGCCCCTTGGGGTCGGGCTGCGCCATTCACCGCAGGTCCGGCCATCGACGTCGATGAGTCGTGCCTTGATGCTCGTGCCGCCGACATCGATGCCGAGAAACGCGGGCAGGGTCACGGGGCGAGTATCACCGAACGAGTCAGCGAGCGCGGGTGATCGGGGTCGAGCCCGCGCTGATGAGCCAGGGCAACTGCGAAGCGCTGTGCCACGATCAGGCCGGCGAGCGGGTCGAGATCGTGCTGTACGAAAGTGGCACCTGTTCGGGCAACTTCCTCCGCGAGCCCCTCAGGTGCCGGGCCGAGGGACCATACCAGTCGGCCGGGCTGAGCGATCGCGATCGGCCCGTGACGGTAGTCCATCGCCGGGTACGACTCCGCCCAGAACTGTGCTGCCTCGCGTGTCTTGAGTGCGGCTTCACAGGTGAGGCCGACAGCCGACCCCAGACCGACGAAGGTGACCTGGTCGGCGTCGACGAGATCAGAAATCGGAACAAGAAGCGCGCGTTCAGCATCGACGGCGAGTGCTTCAATGTCGTGGCCGAGATTTGCGCGCAAAAGCGCAAGAGTCGTCGTCGCGAATCGGGTCTGGACCACCGATCGTTCGTCGGCGAAAGGAAGTACGACAACGTGTCCGGCCTGTTCCCCCGCCGGACTGTCTTCCACGGCCGTGATCAGCACAGTGAACGTGCCCGTAAGTGTGGCCAGCAGGGTGACGATCTCGGTCGTGGTGCCCGACCGAGAGATAGCTACGACTCGATCGTAGGTGCGATGCGCAGGAAACTCGGAACCGGCGAAAGCATCCGTCACACCATGTCCGGCGTGCTCGCGGAGCACGGCGTAACTCATCGCCATGAACCAACTGGTGCCGCAACCCACGACGGCCACGCTCTCGCCTCGCTGGGGAAGCACATCGCTGAAGGCGGGGGCAAGTTCAGCAACCGCCCGCCAGGTGGCGGGTTGCGAAGCCAACTCGGTGGATACAAATGTGTCTGACATGGGAGCCTTTCGATCCCCGTGACCCTCGTGGCGATCACTGGGCGAAGTATTGAAGATCATTTTTGACTGATCCTAGCCCAAAACGTCAATGTCGATCAGTACACTTTGCGAACCTCCAACCTAAGATGGGCACACAGGCACCTCAGAGAAAAGTGAGCTTCAGACCGCAATGGCCCGACAACAGCGATTGAACGCACTACTGGAACTTGTGAGCGATCGCGGGAATGTCACGATCTCCGACATCAGCGATGCACTGGACGTCTCGCCCGCAACGGCGCGGCGCGACCTGACCACCCTGGCCGAGCAGCGTCTGGTGACTCGCACGCACGGCGGGGCATCCGCTCTCGGCACCGGCTATGAGCTTCCCCTGCAGTACAAGCTCGCCCGTCAAGCCGACGCGAAGCTTGCGATCGCGCGGGCGACCGCCGAGCTGGTGTCCCCCGGCGACACTGTCGGGCTCAACGGCGGCACAACCACAAGCGAGGTCGCTCGGACGCTCGGGCGCAGCGATCGGTTCACCCGTGACGATGGTGACTTCGGACTGACAATCGTGACGAACGCGCTGAACATCGGTTATGAACTCTCCGTGCGACCGCATGTGAAGATCGTGGTCACCGGTGGAATTGCCCGACGCCAGTCGTACGAGTTGGTCGGATCCCTCGTCTCAAGCGCCCTTTCCGAAGTGGTTCTCGATGTTGCCATTCTCGGGGTCGACGGGCTCAGCACTCAATTCGGCGCGACGACACTCCACGAGGGCGAAGCGGACGTGAGCCGGGAATTCGCCAAAGTGGCCAAACGCGTTGTGGTGGTTGCGGACTCGACGAAAATGATGAAGTCGACGTTCGCACGGATTTGTCCGCTCGACCAGATTGACGTGCTGGTGACAGACGAGCCTCTGTCGCCCGCCTTCGCAGAGGACCTCGCAGGAGCTTCTGTGCGGGTCATCGTCGCGCTGTAATCCGCGGCCAGTCGCCGGCGTTGCTCCGGCTGACCATCAATCCGTACGCTGGTTCACCCCCATACGGTCTCCCTCGGTCGCGTGCGCGCAAGAGCTGTTCGGGTTGCCAGCCGGACCACCCGGTGTTTCCGCCATGTAACAACTCGGAACAGTTTTCGCATTCAGGTTTCGATCACGATGTGGATCGCCTATTGTCAATTCATGATTGATTTGTAATCATATAGATCAAGATCACGCAAAGAAGCGAGCGCACCCATATGACGATTCACCCAACACCGCCGGCGGTCGCGGTGCCGCTGCGCGTCGGGGTCATCGGCACAGGCCAGCGCGCGTCGATCGCACTTCACGTCGCCGAGGCGGCAACGGAAGCGATGCTGGTCGCGGCCGTCGACGTCACGGAAGAAGGACGTGCGCGCGCCGCCGAGATCTTCGGCAAGACCATCGCGATCTACTCCTCGCATGCCGATTTCATCGCGCACGGCGGTATCGATGCCGCCATCGTCACGACCCCCGACTGGACGCACGCCGCTATTGCCATCGACCTGCTCCGCGCCGGCATCGCCGTATACCTGGAGAAGCCGATCGCAATCTCGCTCACAGACAGCGACGCCATCCTCTCCGCGGCGTACGAGACGCAGACGCCGTTGTACGTCGGCCACAATTTCAGGCACTCAGCCGTCGTACGACTCATGCGCGAGATTATCGAGCGGGGCGAGATCGGGCAGGTAAAGACGATCTGGTGTAGGCACTTCGTGGGTAACGGCGGTGACTACTACTTCAAGGATTGGCACGCCGACAGGACGCGAGTCAACTCGCTCTTGCTGCAAAAGGCCAGCCATGACATCGACGTCATCCACCTGCTCGGAGGTGGCTACACCCGCAGGGTCGTCGGGATGGGTGAACTGATGGTTTACGGCGACATCACCGACCGACGCGAGCATACGGGCGAGACTATGACGGACTGGTTTTCTCTGGAAAACTGGCCGCCCGAAAGTCAGACGGGTTTGAATCCCGTCGTGGACGTCGAAGACGTGTCGATGATGATGATGACGCTCGACAACGGCGTCCTCGCCAGCTACGAGCAGTGCCACTTCACTCCTGACTATTGGCGCAACTACACCGTCATCGGCACCAAGGGCAGGCTCGAGAACTTCGGCGACACCGGCGGCGGCGTGGTGAAAGTCTGGAACACGCGCGGGGAATGGCGAGAGGCCGGGGACCGCGAATATCCGATCACCGGCGTCGAGAGCGGGCACGGCGACGCGGACTTCCTCACCATGAGCGAGTTCCTCGACCATGTCGCCACCGGCAGCCGAACGACGCTGTCACCCGTTGCCGCTCGCCAGGCAGTCGCCGCCGGTGCGCTAGCTACCTCATCGCTTCGAGCGGGTTCGACCCCGTTCGATGTTCCACAGCTCGACCCGAAAATCACGGAATATTTCGAATCACACACCGATGCTGCCACCCGGTAGCACCCTTCGAAAGGACACAGCAATGCAGATTTTCTCATCCAGCACCGGAGCCAAACGGCGCCGACTGCTCCTTGGGTTCATGACCGTCGTCGGAACGGCGGCACTCGTGGCCGGGTGCAGCTCGAACGCGGAGCAGGGCACGACGACATCGGGTACCTACACCGCACCGAGCAAGAATCTGTCCGCGAACATCACCTACGCCCTCTGGGATCAGACCCAGAAGAAGGCGATCGATGCCAACATCGTCGAGTTCAACAAGGTGTACCCGAAGATCAAGGTCAATGTGGACGTCACACCGTGGACGGACTATTGGACGAAGTTGCAGACCGAGGCATCCAGCAACACACTGCCTGACCTGTTCTGGCTAAACGGTCCCAACTTCCAGCTCTACGCGGGCAATGGAAAAGTCGAGCCGATCACACCCCAGGTCAACGCCAAAGCGATCGACCCGGCCAACTATCCGAAGGCGCTGGATGCGCTCTACACGCTGGATGGAATCTCCTACGGAGTTCCGAAAGACTTCGACACGATCGGACTCTGGTACAACAAAGACCTGTTCCAGAAGGCCGGGGTGGACGTGCCGACGAGCAGCTGGACCTGGGCCGATTTCAACAAGGCGGCCGCCACCATCTCGTCCAAACTCTCGAAGGATGGCATCTACGGGGCCGTCGCGGGAATGGATGGCCAGACCACGTATTACAACACGATCTTCCAGGCGGGCGGCAGCGTGCTCTCATCGGACGGCAAGAAGTCCGGGTACGACAGTGCCGCAACCCAGAAGGGAATCCAGTTCTGGACCGATCTGATCGCCTCCAAGGGCTCTCCGACCGTGCAGCAGCTCACCGACACCCCGGCGGACCAGTGGTTCGTCTCCGGCAAGGCCGCGATGTACTGGGGCGGCGACTGGGCAAGGTCGGAGATCGCGGCATCCCCGATCGCCTCAAGCGTGAACGTCGCACCGCTTCCTGCGGGAGAGAAGAAGGCCACCGTCATCCACGGTGTGTCGAACGTCGTCGCTGCCGCAGGCAAGAACAAGCAGGCCGCTCAGGCGCTTCAGGTATTCCTCGCGAGCAAGAAGGCACAGCAGCAGCAAGGCGACATGGGCGCAATAATCCCGGCATTCAACGGCACCCAGGGCGCATTCGCGAAGTCGCTCCCGGGCGTCGACCTCCAGGTCTTCCTCGATGAACTCGCCTATGCCCAGCCGCTACCAACGTCGAAGAACACCGCCGCGTGGAACGCATTCGAGACGGCGAAGCTGCCCGACGCATTCTCTGGCAGCAAGCCCACCGCCACCGTATTGAAGGATCTCGCCACCCAAATGAACGGCGCACTGGCAAAAGGATGACGATCAAACCTTCACCCAGCCGCTCCGTCCCGTCGATCGCTGCCACCGGCACGCGCTCCCGACGGGGCGGGGCGGCCGCCAGGCGCGACGGCATCTGGCCGTGGGTATTCGTGCTGCCGCTCCTCGCCGGCGTCGGACTCTTCTACGTCTGGCCGATCCTGCAGACCGCCTACTTCTCGTTCACCACCTGGGGAGTCTTCGGCGGTGCCACCTGGAGCGGCCTGAACAACTATGTGCGATTGCTCGCCGACCCCCAGCTATACGCGGCACTGGCCAACACGCTCATCTACACCGGAATCGTGCTCCTCGGCGTACCGATCGCCGTGTGGCTCGCCAGCCTCATTAACACGCCCGGGCTGCGTTTCGCGAGCATATACCGCGTGCTCTTCTTCCTTCCGTATGTCGCGATGCCGACCGCCGTCGCGCTGGTCTGGCGCATCATCTTCAACGGTGACTTCGGGATCCTCAATCACGCCCTGGCACTCGTGGGCATCCACGGGCCGTTCTGGATCAGCACTCCGGGATTCGCCCTGGTGGCCGTCTCGATCGTCGGCCTCTGGTCGTCACTCGGATTTTCGATGATCATCCTCAGCGCCGGTCTCAAAAACATTCCCCCCGAGCTCTACGAGGCCTCCGAGCTCGACGGAGCCTCCCGGGCACGGCAATTCCGGTCCGTGACCGTGCCGCTGCTCACTCCCAGCATCTTCTTCGTGCTCATCATCACGATCATCTCGAGCTTCCAGCTCTTCGACCTGCTGTACGCACTGCTCGGAAGCAAGAACCCGGTAATGCCGAAGACCATGTCCCTGGTCTTCTATTTCTTCAGCCAGGGATTCATCAGCAATGACAAGGGCTACGCGGCTGCCATCGCCATGTTCATCTTCCTGCTCATCGGCATCGTGACCATTTGGCAATTCAGACTGCAGAAGCGTTGGGTAAACAATGACTAGCACCGCCACACGCATCGGGGCGGTCCGGAACGGCACCCGCACGGCAACTCGCACACGCCGCAACCGCGGAACTCGCGGTGGATCCCACGTGCTCGTCCACATCGTGCTCGGGCTCGGCGGCTTGCTAATGGCCTTCCCCTTCGTCTGGCAGATCATCATGTCTCTGTCAACCAACGCCGAAGTGCAGAGCGTCGTCCCCACGTTCTGGCCCGCACACCTCC
>JAYSPT010000110.1:0-4677 GCA_043721995.1 Salinibacterium sp. | reverse complement strand
GTCATCACCTCTTTCCAGGACTACGGACTCGCCCAGCAGTTCGGTAAGCCAGCGCCGTTCGTGGGCCTTCAGAACTACATCACCCTCGCGACGAACCCTGCGCTGTGGACAGTCGTCGCTCGCTCCTTGCTGTTCTGTCTCGTCACAGCCGCCGTGACCCTCGTGATCGGATCGCTGCTCTCACTGCTCATGGCCGCAGTCGGAAAGATCCCAAGGCTCATCCTGCAGGTCGCCCTGCTGCTCGCCTGGTCGATGCCGGTCGTCGCGGCCATGACCGTCTGGATCTGGCTATTCGATCGCCGCCGCGGCGTCATCAACTACCTGCTCGACATGATTCCCGGCGTGAACATGAACCGATTCGACTGGCTCGCCCAGCCGATCACGTTCTTCGCCGTCGCCAGCATCATTGTGATCTGGATGAGCGTGCCCTTCGTTTCGTTTTCGATCTATGCCGGACTCACGCAGGTATCGGACGAAATTCTCGAAGCTGCGCAGCTCGACGGTGCCAACGGGTGGGATCGGTTCTGGGGGATCATCCTTCCGATGATCCGCCCGGTGATTGCGATCGTGCTGCTCCTGCAACTGATTTGGGACCTCAGAGTGTTCACCCAGATCACCATGCTCAAGGATGCCGGCTCCAAGTCCGGCGACTTCGATTTGCTCGGCACGTACATCTACAAGCTCGGTACCAGTTCTCAAAACTTCGGAATGGCGTCGGCTGTGTCGATCCTGGTGCTAGCCATCACGATCGCGCTGAGCTGGTTCTACATCCGCAGCCTTCTCAAGGATGACGAAGCATGAGTCTCGTGAAGGAATCACGAAGCATGAGTCTCGCGAAGGAGCCACGAAGCATGAGTCTCGTGAAGGCGCCGCGAGGCCTGAGTCTTGTGAAGGCGCCGCGAGGCCTGAGACGTCGCCTACCTAAGCTCCTTCTTGGCGCTCTCGCAATTCTCATCGCCTTGATCTGGGTGTTCCCGGTCTACTGGATGGTCAACTCGGCGTTCGTACCGACGATCGTGCTGCAATCGTTCATTCCGACGTTCTTCCCGGCGCCCGGAACCATCGGTAACTTCACCGGGGCGTTGGCCGACGGCTCCTTCCTGGGCGCACTCGGCATGAGCGTGGCGATAACTCTGACGGTCGTGGTGTTCTGCCTGCTGCTCGCATTCCTCGCGGCCGTGGCAATCAGCCGCTTCCGCTTCCGCGGACGGCGTACCTTCGTGATCGCGGTGCTCATCGTGCAGATGCTGCCCGCCGAGGGCCTGTTCATCGCGCAGTACAAAATGGTCGCGAGCGTTCACCTGCTCGACACGATCATTGGCGTGAGTGTGATCTATATCGCGGCCGTGGTCCCCTTTACGATCTGGATGCTGCGGGGGTTCGTAGCCGGGGTGCCCGCCGACCTCGAAGAGGCGGCGATGGTCGACGGCCTCAGCCGCTTCGGTGCCTTCATGCGCATCACTTTCCCGTTGCTGGCACCGGGGCTCATTGCATCCGGTGTCTATGCGTTCCTGCAGGCCTGGAATGAATTCACCGTCGCCCTCGTGCTACTGCCGGCAGGATCGGCGCACACCCTGCCGCTGTGGCTGCGCGGGTTCGTGCAGGCGAGTGCGACGAGGGCCACAGACTGGGGCCAGGTGATGGCCGCGTCGACACTCGTTGCCGTGCCGGTGATCATCTTCTTCTTGATCGTTCAGGGTCGTCTGACCTCGGGGCTCGTGAGCGGGGCGGTGAAAGGATGAGCGTACTCGACACAACTCCGGCCGAGAGCGCGCTGCGTGCGGGGATCGATATCGGCGGCACTAAGACGGATGCGGTGGCAATCGACCGCGACGGCAACGTTCGACAGCAGCTTCGGCTGCCCACGGGCTTCGGCCCTGGCGAGGTTCTCGAAACCGCGGTCAGCGCGGTGACCCGGCTGGCCGAGCTCACTGGAACCACGATCGACGGCTTCGAATCAGTCGGCATCGGAATCCCCGGTGCGGTCAACAACGGCACCGGCTACGTCTCGCACGCGGTAAACCTGGGGCTCGCCGGACTGAACCTCGGTGCAGAACTTTCGGCTCGTCTGGGTCGTGCGGTGCGGGTGGACAACGACGTCAATGCAGCGGCACTCGGGGCTTTTCAGCTTCTCGAGAAGGCACCAGGGCATTCGATGGCGTACCTAAACCTCGGCACCGGGCTAGCTGCGGGTATCGTGCTCGGCGGCTCACTCTGGCGGGGCTCGCGCGGCACGGCAGGCGAGATCGGTCACATCCCAGTCGACCCGAACGGGCTCCAGTGCCCATGCGGTCAGCGTGGCTGCCTCGAGATGGTTGCGTCTGGTTCTGCGATAGCGCGACAGTGGCCGACCGATGACCCCATGCCTGCGCGCGCACTGTTTGCGGCGGCAGCATCCGGTGACGTGAATGCAATCGAGATCAGGCAGCGCTTCGTCGAGAACGTGGCGGCAGCCGTTCGGATCCTGGTTCTTACGGTCGACGTTGACAGCGTCGTCATTGGAGGCGGGCTCTCGTCGCTCGGCTCGGTGCTGCTTGACGAGGTTCGCGACGTGCTTGCGTCGTGGGAGCGGGCTTCGCCGTTCCTCGCGTCGACCGGGCTGTGCTCGCGGGTGGCGATCGTTCCCGGGGACTTTCCCGCTGCAGCGGTGGGTGCGGCACTGGTGGGCGTGGCCTGATGGCCGAAGTCGTCATTCTCGAATCGGCGGATGCCGCAGGGTCGCTCGCTGCGGACTACATCTCGCGACTCGTGCTCGCAAACCCCGGAGCGGTACTGGGGCTCGCGACCGGATCAACCCCGCTCACGACCTGGCGCGCGCTCGCAACGCGTCACCTCGACCTCTCGCGGGTGCGCGGGTTCGCACTCGACGAATACGTGGGTCTTGCCGCGGGGCATCCCGAGAGTTACCGCGCGGTCATCACGCGGGAGGTTGTGGCGCCGCTTGGGCTCGACCCGGCGCTGGTGCATGTGCCGGCAGAGGGCGGCCCGCTCGAGACCGCGGGGGAGCGCTATGAGGCCGCGATTCGCGATGCCGGTGGCATCGACCTGCAGGTGCTCGGGATCGGCACCGACGGCCACATCGGATTCAACGAGCCCGGATCATCCTTCGCCTCACTCACCCGCGTGAAGACGCTGACCGAGCAGACCCGGCGCGACAATGCGCGATTCTTCGGGTCACCTGACGACGTACCGATTCACTGCGTGACCCAGGGTCTTGGCACGATCCTGCGTGCGCGACACCTGGTGCTGCTGGCATTCGGTGAGACGAAGGCGGCGGCGATCGCGGGGGCCATTGAGGGGCCGTTGACCGCGAGCCTGCCGGCTTCGGCGGTGCAGCTTCATCCACGTGTGACTGTCATCGTGGATGAAGCCGCGGCGTCCAGCCTCACGCGCGCCGACTACTACCGCTACGCCTGGGCGCACCGGCTGCCCTGGGAGTAAGGAGCGCGCGGTCTCGACGTCCGTGCCGATGATGAGGGTTTGTGCGGGCGGGACGCTGTCGGTGATGCCCGGGGTTGCCGAGTAGGCCGTTCAGATCCGCTCTCCGTCGGCCCAGACCGCGCTCACCTGGAACTCGTGGTCGAGCGCTACCGCGTCCGCGACGTAACCGGGCGCCAGTAGGCCGAGGCGATGGTCGAGTCCGAGAGCGCGCGCGGGCACTTGGGTGAGCGCGGCGATCGCCCGCCGGGGTGAGACGCGCACGTCCTGCATGGCCCGACGGAACGCCGAATCCTGAGTCAGGGTCGACCCCGCAATCGTTGACGTGCCGCTCACCGTCGCCAGCCCGTCGCGCACGGTCACGTTGAGCGAGCCGAGCGTGTAGTCACCGTCAACTGATCCGGCCGCCGCCATCGCATCAGTGATGAGGGCAATCCGATCAGGCGCAGCTTCGAAGGCGAGCATCGCGACGGCCTGATGCACGTGCTTGCCGTCGAGAATCAGCTCGAGCACCACGCGCTCATCCTGGAACGCGGCGATCACTGGCCCCGGGGCGCGATGGTGGATGCCCGGCATCGCGTTGAACGCATGCGTGAGTATGCGCGCGCCCCGATCAAACGCACGCCGCGCGAGGTCGAAGGACACCTCGGTGTGGCCGATCGCCACCGCGACCCCCGCCTCGACGAGCACGTCCATTGCCTCGAATGCGCCCGTGAGTTCAGGGGCGATCGTGAGCTGTCGCAGGGTGCCACGAGCGGCCCCAATGAGCGCCTCGACCTCGGCAGGTTCCGGGGACCGGAGAAAGGATGGGTCGTGTGCGCCCCGGTTGCCGGCGGAGAGGAAGGGCCCTTCGAGGTGCGATCCGAGGATAAGCGGGTCGTCGGCAACGAGATCGGCAATAGTCGCAAGGCTCGAGTGCAGTTCGGCAAGAGGCGCCGTGACGAGGCTGATCACGGAGCGAGTGGTGCCGTGCGCGCGGTGCACGGCCAGTGCCGAGCGGATGTCAGCTGCCGAGCCGTCGAACGAGTGCCCGCCACCGCCGTGGCCGTGCAGGTCGATGAAACCCGGGACGAGCCAGCGGCCCGCGAGATCGACGGTGTCGGCGGAGCCGGCGTGCGGCCCTGACCGAGGGGGAGTTCCGCTGCCGGTGGCTGTGATGACGCCGGCGTCGACGGTCATCCAGAACTTATCGACCTCGCCTTTGGCGTCAAGTTTGCGCCCGCCGTGGAAGAGCATCAT
>JAYSPT010000109.1:0-15719 GCA_043721995.1 Salinibacterium sp. | reverse complement strand
TACATCGTCGTCCCTCGAGTTTCACCCGTAGGAGGGCACACCACCTCGCGGTTCAGTCCTCGTCGCGGGGCGGGTCAGCTTCGACAAATCCCAACTTCTCGTAGAGGTCCATCGCGGGGTTTGACCGCGTGACCACGAGGCTCACCCGCTGGTGCCCGCGGGAAACCAGAAGTTCAGCCACCGATTCGATGAGACTGGTCGAAAGCCCCTGGCGCTGGTGCGCCGGAGCGGTGAAGGCGTACGCAATGAGGGGGAGTCCGCGCCACAGTGTGCAGACGACAGCACTCACCGGGTACCCGCCACCGTCAACGTACATCAACCAGCCGCTGCGAAACGGGGGACCGTTGGCGCCATCGGCTGTCGCCTGCAACTCTTCGAAGGCGGCATCGACGTCCTCGTCTTCATAGTCGACCGTTCCCCGATAAGCATGCAGCATCAAGGATGCGATCGCGGGCATGCTGGCGTCGTCAATAGTTCGGGCGTTTACGTTGGTCCGAAGCGGCGGATGCTCATCGAGGTCGCGCACCATGTACGCCCGAGCCGATTGGTTCATGCCTGTGCCGCCACTGCCCGCCCCGCGGCACGGCCGCTGAAAATGCAGCCGCCGAGGAAAGAGCCCTCAAGGGCGCGATAGCCGTGCATCCCACCGCCGCCGAAACCGCTGGCCTCGCCGGCCGCGTACAGTCCGGGAATGGGTTCGCCGTTCGCGCCGATCGCACGCGCCTCGAGGTCGGCCTGGATCCCACCCAGAGTCTTGCGGGTAAGTATGTGGAGCTTCACTGCGATAAGGGGGCCAGCCTTTGGGTCGAGCAGCCGATGTGGCTTGGCCACCCGGAGGATGCGGTCACCCCGGAAGTGGCGAGCCTGACGGATCGCATTGATCTGGGCATCCTTGGAGAAGTCGTTAGTGAGTTCTCGATCCCGACCCTCCACCTCGGCGCGAACGCGGGCGTCATCGAGAACGAACTCGGGGGAGAGCCGCTGCATGCCGGTCAAAAGTGCGTCGAGGGAATCGGCGACCACGAAATCCTCGCCATCCGACTTAAACTTCTCGACCGGCATTGTTGCACCCTTACTGAATCGTTGGCGGATGAGCTCCCGAATGCTCTTGCTCGTCAGGTCCGGGTTCTGTTCGCTGCCACTGAGTGCAAACTCCTTCTCGATGATCGCCTGGGTGAGGATGAACCAGCTGTACTCGAAGCCGGTCGCCATGATGTGGCGAAGCGTGCCGACGGTGTCAAACCCCGGGAACAGCGGTGCAGGCAGGCGCTTGCCCGTCGCATCCAGCCAGAGGCTCGAGGGGCCGGGGAGAATCCGGATGCCATGCGCTGGCCAAACTGGCGAGTGGTTGGTGACGCCTTCGGTGTAGGCCCACATCCGGTCAAGGTTGATCACCTGGGCGCCTGACTGTTCCGCAATACCCAGCATTCGCCCATCGGTACTTGCCGGAACCCCGCTGAGCGGGTTCTTCGGCGCCGGGCCCATGCTGGCCGGCCAGTTCTGGCGCACGAGGTCGAAGTTTCCGCCGATGCCACCGCTCGTGATGATCGTGCCACCGGCACGCTCCTCGAACTCGGATGTGACCTCCCGGTTGCTCGCCGCGCCGCGCTCCACGTCATCCGGCTTCAGTACGGAACCGCGCACGCCGACCACCGCGCCGCCAACAACGATCAGCTCGTCCACCCGGTGACGGAACTTGAACGTGACGAGACCCTTTTCCACGCCCTCGCGAACCTTCGCCTCGAACGGCGCTACCACCGCCGGACCGGTGCCCCACGTGAGGTGGAACCGCGGGACGGAGTTACCGTGCTCAAGCGCCGTGTACCCGCCCCGCTCGGCCCAGCCGACGATGGGGAAGAAGGAAACGCCGCGCTGCCGCAGCCACGATCGCTTCTCACCGGCTGCGAAGTTGAGGTATGCCTCCGCCCACTGGCGCGGCCAGAAATCCTCTTCGCGGTCGAAGCCTGCGCTACCGAACCAGTCCTGCCGGGCAAGCTCATAGGAGTCTTTGATGCCCATGCGCCGCTGTTCGGGCGAATCAATGAGGAAGAGGCCGCCGAACGACCACCAGGCCTGGCCTCCGATGCTGGCTTCGGGCTCTTGGTCGAGGATGACGACGCGCTTGCCCGCGTCGACCAGTTCGGACGCCGCGACCAGTCCGGCAAGGCCGGCCCCGACGACTATCGCGTCTGCGTTACCCGCACCCGTCATCCCAGTCTCCTTCGGCCTTGAATAATGCCAAGTATGCCGTGAGCCCGATGCGAACTGGCGCCCCAGAACGGGCGGGTTAGTCCTCGGGTCGGTCGGCCGGGGAGTTCACCATTGCATGGGCCGCGCGCTCAAGATAGTCCCAGAGCGTGGAATCCTGCAGCGGAGCCAAGTGCAGCTCATCGAGCGCTGCGCGCATGTGCCTCAGCCAACGGTCGCGCGCATCCGGGTTTACCGCGAAGGCCGCATGCCGCATGCGAAGCCGGGGATGCCCGCGCTGCTCGCTATACGTACCCGGCCCTCCCCAGTACTGCTCAAGGAATCCAGTGAGACGCTGAATTGCCCCCTCGGAGTCCTCCTCGGGATACATCGCACGGAGCTTCGGGTCACTTCTGACCCCGACGTAGAAACCGCGCACCAGTTTCTCGAAGGTCTTTCGCCCCCCGATCTGCTCCCAGAATGTGGCATCCGGTGCAGGAAAACCACCGATCGGCGTGAGCGGCTGTTCGATCACTCCGCAATCCCAGCAGTCGGCTTGGTCAGCTTTGGCCCTGGGTCGCCCTTTACGACCATCGCATTGAGCGACGGCAGCCGCACACCCATTTCGTCCAGAGACTGCTTGATGCGCACGCGCACCTCGCGCGTGAGGTCGACTCTCGCCGACGCAACCGTTCGGATTGCAAGGCGCACCACCACGGCTTCGGCCGAGATCGACTCGACCCCCCAGACCTCCGGTTTGTCGAGAATCTTCGGCGCCCAGCGTGGTTCTTCGGTGAGCTCGGTCGCGGTCTTAAGGATGGCCGCCTCGACGGCACTGACGTCGCTGTCATAGGGCACGGCGAGGTCGACGATGACGCGCCCCCAGCCTTGCGACATGTTCCCCACTCGCACGATTTCGCCGTTGCGCACGAACCACAGCGTTCCGTTGATGTCACGAACCTGGGTTACACGGATGTCGACCCGCTCCACGGTGCCCGAGGCAAGGCCGAGGTCGACCGAGTCACCGACTCCGAGCTGGTCCTCCGAAACCATGAATAGCCCATTGAGAACGTCTTTGACGAGGTTCTGGGCACCGAAACCGAGACCGGCACCGAGGGCAGCGGTGATCAACGCGAATGCGCCGGTCGCACCCGGCACAAGTTCGTTAAAGATCAACAGGACGGCCACAATGGCGATTGCCGCCGTCGCCACATTGATGAGCACGCTGCCCAGTGTTCGGGTGCGTTGCACGGTGCGAAGTGCCGCAAGGGATGTCTTCAACACATATTCGGGATCATCGAGATCCTGCTTTGCCTTGACTCGATTCACGAGGCGTTCGACGGCGCGGGTGATTGCCGCACGCAAAATCCAGCGCAGCACGATCGCAACAAGGATCACGACCAGTACGAAGATCAGCTTGTTCCATGCGTCTAAGAAACCGCTGGCAGCCTTCCAGAACTCGTCCCAGGTCATCGCGAGGTATCCATCTGCTTACTCGTCCCGCTTCTGCGCCCTGAGCGCGCGCTGTACCCCGGCGAGGCTTTCGATCACCATGCGGCGAAGGGCCGGGAGGTCGGGGTTGGCATCGAGCCAGACGTTCGTCGCATCCACAAGCTCCTGGGACGCCAACGGGAACGGGTAGAGGCCGACCACCACGTACTCCGCGATCTTGTAGGCACGGGATGCCCAGATGCCGGCAATCGCGTCGAAGTACGGTGTCACCAGACCGCTGAGGCTCGATGGGTCATTGACGTGCTGATATCCGACCGTCACGCTGCGAACGATCACGTTCGAGAGGTCATCCTTGTCCACGAGCGAGGCGAATGCCGTCTGCTTCGCCGCGGCAGTAGGGATGCTCGCACGCGCGCGAGCGGCAGCCTGCTGGCCATTGGAGGTGTTGTCCTTCTCCAATTCCGCATTGATCGCGCCATCATCCGCCGCATTGTTCAGCACGAGCCCCTCAAGCAACTCCCAGCGCAGGTCCGTGTCGATCTCAAGGTTGGGCAGGGTGAGGGAGCCATCGAGGAGCCCGGTAAGGGAGGCCACGTGGCCGTCGGTCGAGGCAATTCCGGCGAAGAACTTTACGAACTGGAACTGGGCATCCGAGCCCGCGGCGGCCTCTTTAGCGAGAATCCACAGCCCGTCGCCCACTTCCTCGATCGCCTGCGCGCGTCGCGAGGGCGTCACGTAGACGCGCGCGGTCGTGCACAGCTGCGCCAGAGTAGTGCGGATCGTCGTCGACTCAGTTTCAGCCGCGATGTTGTCCAGCACGAGCCTGATGTACTCGCTCGCCGGGGTCTCAGCATCCCGGGTGGCGTCCCACGCAGCGCCCCACACGAGCGCACGAGCCAGTGGATCGTCGATGTCGTCAAGGTGCTTCATCGCAACGTGAAGTGAATTCTCGTCGAGCCGGATCTTGGCGTAGGCGAGATCCTCGTCGTTGAGGAGTACGAGTGCGGGCCGGGCCAACCCCACAAGCTGCGGAACCCGGGTGCGCTCGCCATCCACGTCAATTTCTACGCGATGATCCCGTATGAGCTTGCCGCCGCGCAGCTCATAGAAACCCACCACGAGTCGGTGGGGGCGCAGTGTGGGGTACTCCGGCACGGCTTCCTGCAGCACAGCGAACGACGTGATTGTGCCATCTGCAGTGGACTCGATCTCGGGCCGGAGGGTGTTCACGCCCGCGGTTTCGAGCCACAGAGTGCTCCACGATGCGAGGTCGCGGCCACTCGTAATCTCGAGTTCGGCGAGCAGGTCGCTCAACTCGGTGTTGCCGAACTCGTGCTTCTTGAAGTAATTGCTGACGCCGAGCATGAACTCCGGCAGGCCGACCCAGGCGACAAGTTGCTTCAGTACCGACCCGCCCTTGGCATAGGTGATGCCGTCGAAATTGACCTGCACGTCTTCGAGGTCATTAATCGTCGCGACGACAGGGTGGGTGGACGGCAGCTGGTCCTGACGGTACGCCCAACTCTTCTCCATGGCCTGAAATGTTGTCCACGCCCCATTCCACTCGGTGGCCTCTGCGGTGGCGAGCGTGGATGCCCACTCAGCGAAGCTCTCGTTCAGCCACAGGTCGTTCCACCATTTCATTGTCACGAGGTCGCCGAACCACATGTGCGCGAGCTCGTGCAGGATGGTGCCCACCCGACGTTCCTTTACCGCATCCGTCACCTTCGAGCGGAAGATGTAGGTCTCGGTGAAGGTGATCGCGCCGGCGTTCTCCATCGCACCGGCATTGAATTCGGGCACAAAAAGCTGGTCGTACTTCTCAAACGGGTACGGGTAGTCGAACTGCTTCTCGTAGAACTCGAAGCCCTGACGGGTCTTGTCGAAAATGTAGTCGGAGTCGAGGTATTGGCTCAGCGACTTGCGGGCGTAGATGGCCAGCGGGATGATGCGCTCGTCGCTCGAGGTCAGCTCTGAGCGCACCACTGCGTAGGGTCCGGCGATCAGTGCGGTGACATAGCTCGACAGCACTGGCGTGGGCGCGAAGCTCCAGGTTGCGCTGGCGCCGTTCACGACGGGCTCGGGGGTGGGGGAATTGCTCACGACCTCCCAGGCTGCGGGTGCGGTGACGGTGAAGGTGAAGGTGGCCTTGAGGTCGGGCTGTTCGAATACCGCGAAGACCCGACGCGAGTCTGGCACCTCGAACTGTGAGTAGAGGTAGACCTCGTTGTCGACGGGGTCGACGAAGCGGTGTAGTCCCTCGCCGGTGTTGGTGTAGAGCGCGTCAGCGACGACCTCGAGCACGTTGTCTGCGGCGAGCTCGGGCAACTGGATGCGCACGCCGTCGTTGACTGCCGCAACATCCAGCGCCACACCGTTAAGCGTCACGGAGTGCACTGCCTTTGTGATCGCATCGATGAAAGTGGATGCCCCCGGCTTGGCACTGAAACGAACAACCGTCGTACAGCCGAACGTTTCTTCGCCCGTGGTGAGGTCCAGCGCGACCTGATAGCTCGTCACCGAAATGACCGACCTGCGCTCCTGGGCTTCGACTCGGGTGAGGTTCTCTCCAGGCACGTGCACTCCCTCGATTATTTTCCTTCTCCAGCGCCCCCAGCATAATCTTCAGGCTCGACTCTTCCGTGATGTCGAAACCGCTCCGGGCTACGCTGAGTCGCGTGGACGAACTCACACCCTCGACCGAATCCGATCCGTCGGCATCAGAAGGTGCGCCCATTGCGCCCATTGCGCCGATTGCGCCGATTCCACTGATTCCGCCGATTCCACTGGCGCCCAGCGCGGTCGGGGTGCCTGCCGTAGAAACCGCCTCAGCCGCTCTCGACACTCGCACCGCTCCGGCTGCTCTCGACACTCGCACCGCTCAGGCTGCCGTCGACACTCGCACCGCTCAGGCTGCCCTCGACACTCGCACCACTCAGGCTGCCCCCGACACTGCTGCTGCTCCGGCTGCTCCGGCTGCTCCGGCCGCTCTCGACACACCTCCCGCTCCGGCGGCTCCGGCTTTTTCGGGGCCCCCGGCTTGGCCCGCGCCGACCGCTCCTACCGCTCCGGCTTTTTCAGGTGAGCCGACTTGGCCCGCGCCGACCCCGGTGAAGCGCAAGATCTGGCCCTGGGTGCTGGCTGGCTCGATTCTGGCGGTTCTGCTGATCGCCGGCGGTGTCATCGCTGCCGTTGCGGTCTTCATTGGGCAGGTGACTGGGCCGTCTGCGACCATCCAGACTTTCGACAGGGCCTACAAGAACTCGGACTGTGAGCTTTTCAAGTCCACGACGACGACCAACTTCCAGAACGGCTTCTTCGACAACGGCTTCGATTGCACGCAATGGGTGAGCATCGCAGAGGGCTTCCATCGCAATGGCGTGTACGACTACACCGTCGCCATCACAAGCTCGTCAATCTCGAATGGCACGGCGACCGTCGAGACGACGGAGCATGACACGACGCCCGAACATGACACGACGCCCGGGCCCGAGAAGACCTACCATTTCGTCTATTCGCTCGTCAGGAGCAATGGCGTGTGGCTGATCGATGGGCTCGACAACGCCAAGTAACCGCGCACTCCGTGCGCCGAGCGGCATATGCACGGCTCGTTTGCCGTCCTCGCCGTTCGTGCTTTGCCGTTCGCGCTTTCAACGAAATTCCGTAATTCGGCAGTGGACGAGACGAACATCCGCTTAAAATCCCGGCTGAGAGTGAATGAATTCCTGAGTTTTCAAAAACGGCGCGGGGAAACTATACGGGTTGCAACAACCCAGCCGCCGGGATACCGCGCTGCGTGACAGGGCGCACGAATTGCTCGGTGGCCGTGATCGCGGTTTCGAGCAGTGCGCACAGACGAGCATCCGCATCGTCGATGCAGGCAAGCGCGATGCCGACCGTTGCGGTATGCACCATCGCCTCGGCCGCCCGGCGGTTGAAGGATCGCGGCACGAGCCCGGTGGCCGCAAGGTAGGTGCGGGCCCACTGCGCGGCATCCGGGGCCGAAGCAAGGGCGGCAGTAGCGAGTGTGTCCAATTGCCGCGAGTCGAAGCAGGCGATCATGCAGATAACGCCTGCGGCGAGCGCACGTTGACGGTCCATGCTCGCTACAGGAAGGGCGGCAGCCGCTGCGCGCAGTGCGATTGTCGCCGAAACGATCGGGGCGTTGCTCGAAAGACCAATGACCCGGGTGATGAGCGGCGTGAGCCCTGCTCGGGCTGAGTCGGTC
Organism: Salinibacterium sp.; assembly: GCA_043721995.1. GTDB lineage: Bacteria > Actinomycetota > Actinomycetes > Actinomycetales > Microbacteriaceae > Rhodoglobus. The sequence continues at coordinate 7,852 of JAYSPT010000109.1, read as the reverse complement.
GTCAGGTCGTTGACGTCGCGGGCGATGGCCGCGACGAGCGGGTGCGTGCAGGCGGGATGATCGCTCCACGTCTCCCCGGCAAGGTAGGAGGCGAACTCCATGAAGCAGGCACCCTGACGGGCAGTCCGGTGCCGGCCAGCCGACAGCGTCGGCATCACCTCCGGCGCGTGCGATTTATCCCGCGTGTGCGACTTCGTGGCTCTCATCGTGGCCTCCGATTCCTCTTCGTCCAGTGTGCACTCCTCCCGCGCGAAAGGCCAGATGACGGGGACCACGGGCAGCATGAAAATTATGAAGCCGAAACGATTTTTTCTCCTGTCGGATACGGCCCTTCGCGAGGTAGCCGACCAGATCGCCCCGGCGCGGCGTGAGGGGCCCGCTTCCGATAGCCTGCTTCCGCTAGCTTGCTTCCGCTAGCCCGCTCCGACTAGCCCGGTCCGACGATGCGGGACATCCTAGCGAGGCACGCGAAAGATGAGGTTTGGGTTCCCGACGGGCTTTTGGGTCCCGTCACGCCCGTTGCCGTGGCTCCGAGCCGTGGCTGGCCGCGTCGGCTGGCCGAGTCGTGGCTGGCAGAGTCGGCTGGCAGGGTCGTAGCTGGCAGACTGGAATCATGCGCATCCACATTGCCACGGACCATGCCGGACTTCAGTTCAGCACCGACCTTCAGGCGCATTTGCGGTCAGCGGGTCACGAGGTTATCGATCACGGCCCCGCGAGCTTCGATCCGGTGGATGATTATCCTGCCTTCTGCATCAACGCCGCGCTCGCCGTCGTAACAGACCAGGCCGCAGGCATCGAATGCCTTGGAGTAATCTTCGGCGGCTCCGGCAACGGCGAGCAGATCGCGGCCAACAAGGTCGCGGGAGCCCGCGCGGCACTCGTCTGGAACGAGGCGTCAGCGTTACTTGCCCGCCAGCACAACGACGCCAATCTCATCTCAATCGGTGCTCGACAGCACACCGTGGAAGAGGCGACTCATTTCATCGACATGTTCATCGCTGAACCGTTTTCCGGCGAAGAGCGCCACGTGCGTCGCATTGCAGAGATCGCTGAGTACGAAAGGACGGGTTCCATCGTGGGCTCTCCTACCGAGCCGCCTGTTGCCCACCCGGCGCCCGCCGGGACTGCTCTGCCGGGGCATGTGGGCGAGGTGACCGGTGCCTGAGGGGCACTCTGTCCACCGCATCGCTCGCCAGTTCGCCCTGCATTTCGTCGGAAAACAGGTCGCGGTTTCATCACCGCAGGGTCGTTTTGCGGCAGGCGCGCGAGAGCTCGATGGTCGCGCAATGACGGAGGCGAGGGCCGTCGGCAAACACATGTTCCTCGAGTTCGACAACGGGCTGTGGCTGCACGTGCACCTCGGCCTCTACGGCGCGTGGGATTTCTCGGGCGATGTGACCGCTGATGCAACGATGGCGTCCTCCAACGGTCGTATCGGTCAGACCAGCCAACGTGGGACATTCGCGGACACGGTCGTGGGCAAACACGAAGATTCGCTGTACTCGATCGGTGCCCCGCGCCGCGCGCGGCTGCGCATGTCGGAGCAGGAGAAGCTCGAGCCCGAGATCGACGCCTACCCGCCGGAGCCGATCGGGGCGGTTCGCGTGCGCCTTTTGACGGATGCGACGTGTGCGGACCTGCGCGGACCAACCGTTTGCAACGTGCTCACGGCGGAGGAGGTGCAGGCGCAGATCGACAAACTCGGGCCGGATCCGATGCTGGATTCCGGCAAGAAGGCCGAAGACCGTTTCGTCGCGACAGTGCGTCGCAAGCCAACGCCCATCGGCCTGCTCCTGATGGACCAGTCCGTCGTGAGCGGGATCGGAAACGTGTACCGCGCGGAGCTGCTGTTCCGTGCGCGCCTCAACCCGCATATCCCGGGCCGAGAACTGCCAGAGGAGACGGTTCGGGCGCTCTGGAAAGACTGGACAAAGTTGCTGAGGCTCGGTGTGAAGACCGGTCAGATGATGACGATGGATGGCCTCAGCAAGTCCGCATACGACGGTGCAATGGCCAGCAGGGCCGACCGCCACTGGGTTTACCACCGCACCGGAGAGCCATGCAGAATCTGCGGCTCACCGATCGTGATGGAGGAAATCGGCGGACGAAAGTTGTACTACTGCCCCGTCGATCAGGCCTCTCCGGGAACCCGCTCGATGTGAGCGCAGGAGCCCACATCGCGCAAGCAGGTTGAGGCGCCGCTCAGTAGCGCGCCGCACCACCCGCGCACCAACGGCCCTCAGGTCTCGAACGCATCGAGCGGGCCTTTCGCATCGAGCGGGCCGAACGCATCGAGCGAACCCTGTCGCATCGACCGGGCCTTTCGGGTCGAGCTATTCGGTGATTCCTGAAGAGCATACAGACGCCATCAGCATCGTCAGCCACATTGATCGCCCCGATCAGCGGGTCACGAACACAGCCGAGTTGCGCGTCATCATCCGCTGACCTACCTCGCCCGCCCGGGTGGTACCGCTACCGCATCGCGCCCAACCGCACGCCTGCGGAATGCAGGTTACGAACGCGCCGCTCGAACGTGAGCGCGATGAACAGGATGATCGCACCCCCGATCACCGCCCAGACCCACCATTCGGCGAGCTGATACGCCGCCGCGATCTGCGGCTCAAAAGTTCGAAATACGTGTGCGAGCACCACAACGGAGCCGATGAGGAGCGGCGCCTGCAGCCGCGCAAGCGCGCCAACGATGATGGCCACGATGCAGATGACGCCGATCCCGACCAGGCGCCAAACGGGCTGGTCGATGAATGTGGCAAGCAGCGACGGAACCAGCAGTACGAGCAGGCCCGGCGCGAGGGTGGGCCAGCTTCCCATCTTTGGTTCGCGCAGCAGTTCCACAATCCCGGGGGTCAGCAGCGCCACCGCGAGGATACCGGTGCCCCACTCCAGCGGATCGATATTGCCCTGCACGATCGAGGACAGCCCGACGAGCACGGCACCCCCGAAGGCGACCCAGGCAACTAGACGGGTCAGCGGTAGACGTGTCGCTGACCGTCCCGGCAGGCGCCGCTGTGCTACCAGGCGCCGCAGTGCCACCAGGCGCCCAACAACGTAGATCGCGCAGTACACCAACATGAGCGCGATTGCGGTAACGACCGGTCGGAACCCCACGAGCATCCCGATGGACTCAAAGAGCCAGCCCAATGCAAAAAGTGCGCTTATGGATGCTGCGATGCGCGGCCCTCCACTGCCACCAACCGCCCAAGCCAGCAGCGCGACAAGAAGCGCCGCGGCCAATACGACGCTCGCACCGAAGTCGGGCCAGGTGAGGACCGTGCCATTCGAACCGGCGGTGACGCTGAGCAGTGCGGTCACAACGGCGGTGCTGAACGACAGCCAGAACAGCACCCGCGTTTCCGCCGCTGAAATCAGCGGTGCTCCCGACCCGCGTTTTGCGGGCAACCGTGAAATCGCCGCTACCGCGCCAAGCAGCAGTGTCGCTGCTGCGGCGACAAAATGGGTCGCTTCGAGCACTGTGTCCCCGAAGACGGTGAAATGCTCGTTGAGCCAGATGCCGAGTGAGCCCGCTGAGTACAATCCCACGGCGGCCACGAGCGCAACAAGAATGGCCCTCACCGACGCTGCAGCGGACGCGTAGCGCGCCGCGATAAGGATGGCAACGGTGCCCAGGGACGCGAGCCACCACGTGTCCACACTGGCCGACGCGGCAACGAAGGCGAGCAGTGTTGCCACGCTCGCGCCGATCGCGAAAGGCAGGCGTGTCACGAGTTTCCAGTGCTTGCCTGCGATGCAGGTCGTTACACCGAGGGCCGCGACGATGAGCCATGCCGCAACGATCAGCCAGAGCATCCCGAGCAGAGGAACGGCAAGAATCAGGATCGCAAACGCTGCACAGGTGAGTGCGGGCAGGCGGCGTACTAGAAGCACCGAGAGGTCCCAAGCGGCGAACACGAGCACGAGCACGAGCACGAGCGAGACGAGTGCTGCGTAGTTTGTCGAGTCGAGAGAGACGCCCGCGGTGCCGGGTACGCTCCACCGGCTGCGGGCAAGAAGTTCTCTCAGCGGGGCCACGCTTGCCGCCAACGGTATGAGAGTCAGCAGGGCGGCGACGGCGGCCGCAGACCATGCTGCGACGCGTGCGTATCCACGAATTGCCGGTTTAGAACTGCGGCGCGCGATGAGTTCCAGCACGACCGCGACGAGTGTAGCGGCGGTCGGCGCTGCGATAGTCGTGAGCACCGGCTGGTCGATTCGAACAACAGCGGCTGCAACCGCCGAGGATGCTGCAACTGCCCCGATCCCGGCAAGAAGGTATGGCGCGAAGCCCCCTTTCGACGCTGAAGCACTCGTCGTGCTGCGCGTCGCGATGGGTGCTGCGATGAGAAGCGCAGCGATCCCGGCGACGATCACAAGTCCGATCGCGGGCGCCCAGTCGTTGCCCACCCAGCTGGCGAGGGACGCAATGCCCGCACCAACCAGCCCCGCGGCGGCGAGGACTTGAACAATCGCACGCTCGGCTCGGTGAGTGGCCGCGAGTTCAAACAGACCGCAGAGTGCGAGTATCGCAAACATGACGAAGGAGCGGGTGCCGCCTTCCAGAGCAGTCGTGACCCCGGCACCGAGCACGGCGAGAGCCGGGCCAATGATTGTGAACGCGGCAATGCTCGGAAGCCGAACGTGAGCGAGTCGGTGCCACGTGTAAAAGAGCACCGCTGTGATCAGGAGCGCGACGCCCCAGTAAATAAGGCCGTCGACCTTACCGGCCCCGAAGAGGTCATTCGCGCGCACCGCGAATGCATCGAGGAGGACGAAGACGACACCCAGGGCGGCGATCGCCTCGGCCGTGCTCCCCAGTTTCCTGCGCTTGAGCAGGGATGCTGCAATGATCGCAGCGATAGTTACGCCGCCGATGATCACCGAACGCCACACCAGTCCGAAGGTGATGAACGCGTAAATCAGGAAGAAGATGGCGCCGACGGCGAGCAGCGAAACGCCAACGATGAGCAGGATGAGCTGCACTCCGAGATGACGGGACGACGGTGCATCCGGCGGTGTGAGGTAGCCAGCGTCGACGGCTGCAAGAGCAGGGCCAGCCACAGTCGCCGATGGCACGCCCGAGGCGTGGACAGCGGAGGGCGTAGCGGGTGCAACGACGGGAGCCGGAGGCCTCGTCTCGAACCTGATTTTTCCGATCAGCTCGGTGCGGCGGTCAAGGTCCTGTGCGGTCCGAGCCGAAACAGCTGCGAGCTCCGCCGCCGCGGGATGAGTCAGCACCAACCCGCAGAAGGAGCAGGTCGTACTCCTCAGCGCCTGAAAGCATGCGGGGCAGGTCGTCGTACTGCGGAGGTCCGCTGTTCCTTTCGGGAACGCGATAAGCCCGGCGTACTGTGCAAAGGAAGCATCCTCAATATTCATCGGCTTCAGGGTATCGGCAAGTCGGATTGCCGCGCATTGCAGCGCGCTCGATCGGGAAGAACGCTCGCTAGGATAGGGAGGTGAAAATCTTCGCCTTCCTCATCTCGACCGCCCTCTTCATTGGTGGACTGTATGTCATGGGCTCGGCGTTCTACGTGGTCGGTTGGGAATACCTCGTTTTTCTGGGGGGCATCCTCTGCTCCAGCCTCGGCGTCGCTATTCCCGTTCACGTGCTCAAGCGCGTCGACGGTTAGTCGGCAGCTAAGTTATGGCGAGTTTCCTGAGCAGGCTCGCACCGCTCATTCTTACCCTGCGTGGGTCGAAGCGAATGTTTTCCTCGCCTGAGCGAACGCTCGCGAAGGTCGCCGCACTTCAGGAGAAGCCCGCTCCCTTCGAGCCGCCGCGCTCGATATCCACACGGGTGGATGTTGCGAACCGCGCGGTAGCCGGATGGCCAGTGTACGATCTCGCACCGCTGGGTACCGTGCCATCGCGTCGGGCCCTCTACCTCCACGGCGGCTGCTACGTCTTCGAGATTGACCCGCTCCATTGGGCAATTTGTTCGAAACTCGCGGTTGAGGCGCACGCCATAGTGACGGTGCCGATCATGCCGCTCGCGCCCAACGGAGTGGCGAGTGTCGTCGTGCCCTCGGCCGCGGATCTGGCTGCAACGCTGATCGCCGAAGTGGGTGCAGCGAACGTGAGCATCATCGGCGATTCTTCCGGTGGTGGGATGGCGCTCGCCGTCGCGATGGAGTTGCGGGATCGTGGCCTACCTCCGCTCGGTGCGATCGTGCTGATCTCGCCGTGGCTGGATATCAGCGGCACGGACCCCCAACTCGCGGTCATCGCGCCGAGGGATCCCTGGCTTGCGGTTCCTGGAACCCACGCGGCCGGGGCGCTGTATCGCGCAGAACTGGCTGAGACCGACTTCCGCGTGTCACCGATAAACGGATCCTTGAAGGGCCTCGGCCCGCTCACGATGTTCAGCGGAACCCGCGACATCCTGAACGCGGATGCAGCCAGGCTGGTGCCGCTGGCAGCGACAGCGGCACTCACGCTGGACTACCACGTCGGCAAGGGAATGGTTCACAACTACCCGATCCTGCCGATGCACGAAGGGGATGTTGCGCGAGCGCAGATCGTGGCCGCGATGACCCGCGGCGCGTAGGCGCGGCTGCAGCACCGCTTTGGTGGAGAGGGGATGACGGGAATCGAACCCGCGCCATCAGTTTGGAAAACTGAGGCTCTACCATTGAGCTACATCCCCGCGTCGCATCCGCCCGAAAGCCGAATTGCAGCGGACGCCAGCCTAATACATCGCGTCGAGGACCTCCGCAGGCCGCTGCAAAGGCGGGCCGCGTCGTTACCACCCTGACGAACCTGAAACCCACACTTTCAGAGCGGATGATCGCACGCCGGTTACCCGGCAGTTCGGCACGCTAGACTTATCGAGGCCATTTTCGAACCCACCGGGTTCGCTCTCGTGGTCCCGCACAGTTCAGCCCGGGGCGTAGCTCAGCTTGGTAGAGCGCTCGGTTTGGGACCGAGAGGCCGCAGGTTCAAATCCTGTCGCCCCGACACGACTTCAACCCATACAAACAGGAGAACGCAACGTGAGGACCACCGTTGAGAAGCTGAGCCCCACTCGTGTGAAGCTCAGCATCTCTGTCACACCCGACGAACTCAAGCCCAGCATCGCGCACGCCTACGATCACATCGCACAGTCGGTGAACATCCCGGGCTTTCGCAAGGGCAAGGTGCCGCCGCAGTTGATTGACCAGCGCGTCGGCCGCGAAGAGGTGTTGAACCACGCCGTCAGCGACGGTCTGGACAAGTTCTACCGCCAGGCAGTCATCGACGAGAAGATTCGTGTGCTCGGCCGGCCCCAGGCAGACATCACAACCTGGCCAGAGGTCAAGGACTTCAGCGGTGACCTCGAGGTAACCGTTGAGGTCGATGTACGTCCGGAGTTCACGGTTCCCAACTACGACGGGCTCAAGCTGACCGTCGAGTCCGTGAACGTTTCAGCGGACGACGTCAAGGATGAGCTCGACGGCTTGCGCAGCCGTTTCGGCACGCTGGCAACAGTTGACCGCCCGGCAAAGTCGGGCGACTTCGCGCAGCTCGACCTGGTCGCCGTGATCGGCGACGACGAGGTGGACTCGGCTACGAGCATTTCCTACGAGGTCGGCTCCGGGGAGCTCATCGAGGGCATTGATGAGGCACTCGACAGTCTGAGCGCCGGCGAGATCACAACCTTCGAGTCGACGCTGCTCGGCGGTGACCATGAGGGCGAGGTTGCCCTGATTACCGTCACGCTCCTGGCGGTCAAGGAGCGGGAACTGCCGGCAGCCGATGATGACTTCGCTCAGATCGCCAGCCAGTTCGACACGATCAAGGAACTCAAGGCAGACATCAAGGAGCAGGTTGCACGCTCGAAGAGCTTCGGCCAGGC
>JAYSPT010000108.1:0-1856 GCA_043721995.1 Salinibacterium sp. | reverse complement strand
TCGACTCGCTCATTGCCACCGTCACCTGCGCGGTGAACTTGTCCATGTTCCGTGCCGCCAGCGCGCGCAGCAGCGACTGGATGTTTGGAAAATAGCGGTAAATCACGCCCACTGACGATGACGAACGCACCGCCACGTCACTCGTGGTCAACCCGTCGATTCCGCTTGCGTCAACGAGGCCCGCTGCGGCATCGAGGAGAGAAGTGATTCGGTCTGCACTGCGCTGCTGCACAGGCTCTGCACGAAGGGCCAGGGAAGACTGGAGTGGAACGGTGGTGGTAGTGGTCATTGCGCTTGAAATTCTTTCCACGATCGAGGCGAGAATAGAGACCCTACCCCGCCGTCATTCAAGAACGCTGAATGGTCGCCCACGGCCGCGGGTGGCGCGCCGCGATCCAGATGTGCGATAATTCTCACTCGTGCCATTTCGCCGGCTCTGCCACAGGGGTTCCGGTTCTTGACCGGCACGACCCTCCTCCTGACTCACTAAAATACGCGCGCGACCTGTGGCGGGTGCAGAGAGCGAATGACCATGCACATCCTCGACAGCGTCGATGCAGCATCCCTCAAAGACAACATTCCCGACTTTCGCGCCGGGGACAACGTCAAGGTGCACGTGAACATTATTGAAGGTACGCGCGCGCGCATCCAGGTATTCCAGGGTGTCGTCATCGGCCGCTCGGGTGAAGGTGTTCGCGAGACCTTCACGGTTCGCAAGGTCAGCTTCCAGGTCGGAGTCGAGCGCACCTTCCCCGTACACTCCCCGATCATCGACCACATCGAGATCGTCACGCGCGGTGACGTTCGTCGCGCCAAGCTGTACTACCTGCGGGGTCTTCGCGGGAAGAAGGCCAAGATCAAGGAAAAGCGGGACTTCTAGATCCGGCTGCCGAGTCGCATCCACGTTGCTCGGTAGCGCGGATGGCGATTCTCAGGGGCTTCGCTGCGGTCTTTGGCGCTCCCCGATGTCCTCGCGTCTCGGGGCCTCCCCACGGCTGCGCGCGCTTATGCTTGCTGGTAACCCAGGGGTCTAATTGACAGACGAAGTGCAGCACGCGTCCACCATGGCGCACTCCTCGGCACCCAGCGAGGTCGCCCCGAGTGGCTCCCGCCGCCAACCCCCTCGCCGTCGTGGTTGGATGCTGTTCGTCCGCGACATCCTGGTGATATTCCTGGCGGCGCTGCTGATCTCGTTCCTCATCAAAACGTTTCTCGTGCGGTCGTTCTACATTCCGTCTGCCTCAATGGAAAATACGCTGCAGATCAATGATCGAATCATCGTCAACGAACTGGAGCCGGATCTCGTCCCCGTGCAGCACGGCGATGTTGTCGTGTTCAAAGATCCCGGCGGATGGTTGACCCCGACACCGCAGGTGCCTCCCGCGAACTGGTTCGTGGGCGGGATTGGTGCCATTCTTGCGATCGTCGGCCTCACTGCTCCCGACAGCAATGACCATCTCATCAAGAGAGTCATCGGGCTGCCAGGCGACACCGTGGTGTGTTGCAACGATTTCGGCCAGCTGACGGTGAACAACATTCCGCTGGCGGAACCCTACCTCAAGCTCTCACCCGGTGTCACCAAGGCGACGCGAGACGACTTCACGGTGACCGTTCCGATGGGCAAACTGTGGGTGATGGGCGACAATCGCTATAACTCGGCCGACTCGGCGTTTCACCGAAATGATCCGACCGGCGGTTTCGTGCCGATGGGCAACGTCGTCGGGCGCGCCTTGCTCATCAGTTGGCCGGTGAGCCGCTGGACTTGGCTCGACAACTACCCGCTGACCTTCGCGGATGTCGGTTCGTCAACAAAGTGATGACCGTCGCCGATCCGAGCCTTCGGCTATGACTGTGTC
>JAYSPT010000107.1:0-5073 GCA_043721995.1 Salinibacterium sp. | reverse complement strand
CCGTGCTACACCCGCTCGCCCTGTTCTTCCTTCTCGACCTCCGTTTCCTCTTTCTCAAGTGGCTTCGCGACGAAGCGGAAGTAGAGGTAGATCCCGATGCAGGCCACAGCGAAGGCGGCGATGATTGAGCCCCATACCCAGATGGAGCCGCGCAGGTCGTGCCATCCGCCCGGAAGGACGATGAGGGCGAACGTGAACGCGAACAGGATATACGAGCCAATCCACGCGAGTTTGTTCCAGGCCCACACGCTTGAGCCTTCGAGGAAGGTGAAGGGGAGCATCCCGACCAGAAGCGCCGTGAGGCCCTCCGCGCTGATCGCGACGAGAGTCTCGAGCGTGAGGTTGCCCGCGAAGCCTGAACCCTCAAGTACTGGGGAGAGCAGGCTGTACGCGACCCACGCCACCACACCCAGGGCCCAGATGATCCCGGCTTTGATGAGAGCAGACTTGCCTTCCTGGCCTCTGGTTGGTCGGCCGAGGATTGCGATGGCCAGCAGCAGGCCGATCAAAAAGCCGGGGGAGAAGTTGAGCAGGCGCGACATGATCACGCCGACCACCGTGAGGATCAGCGCGAGCGGCTTGAGCTCGATCACCGTATCGAGCCCGAACCGGCGCCCGATGATGCCGCCCGCGATCGTGTTCGCGACGTAGCCCACGATGAACAGGGCGATGATGCACGCCAGGATCACCCTGGCGCTCACGAGGTCGAAACCGATGTCTGGATCGGAGAACGAGAAGATGATCGACGCGATCACGGTCAGGATGGTCCCGCCCACGATCGGCGCGCGCTCAAGAAACGCACCCAGGGCCACCAGCCACTCCGGCCGCCTTTTCAGGCCGGGAATCAAGCGGGTGAAACGCTCGTACTGCTCAGAGAAGGTCGAGTTCACCAACTCAGCGGGGAACGCCACCAGCAGGAACAGTGCGAGCGCACCAAGGAAGGCCACCGCGACGATAGCCGGATTCGCAAGGATGCCCTGGAGGGACACCAGCGACGTCGTAAACGAGCTCAGCGTCGTGGGGCTGTTACGATCTTGCGCTCGGCTGCCCGAACCGGAGTCAGGCAGAGGCGGTGGGCTCGCTTCGGTGACGGCGTGCGGTGTCACCGTGACGTTCTCCAGCTGCGGGGATGCGACCTGACCGGCCGGTGCCACCGTCACGATCACAGTGTGCTTGCCCGGTTCTACCGATTCCGGGATCGTGCCCTGAAGGCTGAACGTGCCATCAGCTGCCACGATTGTGGACCCGAGGTGCGTGGGTGTGGAGTGGATCTCGGCATCCACGATTGACCCTGGGGGAAGGCCCTCGGACCAGAACTTGTAGGGGTCGCCGGACTCGAACGTGATGCTATTCGAGTGCAGCGTCCACACGAGCGTGGGCGGGATGGGGGCCGGCGTGGGCGGGGCAACGGCAGCGGGTGTCGGCGCCGCGGGAACCGTGGGGAGTGTGAGCGCGGGCAGCGAGACAACGGCGGCATTCAGGCCGGTAGAGAGTGCCGAATATGTCGATCCACTTCCCGCAGGAAGCGTGGGGTTCCAGTTTGCGAGGTACTTCTGGGATGCGACGAAGGTGTGGTCGCCCGCACCGGGGTAGGGAATGGTGCACGACCACGTGCCGTCAGCTGCGACCGGGTTGTTCGCTGCCGCGCAGACTGTGGGCGCTGCGTACTGCACGCCATCCCAAATCGTTACTCCGTAGGTTGTCGCACTCGGCCCACTGCCTGTGCCGTACTGGCCCGTACCGGGCGCCAGTCCCTTACCGGAGATCGTGACGGACAGGTCCGGGTTCACCTGGGTCAGGATCTTCGTGGGAGCCACCGGTTCGAGGATGTAATCAAAGGGCGCAAATTGCGCCACTTCAGTCACGCTCTGGCCGATTCGCATTTGACTGACCCCCGCACCCGGGCCCGCACCGGTGCTACACGCGAACCAATACTTGCCGTTCGCGTCGATGCTGTCGTTGTAAATGAGAGAACCAGATGCGACCGTCGTCTTACAGGTTTCGGCGGGCGTAGCCGACTGGTCTATGACGTCGAAGCCGAATCGTTGAATGCTGAGTCCGTCACCGGGAACGAGCGGCAAGACCGCCGTCGTTCCGTGAGCATCAATGTGCAGGAAGTCCGGTGAAACAAGGGTGTAATCGACCGTGGGCACGAGGTCAGGGGGGCCGTTCGTGACGGTCAGGAGTAGAAAGTTGGGTGCCGCGGCCGCGAGTGATGGATAGGCTGACCACGGCGGCTGTTGGGTGAGCGTCACCGGCCAAGTGCCGACCGGCACTGCTGAGAATGTGCAACTCCATGCCCCGTTAAGCTCAGTTGTTGCTGTGCATTCAGTGGGCGGATCGTTGTAGGGAATAGTCACAGTAATCTGCGTGCCCGGTGTCGCGTAGGCAGTACCCGAGAGCGTGAAATCAGTGGTGCCCTCGTAGAGAGTCAGGTTGCCGTTGCCGTCGGATCCCCAGCCGGTGACCGTCGGCGGCAGCAGCACCGAGGCCGTCGCGGTGGCGTCGGCCGTACCCCCGTCGACAAAACTCGCGTCGATATTGAAGTCTTCGGCGCTTGTCAGACCGTTGAGTTGGCAACTCCACGTACCATCCACGATCGAGACAGCTGCTGTACAGGTGTGCCCTTCGACGTCGCTGATGTACACAGCCGAGTTCTCCGGTGGGTTCGTCGTTGTGCCAGACACCGTAACGTTTGTGTCAAGGATCACGGAGTTGTCCGCCGGGGTTACGAAAGCGATCCCGGGTGCCGGGGATGTGATCTGCATCGGGCGCAGCCCGCTGCTGGCTGTGCCTCCGCCTACGGTTTGGGTAGCCTCGAGTTGCCATGTGTTATCGCCGAGCGTTCCAGCCGCCACTCCGCAAGCCCAGTTGCCACTCGAGTCGACCGTGATGGCGCTGCTGCACAGCCCGACCGGGCTGGGAGACACCGCTGACAGGGTGACCTGTCCGCCGGGGATACCGGTACCGGTGATTGTGAAGTTCTCGGTGACGGAGGCACTCGCAGGGCTCGCGTCGATGGAAGGCGGTGCGGCGGTTACCGTGAACGCGACCACTGGCCCTGAGGTGGAGGCGAAAGCCTGATCGGTTTGCGTCGCGGAGATACTGTGCGTACCAACAGTAATCGCCGATATACCGGTCGCTGGCATGACGCAATTCCACGGTCCCGCCGTGGAGGGGACCACGTGACACGCCGGATTGTCGTCGAGGAGGACTTCGATGTCGTCGCCGACTACGCCGTTGGTACCGACCACGGTGTACGGCAGGCCGTCGTACTGGAATCCCCCGCTCGGAGCGGTTATGACTGGCGCGAGGGGAGCAGCTTCAGCGGGCCCCGCGACGAGCACAATGGGGGCCGTGGCGAGCCCACCGGCGAGAGCAAGTGCGGCGAGCGTACTGAAAAGGGATCTCTTGCGCGGCACTCCGCCGCCCCGGCCGTTCATCGTTTGTCCACTCTTGACTGTCCTCAGGTGCGCCATCGGGGGGGAGCACACGGGCACGGTCAGCGTCGGGACCCATTATGCCGAAAAACCGGGACGTTCGGGGCACGAATTATCAGTCGCTTACTCCGCGCGCGGGCGGGCGCCCACAGCTATCGCCAGGTCGGCAACCACCAATGTGCGGCCATGAAGATGTAGTCGATCGTCTGGCCGGTCCACACCGGGAAGAAGAAGGCGCTCACGAGGCTCACGACACCGAGATAGATGGCTACGGTACGAATGCCCCGGGTGCGTTTGTGCCACGCATCCGTGGGTTTGCCCAGGATCATCCCGATCACGAACACCAGGGCGAGAATCATGTAGGGCTCGAAGGCAATCGTGTAGAACTGGAAGATCGTGCGGTTGATGTAGAGCAACCACGGCAGATACCCAGCGGCAACTCCGGCGAGAATGAGCCCCACTTTCCACTCGCGGTAGCGCACCAGCCGGTACGTGAGGTAGAACACGGCAGCAGCGGCCGCCCACCAGATGAGCGGGTTGGCGACTCCCGTGATCCAGGACCCGCAGCCATAGCCGCCTGACGTGCATCCGTTCTGGCCCGCGGTTGACGCCTGGTAGTACATGCTCGTCGGCCGGATCATGAACAGCCACGTGAGCGGATTCGCTTGGTACGAGTGAGGACGCATTTCGTGAATGTTGTACTGGTAAACCGCCGCCTCGAAATGCCACCAGCTCTGCAAAGAGTGGGGCACCCAGGCGAGCGGGCCCGTCCACGCCGCGCCCGGTTGATCCGCGAACGTGCGACTGTAACCGTTGTCGGTGACAAAATAACCGGTCCACGAAGCGAAGTACGTGGCGACGGCGACGGGCACCATAAGCAGGAAGGTGATCGGGCCCTGCTTGAAAACTGCGGCCGTGAACCAGAAGGGGATACCCGCGCGCCGCCGCGCGACAGCATCGACGGCCAGCGTGTAGATCGCAAATGCTGCCAGAAAGTACAGTCCATTCCATTTGACCGCGGATGCCGCGCCGAGCGCTACGCCCGCCGCAACGAGCCAGGGTCGCCACCACAAGCCCGGCCCCCAGCTCGGCGATTTGCCGAGCGCGTCCTTGCGCTCAAGCCAGGCCGATAGTCGCACTGCGGCCCAGTCGCGATCCATGAGGATCGCCCCGAAACCCAGCAGCGTGAAGAACATCACAGAGTTGTCGAGGAGCGCAACGCGGCTCATCACTATGGCGTTACCGTCGATGGCGAAGAGGAATCCGGCGATGACTGCGAGCAGGTTGGACTTAAACAATTTCTTCGCGATGAGCATGAGAAGGATGACCGCGAGAATGCCCACAATGGCGGTCGAGATCCGCCAGCCCACCGGATTTTCAGGGCCGACGAGGGCCATACCGAGGCCGATCATCCACTTGCCGAGAGGCGGATGCACGACGAACGAGGGCTCCGCGAGGAAGCTGTTCACCTGGCCGGCGTTGAACAGGGTATCCGCGTCCGCGGGCCATCGCCCCTCATAGCCGAGGTTGAAGAGCGTCCACGCATCCTTCACATAGAAGGTCTCATCGAAAACGAGCGCGCGCGGGCTACCGAGGTTCCAGAGTCGCGTGAATGCCGCGATCAGAACAACGA